>CAYUFG010000052.1:0-13142 GCA_964443815.1 uncultured Halobacteriales archaeon | reverse complement strand
TCTATTCGGTGCTGGGGGTCTCTCGGGACGCGGACGAGGACGAGATCCGCGAGGCCTACCGCGAGGCGGTCCGGAAGTACCACCCGGACGTCAGCGACGACTCTGACGCCGAGGAGAAGTTCAAGATGGCCAAGACGGCAAAGGAAGTCCTCACGGACGACGAGAAGCGGGAGATGTACGACCAAATGGGCCACGATCGGTTCGTCGAGGCCGAAAAACGCGGCGGCGTCGACGGTGGCGGTGGTGGCGCCCGTGGTGGCGATCCCTTCGGTGGTGGTGCCGGGCCGTTCAACGACATGCAGGACATTTTCGACCAGTTTTTCGGTGGAGGGGGGAGCGGTCGCGGCGGCGGTCGATCGCAGGGTCGGGATCTCAAAACCGGACTCGAGATCGATCTGGAGGAAGCCTACCACGGCGTCGAGAAACAGTTGACCGTCCGCCGGCCCGAACACTGCACGGAGTGTGACGGCAGTGGCCACCCGCCAGGAACCGACTCACGGACCTGTCCGGAGTGCAATGGCCGCGGGCAGACGACGACGGTCCAGCAGACCCCCCTCGGTCGCGTCCAGCAGCGCGCGACGTGTCGTCGATGCGAGGGAGAAGGGACGCTGTACGAGGAGACGTGCAGTACCTGCCGCGGCGAAGGTATCGTCCGCAACGAGGCGACGCTGACCGTGGAGATTCCGGAAGGCATCCGCGACGGCCAGACCCTTCGAATGGACGGCGAAGGAGCGCCTCCGGAGGGCGGACGTGGGCGGAACGGCGATCTGCTGGTCGAGATCGCCGTCGACGACCACCCCGAGTTCGAACGTGACGGCGATGACCTTCGGAAGACTGTCCCCGTCTCGTTCCCGTCGGCGGTTTTCGGGGACACCGTCCAAGTGGAGACGCTCGACGGGCGAGTCGAACTCGACGTGCCCGCGGGCACCCAAAGCGGCGAGACGTTCCGGCTACGCAACAAGGGTATGCCCCGGCTGCAGCGCCGGGGTCAGGGCGACCTCTACGCGCAGGTTCAGGTGGTCACGCCCCAGGAACTAAACGCCGAACAGCGCGAGGCCCTCGAGCGGTTCGCCGAAGCCGGCGGGGAGGAAATCGACGTAGGCAAGGGCTTCTTCGAGAAGATCAAGGAAAGCTTCTGATCACGGGATGGCGCTGATCGGCGACCTCGACGTGGATGCACACGACGGGGACGGGGTAGCCTTCACCGCCCCGGGCCGGTCGACGGGCTACACCTATCGCGAGTTCCGTACCGCGGCGTGGAAGGCTGGAAATCTGCTCAGGCACTACGGCGTCCACGAGGGTGCAACGGTGACGGTCCTGGTTGGGCCATCGGACCCCGATGCGGGGGTCGCCCGAGGCCGGCTCGGCGACACGCCGGAGCCCCTGTTCGGCATACTTGGGGCCTGGCTCCTCGGTGGTGTTGTCGATCTCGACCGGAGGGAGCCGATCGACGGATCGGTGGTGATCGGCCCCGCCCGCGGGCTCGACCGGGTCGACGTGTCGCCTGGGTGTTCCAGGCTCGGGTACGGCGCGTCGCCGACCGATCCCGAAACCGGCCACTTCGAGCGGGAGCGATGGAGCGAGAATCCGGTGGAACCGCCGAACGAGGTCTCGGTGGACGCGGTCGCGCTGGTGGGCGAGGAGCCACCCACACAGCAATCACTGACCGAAAGGGCGCGGAGGGCAGTCGCGGACGGGTCGATCCGGGCTGACGACCACGTCGAGATCGACTGCCCACTCGGCCCGACACCGCTCGCGCTCGGCGTGCTGGCTCCGCTCGCGGCTGGCGCGACCATCGTCGGGGGTGGACCCACCTGCGCCGACGTTCGGGTCGACGACGCCGGGGCGACGCGGCTCAGTGAGTAGCGCGATATTCGCCATATTTGACGCCGAGGGCAGTAAAGACGAGCCCACCCACGACGATAGAGGGGAGAACCATCGTCAGGACGGTCCCGGTCTGCATCATCGGCGCGGCGACGAGTGCGGCCGTCGACAGCGCCACGATTACGACGAATGCGGCCGCAGTGGTGGTCGTATCGAACTCCATACCGTGTCTGAGGGCGGGACGCTCAAAAGTGGCCACCCTCACTCATCCGTGGGTCTGACGAGGTCGGCGAGCGTCACGAGCGTGCCTAGAATCCACCCGACGGGAATCGACACAGCGAACCAGATGATGACGTGGGCGAACTGGTCCCGCTCGAAGTTCTCCACGAGAAAGTCGGTTAGGCCGAACAGTTCGGGGCCCTGCGTGACGAACCACCGGGCGAGGTTGTCACTGCGCGTCAGGACCACGTCCGCGACTGCAGTCGAAAACAGCGCCGCGACCACCGGGGGAAGGAAGATGGCCGTCATCGCGAAGGGATACGCGAACAGCACAGTCACGATCCGACCGTCGAGCCGCCAGAAGCCGTATGCAAGTGCGGCGGCGATGATCGCTACCACGCTCGCGGCCGCGACGGCCGTGACGCCGCCCGCGGAGAGCTGATCCGAAAACACGAGTCTGGCGGCGACGGCCAGTCCGCCCCACAGCAGAACGAACAGACCCACCACACCGGTCGCGCCGAGACTCACCGCGGCGAGGTTGATCCGACGCGTCTGAAACCTGAGGAAGTACCCGAGCAGAACGAGTGGGTAAACGACGGCGACCACAGGCGCGCCGATGACAGACCAAGCCTTGTAGAGGTACAGGGAAAGTCCACCCTGAGGTTTCCACTTGCCGAGGACGGTCTGATCGGCGCCTCGCTGACGCGGGTAGACGAACTCCATCCAGGTCTCGTGCATCCGCCGGACGTCCCAGCGGATGGCCTCCACGAGGCCCTGTTCGGCTGCCATACGGCGGCGTTTACACCCCCCAGATAAATGCTTTCGTGTCCAGCATCGGGCCGCCCTCCGTGGGTGCTCAGTGCCAGGTATCCGGCGCAAACCGTGGGTGGACCTTCCGGGATCGCTTCTCGATCGCGTCGATGCGGGCCAGGTCATCGTCGTCGAGGCTGAGGCGGAGACTCGCCCAGTTGTCGCGAATGTGTGCCTCACGCGTCGCCTTCGGGATGGCGGTCACGCCGGACTCGCGAAGCCACGCGAGGGCGACTTGCGCGGCACTCGCATCGTGCTTCTCGGCGATCCCGGCGAGGACCGGATTCTCCATGGCGTCTCCGCGGATCAACGGCGAGTAGGCCACCAGGTTGAGGTCGGTCTCGGCGGCCAACCGACGGAGGGACCGCTGGGGTAGGTAGGGGTGCATCTCAACCTGGTTCGCGAACACCGGCGCCTCTAGCACCGCCCGAGCCCGCTCCACGTGGGTCGACTCGAAGTTCGAGACACCAACACGCTCGATGCGCCCGCTATCGCGCAGTTCGTCGAAGGCGGGCAGCGTCGATACGGGATCGTACCGGCCCGCCGGCCAATGAACGTACAGGAGGTCGACATAGTCGGTCCCCAATCGGTCCAAGCTCGCTTCGGCCGAGGTAATAACGTCCTCCGGTGCGAGGTTCGACGTCCAGACCTTCGTTGCGAGAAAGACTTCCTCGCGATCCACGTCCGCCGTTGCTATGCCGTCGCCAACCGCGGCTTCGTTGCCGTAGATCTGGGCCGTATCGACGTGGCGATAGCCAGTTTCCAGCGCCGTTCTGACAGCCTCAACGCACTCGTCGGGATCGTCGTTTTGCCACGTTCCCAGGCCGAGCATAGGCATGCCGTCGATCGTCGGCCCGCCACCCGCACATCCCGGATCCATCATCGGCGGCGTTCGTGTCCCAAGGGCGAAAAGGCCGGCGGCTGGCGTCACGAAACCGCTAAGGGCCCGCCGGTCAGAGCGAGCGCACAGTTCAAATGCTCCGCCGGACCGCGACGTGGCTGGCCGACCGAAACCCGCTGCCGACGACGGTCCGGGCCGTGTTCGGGTTCTACGGGGAGACCGGCGCATTCGACCTCAGGAGCCTCCGCCTGAAGCGTAGAGTCGACGCGGAAACCGAAGCGATGGTCGAATCGGCGTTCGAGCCGATCGAGGCCGCCATCGCCGCAGAGTTCGATCGTGACTCGGTGTCCTTCGACTACGACACCAAACTCGTGCTACCGGCCCAGCTGTCGCTGGGCTACCTGTACCGCCGAGTGAACGATCCGGCGCACCACGAGGTAGCCGAGGACCTGACCACACTCGCCATCGAGGCACTGCTCGATGGCGACATGCGAGACGCCCGGAACGACCAGGAGTACGAGGACTTCGCGGTGGACTTCCGGACCGACGAGGCTGCCCGCGCTCAGATCGCCAAAATAGCCCAGGAAACGCTCGAGGACCGCGTCCGCACCCGGTTCGAAGCGTTCGACGACTCGGTTCGGGAGGCCTACGACTGGGCGGTGGACGTCTCGGAGGCGCACCAGGCTGACGACGAGCGGTTCAGGGATCTGCTCGCGAGGGCACAGTCAGGCGACGCCGACGCGCTCGAGGCGATCCGGGCGGAGTATCGAGATGCGGACTTCGAGGAGACGCCACCGTCACTGACGCCGGCTGACTGTGCCCTCCCTTACGCCAGAACTCAGTACGATCGGGTCGGCGTGATCTACGACGGCATGCTCCAGATGTACGAATCGGCGGGGTTCGACATCGATCCGGCCTTCGAGCGGTCGATCGTGCTCGCGATCGTCGGCGCTCAGATCTGGCTCGACGACGTCGACGACTACCGTGCGGATCGTCGGGAGGGGCAACTGACACCCGTCACCGCAGAGTACACGCTCGCCGACGAACCGACCAGTGCCAGGTCGCAAGTGATCGACGTCGCCGAGTCCTACCTGGATCGGGCCAAGGCCGCCGCGCGTGACGCAAACTCCCCGCTCACCGGGATCGCGACCGAGTACATCTATCGTTCCGGCACGCCCGAGACCCTACCTGGCTGAGGGCGGTCAGAAGAGAAGGTTCGAAGCAGGTAGCACCAGTGGCAGGGCGTTTCCGGTGACGAGACTGGCCAGTCTGTTGACGTCGACCGGCCAGGTCGGCGCCGCGACGAGGGCGGCCCACTCCGGCCCATCGGATTCGTCGAACGCCTCGATATCGTCGCCGGCGGCCGGGGTTCTGTCCACCGCCGGGCGGGACTTCATTCCCTGGTAGCGTCGGGCGAGGGCGTGTTTATCTCGCACCATCTTGGCGTGCATGGTCCAGAACGAATAGTACCCCCACGCGCCGACGCCGAAGGCATACGCACCAACCGGACCGACGAAGCTGATCAGCCAGACCGACAGGAGAATGGGGTCACTGAAGCCGGCGAGACCCTCCACCGGAAGCGCCCGCCCGCCGATGATGTACAGTCGGAATACGAGATAGAGCCCACCCAGCATCAGGATGATGTTGATTCGCAGAGCGAAGCGGCCGAGGTCGCGGAAACCGCCGTGGCCGTCGACGTGGAACGGCTGATAGGAGATACCCACGTCTCCGTACTCGCCGGTAGCGTTGAGGAGCCGATTGAAGTACCGCACCAGGACGAGAAACTGGAAGAAGATCGTCGCGAGGACGGCATTGAACACGAAGTTAACGGCGAGGCCCACCTCGAACCCGAGTTCCTGCGGGCCGCCACCGATCAACCAGATGATGGCAAACTGGGCCGCGAAGAGTACGCCGAAGAGCCGTGACGGGCCGAGGCCGAACGTCGACGCCGCGAGTCCGTCGTGCAGATCGGTCAAGAACCGACGGTATGCCCGATCGTCGTCGACGATGTCTCCCCCACGGCTCCCGAGTTTGACGAAGAGGTGCTCGATACGGAGCGTGGCTTCGTATAGCAGCTGCCCACCAACCAGGAGGACGAGCAGGTAGCCCGAGACGAACACCACCGACGGGGGTGTCTCCGAGGGATGGTCGGCGAGCAGCGTGAGCAGGACCGCGACTCCGACGCCTGCCGCCAGCACCGCGATGAGCCCGTAGGTAAGGGCTGCGGCGGCGAACTCACGCGCCTCGAGGACGTCCACACGCGAGAACAGCCAAAGCATCACCGGCGCGATCAGCACGAACACTCCGAACAGAAGGACGTTCTCGCCACGCACCGACGGAACCAGAACCGAAATGCCGTCGACGCCCGGCGTGAACTCGGCCGCGACGAGGAGAATCACGAGTGCGGTCAAAATAACCAGCGGCACGTGGCGGAGCAGTTGCCGCGGGACGCCGGTGAGGAACCGGAACTGGACGGGCTCGGCTGCATCGTCCTCGCCCCGGACCGGCACGTAGGTCGGCCGCTCACCGTCTTCTGGTTCCACGGCAACGAAGGGGAGACTCCCGGTCAGGCGGACCCGTGGGACGAGATCACAAACTCGATGGAGATGCATGTCCGTTCCGCCGTCCGTCCATCGAATCCAGAGCGTTCCGAGGTAGTCGTCCTCGGTGGCGCGATCCACTCGCCATTTTTCGCGGCCGGCAGGCGGACTCTCAGTGCCGTCTTCGCCCTCACCCATACTCGGTTACAGAGAGGTGACCGAGTCGGTCCATAAAGAAGTTTCCACCTTCGTCGTCAGAGCGGGAGATCAGTATCGAAGTAGTGGGCGATCACGTACCCGCCGAGGAACAGTCCGCTGCCGAGGTTCCCGAGGAGGTGGTTCTCCTGTCGGACGTACCAGGCGAGGATCGCGATCCCCGCAACGAGGATCGCGATGCCGGCCAAAAACCCGACAGCCCGCCACGTCTCAATCGGGAGGATAGCCCGCAGCCGAGCCGAGAGAGAGTCGGGAGTGCCGTCGCCGTCGGTCTCGTCCGCGTCCACGTCGTCGACGAAGACACCGATTGCGGCGTAGTGGGCGGTGATGTACCCCGTCCAGGAGAAAAAGCCCGCGACGTAGACGAGCGCGACCTTCCCTTGCGAGGCCCAAATAAACCCGGAGGACATCGACGCAGCCGTGATCCAGAGACCGACGATCATTCCGGCGTATCCCACTAGCCACGGCGGGGAGAAGCGCCGGTGTGCCACGGCCATCAGAGGACACCTCCGTTGATGCCCACGTGGCCGAAAATATACCCGAGGATACACACCACGCCGGTCGCGACCCCGAGTCGGGGATCCCAGCCGCGGATCGTCAGTGCGAACAGTCGCATCCCTGCGCCGAGCCCGACGACACCGAGAACAAGGAACAGGCCACGAACCACTTGGAAGGGATCGATAGATCCCGAATTCGGGGCCGATGGCGATTCGCCGCTTGAGGGCCCGGTGAGTGCGTCCATGGCCGATTCGTCGGGGTCGCTGTAGGTGCCGGCCTGTGAAAGGCCATACCCGGCGAAGAAGATCGCGAATCCAACCGAGACAACACTCACGCGGATTACGGGATTCCCGCCGTCAAGGATCGGCAACTGTGGTGCAAACGCCGCCAGCGTCGCGGTCCCGGCACCGATCCCGACGACCAGGTTGCCGGCGAGCGCCCACCCGAGTTCCCTCGGCTCCGGGAACATGACCGGACGGTGACTGCACGAACCGATAAAGGCACCGCTCCTCGGGGAGCCGGTGCCGATTCAGGACGGGTCACCGGCAGTGTAGACAGGAGCTTTTATGCTCGCAGGCCGGAGATTTCGGCCACATGCCGACTCTTGCGGGCGTCGTCGGCGCGGTCGACGACTTGGCCGCGGCAATCGCCATCGGCGGCCGGACGGTGCTCGGGCTCGATACCAACCAGGTCCCGGCTGACTGGTCGCACATCACGAAGATCGATCCGGAGCCGACGAAGCAGTTGCCGCTTGGGTATCCACTGTACCTCCAACACACGAGTGCAGTCTCCGTCGGCGGATCGAGCGACGTAACCGACGAGACAACCGAAGAGACCTTCGACCTCGTCAATGCGGCGGGCGCCACGGCGTTTCACGAACCAAGCGCCGCCAGGCACGTGACCGACCGAACCCGTGACCAAGCGGCGTTCTTGGCTATTCCCGAGGTACTCAACGGCGACGGCGAGGCGCTCGTCGGCATCCTCGGGGAGGGGATCGAGTATGCCAAGGAGGAGCTCGCCCCGGCGATGCTTGGCGAGAAGGTACCGGTTTCGCTCCCGAGCGGAGTCCGCGAGAAGCTGTCGAACTTCGCCGCTGCGTGGCTCCTTCGCGAGGCCGTCTTCGAGGCCTACATCATCATGAATCTCGACAGCGCGGCCGCCCGGGAGGGCAACGTCACCGAGGCGGACCTGCTGTCACCGCGTGAGGCCAAACAGCGAGCCCTCGCCGCGGAACACCACTTAGAGAGCGAAGTGGTCTATCTGGAGTATTCGGGCACCTTCGGCGGCGAGGAAGCGGTCGAAATCCTGGAGGCGATCGACGGTGCGGTGGAGGGGCCCCGACTCTGGTACGGCGGCGGACTCGCGAACCGCGAAGATACCCGATCCGTCGTCGACGCTGGTGCCGACGCGGTCGTCGTCGGCAACGTCTTCCACGAGATCGCCGACGAGGAGGCTGACCTGTTCGACGCGGCCCGCGAGTCACTCGACCCGGCCGCCGATCGCTCGGCCGTCGAGTCGTGGGTCGAGGAGCAAGTCGACGCGAGCGAGACCTTCGCCGCCCGATTCCTCTCGACCATCACCGACGTCCCGGACCCAGAGCGCCGTGGGATTCGCTACCTCGCCGTCGGCGTGCACGCCGGGCTGGCACTGGATCGCATCGCAACCGAGCAGTCGGACCCAACCCTCAGTGACCTGCGTGGCGCGCTCGCCCGCGGCCCGTTTCCGGGCGAAACCGCCTTCGCCGACGCGTCGGTCGAGGATCCCCCGGCACTGTCCCGGCGGCTCGGCTTGAGTCTCCTTGCGACGGCCTTCGACGTGCCGGTGGACGAGGGCTTCGAAAGCCGCCATCTGGGGATCGAGCTCTGACGCCGACTCCGGGCGCGAACCCAAACGATTAGAGCGGTGGCCATCGCCGGTGAACACATGCCTGACGTGATCACCGAGGTCAACGGAAACGTCGGCGTGATGCGGATCAATCGCCCCGACAGCTTGAACGCCTTCACGCCGTCGGTGCTCGAGGGACTGATCGACGCCATCGACCGGTTCGAGGCCGACGACGGCGTTCGCGCAGTCCTGTTCACCGCCGCGGGCTCGCGGGGCTTCTGTGCGGGCGTCGATCTGGACGACCTTTCGACGGGGGATCCCCACGCGCTGCACGATACGGTCAGTCGCGCCCAGCGCGTCCTCAAAGGTATCCGTCGGGCCGAACTTCCGGTCGTGGCTGGGGTCATGGGCGCCGCCGTCGGGGCGGGCATGGATCTCGCGATGGCCTGTGACATCCGCGTTCTACGCGCGGACGCGACGCTCAGCCAGTCGTACACCAACGTTGGGCTGGTTCCCGGCGACGGCGGTGCGTACCTCCTGCCACGCCTGATCGGTGAGGAGCAGGCAAAGGACTTGATCTTCTCCGGCCGGCGACTCAGCGGCGCGGAGGCCCACGACATCGGCCTGGGTACCCGGCTCGTCGAGGGTGACGCCGACGCCACCCGTGAAGCCGCGATGGAACTCGCCACCGAGTACGCCGAGCGGCCCACGGTGGCGCTGGGCAAGTCCAAACGACTGGTCAACGAGTCCCACGACGTCACGATGGAGACGGGTCTCGAACACGCCATCGAGGCGATCTGCGAGTGCAGCGAAACGGCCGACCACGCGGAAGGCGTGACCGCATTCCGCGAAGATCGGGAGCCGCAATTCCAGGGTCGTTGAGGTCCCCACACGACCGAAGTGGTGTCCTCTCTCGTCAAATCGCCCTAACGGCTTTTTCCCGCGTGATCCTGGGTTTCGGCTACGATCGCTGGTGTCGATCGCCGTTCGACTCCATCCACTCGAGAAGGGGTACGGAACTGTCCGCGAGCCCCGAGATCGACAGATCGTGTTGGCACTCTCGAGCGTTGGCCGGGGCGATTTTCGTAAGGATACTGACCTCTTGTCGTCGCGCGAATACTGCTCGCCTCCAGGGAGCTACACTTCGGATTCACCCGGCCGTCCGGTTGTGACCTCAAGAATTACGGCGGCACTCAGAATGAGTCCCAGCGCGGTAAGCAGGTATCTGGGCACCTCGTAGCGGAGGAACCGGAGGCCATGATCGATTACCGTCCGGTCGGTCTGGACCACCGTGTAGTACGAGTCATCGACACGGAAGATCCGTCCGAGTTCGTCTTCTTCGAGGTCAGTGTACGTGCTCACCGTCTCGCCGGTCGCGGCAAGCCGAACCTCAAGCGGGAGGTCATCGTTTTCAGAGATCGACCGCCCCGTGAGGTTCAGTGCGGTCGCCGAGAGGAGTGTGGAGGCCCGGACACGCTCAACGTCATGCACCACCACCGCCGTGTCGGTATCCGAGTCGAGCCGGTGGACCCGACGGTAATAGGCGTCGTCGATCTCGACGAACTCGGGGCTGATGAACCCCCCGCGCACGTTCGGAAGCGAAACGGGCGCATGATCCACGAGATGGGCATCGAACGCACACGCTCTGGGTTGCTCGTCATCCGGCGGCTGACACGCTACCTCGACGAGGGAATTGGCCTCGGCGAATCGGTTGATTCGTTGACCCTGGTAGTCCAGGGTGCCGTCGCTGATGGAGATTTCGCTACGCTCGTAGGTATGTCGTGCCTGGCCTTCGTGGGGGAACAGCCAGAGGATATTCGTTAGGAGGAGGACACCGACGATTCCGATAACTAGGAGGGTCAGTCGGCGCGGGGGCATGCGCCGATTCCTTGTATTCTATTGACGTATTTTTTTCGAATTACCGGTGGACTCAGGCGGACTTCGCCAAGGTCGGATCGAATCGCGAGAGACTGGTCCGTCAGTAGAACTCCCGGACCAGATCCATCGAGCCCTCGGGCGGGGAGTCGCCGATATCGGCCATGTTCCCATCGAGACCTTCTCGTTCCTCCCAGGGAACCGAGTTCTCGTCCTGGTAGATGACGCCGAGATACTCCTTGTCGCCGTCCGTGATCCGGTCCATCGCCTGGTCGGGGTCAGTCGGATCGTGGTCCGTCTCGCCGAGATCGACGATGGTGTCTCGAAAGTAGTCGTAGGTGTCGACGTCGTTGAACGTCACACAGGGCGAGTAGACGTTCACGAAGCCGAAGCCGTCGTGTTCGATGGCCTGCTTGACGAGTTCAGTATGTCGCTGAGCGTCTGAACTGAAGGTCTGGGCGATGAACGTGCCGCCGGCAGCCATCGCGAGCGCCAGCGGGTTGACCGGTGGCATCTGGGGGCCCTCCGGCGTCGTCGCCGTCTCGAAGTCCTGGCGGGAGGTGGGCGACGCCTGGCCTTTCGTCAGACCGTAGATGCGGTTGTCCATTACGACGTAGGACATGTCGACGTTCCGGCGGACGGCGTGGACGAAGTGGCCCGCGCCGATCGAGTAGCCGTCGCCGTCGCCGCCGGCGACCATCACCTCGAGGTCGGGGTTGGCCATCTTCACGCCGATGCCGACCGGCAGGGCGCGACCGTGGACGCCGTGCAGCGCGTAGCTGTGCATGTACGTCCCGATCTTGCCGGAACAGCCGATGCCGGCGACCACGAACGTGTTGTCCGGGTCGTTGCCGGTCTCGGCCAGGGCTTTCATCATGCCGTTCATCGTCCCGAAGTCGCCGCAGCCGGGACACCAGGTCGGTTGCTTGTCTGACTTGAAGTCGGTGAATCTGACGTCTGAGCTCATTGTGTTGCCTCCTGTGCTGGCCCGACGACGGCCCGGATCTCGTCGGCGATCTCGTCTGCCTTAAACCGCACGCCCGTGTACTTGTTGACCCGCTCGACCCGTTCCAAGACGTCGTGTTCGATGACGTCCGCGAGCTGGCCCTCGGCGTTGCACTCGATCACGATGACCTCGTCCGCCGCTTCGATCTCCTCGCTCAAATCAGGCCGGGGGAACAAGTACGGCACCGAGATGAAGTGAATGTCGATTCCCTCCTCGGCGAGCAAGTCCATGCCCTCCCGGATCGCCCCCTCGTTGGACCCCCAGGAGATGACCACGGTATCGGCGTCCGGATCGCCGAACTCGCGGTAATCCCACTCCTCACGCTCCCGTGCGGTCTCGACTTTCCGCTGGCGCTTCTGTACTTGCTCCACACGGACCTCCTCCTCCTCCGTCCGCCGACCGAGCGAGTCGTGCTCCAGGCCGGTCGTCATGTGGGCACCGTCGGTGGTTCCCGGGAACGCTCGGGGGCTGACGCCGTCCTCTGTGGCAGCGTGGGGCTGAAAACGGTCGTTGTCGTCCAGCCACTCGTCAACCTCGTCACCCGAGACGACGTTGCCCCGGTCGATCTCGATCTCGTCCATGTCGAAGGTCTCGGGTGGGAAGGTCTGTTCCGTTACCGCAAGCGCGAGGTCGGAGACGAGGAAGACTGGGATTTGGTATTGGTCGGCGAGGTTAAACGCCTCGACCGTCTTCCAGAAGCACTCCGCGACCGTCGTTGGCCCGACTACAAACCGGGGAATCTCGCCGTGACCGCCGTACAGGAGTTGGTTCAGGTCGCCCTGCTCCTGTTTGGTCGGCATCCCCGTCGAGGGGCCCGACCGCATGACGTCACAGATCACCATCGGCGTCTCCGTGGTGGCGACGAGGCCGAAAGTTTCGGTCATGAGGTCGATGCCCGGGCCCGAGGTGGCCGTCATCGAGCGGGCACCCGCTCTGGCGGCCCCGAGTGCTAGGTTGATCGCCGCGAGTTCGTCTTCGGCCTGGACGACCTTGCCGCCGAATCGGTCGATCCGGCCCGTGAGGTACTCCATGACGTCCGTGGCGGGCGTGATCGGGTAGCCCGCGTAGAAGCGACACCCGGCGGCGATCGCACCCATCCCGATGGCCTCGTCGCCGTTGAGCAGGACGTAGTCGGCGTCGGTGGTTTCGAGTTCGTAGTCGAAGTCTCGATCGAACTCCTCGGCGACGTATTCCTGGCCGGCCCGGGCGGCGGTCTGGTTGTTGTCGACGATCGCTTGGCCCTTGTCCTGAAACCGCTTCTCGAGCGAGGCGTCCAGGTTCTCGATGGGGAAGTCGGTGACCTCGCAGGCGGCTCCGAGGGCCACGATGTTGCGCATGATCGCGCCGCCAGCCTCCTCGGCCAGCCGCTTCAGGGGGACGTTGAGCCCGATCATCCCGTCGGGGATCTCGACATCCTGCATCGTGGTCCGCTCGCCGTCGTAGATGATGACCGAGCCCTCGTGGAGCTCGTCCATGTTCTCGTCGATGG
>CAYUFG010000051.1:0-13279 GCA_964443815.1 uncultured Halobacteriales archaeon | reverse complement strand
GCCGTCGAGACCGGCGTCCGCGTGATCGACATCTCCACGAAGGCGGTGTTCGGCCACATCAGCGGTCGGTACGCCTACCCACACTACGAACCCCTCGCGGAGGACGCCGTCCGCAACCCGGTCGGCAACATCTACGCGCTGACGAAGGCCGCCGGCGAGTCCTATCGGCAGGTTTACGAGGACCGTCACGGCATCGAGGCGGCGAGCTTCCGGTTCGGGTCGAGCTTCGGCCCGGGAAAAGTTGCCCTCGAGGGCAAAGGAATGCTCATCCCCGACGCCATCGAGGGGGCGATGCGAGGGCAGTCCGTGACACTCCCCGGCGGCGACGAACTGAACGACTGGGCCTACTTCGGTGACATCGCGACGGGACTCGCGGACGCCGTCGATGCCGACAGTCTCTCGTACCCGACCTACCACGTGGCCACTGGAGAGGGCAAGTCGATGCGCGACTTCGCGGCTGTCCTCCGAGAGGAGTGCCCGGACGCCGAGATCAGCGTCGAGGCCGGCACCAACCCCCAGAACAAGGACCACCCGCAGTACGCCGTCCTGGACATCAGCCGGGCCAGGGAAGATCTGAACTACGAGCCCCAGTATGGCCTCGCCGGCGGCATCCGTGACTACATGGACCGGATCGAGCTGTAGCAGGGAAAACACCAAGTAAGCGACAGGAGTTGTCGGCCCATGTTCCTCGGACACTTCGGACTCGCGTTCGCGGCGAAACGGTGGGGGCCGGGAGTCTCGCTGGCCATCCTGATCGTCGCCACCCAATGGGCAGATCTCCTCTGGCCGGTGCTGGTCCTCGCCGGGGTCGAGCGGGTCTCCATCGAGCCGGGTATCACGGCCGTCAGTCCGCTCGAGTTTCTTCACTATCCCTGGACCCACAGTCTTGCCCTTGCCGTGGGCTGGGGTCTCGTCTTCGCAGGACTCTACTACGCATGGCGACGCCGCGCAGTCGAGGCAGCGCTCGTTGGTTCGCTCGTCCCGAGTCACTGGCTGCTCGATGTCGTAGTACATACACCGGATCTACCCGTCTGGCCGGGTGGCCCGACGGTGGGTCTCGGGTTGTGGAATTCCCTCCCGGCGACGCTCGTCGTCGAATTCGGCCTGCTGGCCGTTGGGCTCCGGCTCTACCTCGACTCGACGACCGGGACGAATCCGGTCGGTCGGTGGGGGCCTCACGCACTCGCGTTCCTCCTCGGATTGGTGTATCTTGGACTCACGTTCGGGCCCGCACCAGCCGACTCTACGAGCGTCGCCGTCGGCGCGCTGGCGCTCTGGACCGTCGTTCCGCTCGCCCACTGGCTCGATTCCCATCGTCGTGGCGAAGAGTCGAAGGGCCCATAGCCGAGGACGCCTAACTGACCCTCACCCCAGAGTTCAGATGAAGAACTGCCAGAACTGCGGCAAGCGACTCTACCGCCAGGCCCCCGAGAACGAGGAGTACGGCTCGGCCGTCGTCGACGGCCGGCACTACCCCGACGAGTGTCCGAAGTGCGGTCATTCCTTGTAGGCGAAGCCTTTTGAGCGGTCACGACGCTACCGGAGGCAATGGACCTCGGCCTCTTTTGCAACCGGCAAGGGTCCGCGGATCAGTCCGCGAGCGACGTGTTCGATGGCCTGGTCACACAGACCAGAACCGCCCGAGACGCCGGCTTCGATCTGATCGTCGCCGGCCAGCACTTCCTGCCGGACTACCCACAACTCCAGACGCTACCGACACTCTCACGACTGGCCGCCGAGGCCGGCTCGATGAACCTCGCGACAGGTGTGCTCCTCCTACCGTTTCACCATCCGGTCGCGGTCGCCGAGAACCTCGCGACGCTCGACGCCATCGCCGACGGCGACGTCGTCGCAGGTGTGGGCGCTGGCTACCGCGACGTCGAATTCGAGGCCTTCGGCGTGCCCAAGGCCGAGCGAGTGCCCAGGCTCGTCGAAGGCATCGAACTGCTCCGGCGGTTGCTCACCGAGCGAAACGTCACCTTCGACGGCGAGTATTACGACGTCGAGTGCGCGACGACGAGCCCACGCCCGGAGTCGACACCGCCGATCTGGCTCGCGGCCAACGCCACGGCGGCGGTCGAGCGGGCCGCCCGGCTCTCGGACGCCTGGTTCGTCAATCCCCACGCCACGCTCACGGAGATCGCTGCCCAGAAGCAGCGGTACGACGAACTCCGCCGTGAGCGGGGTGAGGACACCGCGGTGCCGCTCTTCAGGGAGGCGTTCGTCGCCGAGACGACGGACGAGGCCGTCGAGACCGCCCGCGAGTACCTCGAGCCGAAGTACGAGCGGTATCTGTCGTGGGGCCAGGACGAAGCCATGGAGAACGAGGCCGATCTCCATCGGTCGTTCGAGGAGTTGCGCCGAGATCGGTTTCTACTCGGATCGCCCGCCGAGGTCGCCGGTCAGCTCGAGACGGCGGCTGATCGACTCGACGCGAGCCACGCGATACTCCGGATGAACTGGCCCGGCATGCCTGCCGAGAAGACGTGTCGGTCGATCGAGTTGCTCGCCGACGAACGCTAGTCGTCCGTTGCGTACTGCTGTTCGAGCTCGATCATATCCTCGAGGCCGGTGATGTCGTTCCGGCCCTGCCAGGTGACGAGTTTGTCCATGACCCCCGCCTGCGTACCCGTCTCCACGATCTCCGCGTAGACCTCCTGCATCGCCTTCGCGGCAGCCTTGAAGGAGGTTGCGGGGTAGATGACGATGTCGAAGCCGAACTCGTCGAACTCGGCCGCGGAGTAAAGCGGCGTCTTGCCGCCCTCGGTCATGTTCGCGAGCAGCGGCACGTCCCCGAACTCGTCGCCGACCTTTCGAAGTTCGTCCTCGTCCGTGGGCGCCTCGAAGAAGAGCACGTCCGCACCGGCGTCGACGTACGCCCGTGAGCGCTCGACGGCGTCCTCGAATCCGTGGACGGCACGGGCGTCCGTCCGCGCGATGATGGTGAAGTCGTCGTCCTCACGGGCGTCGGTCGCCGCTCTGATCTTCTGGACCATCTCCTCGGTCGGGATGACGCCCTTGTCCTCGAAGTGCCCGCACTTCTTCGGGAAAGTCTGGTCCTCGATGTGGAGGCCGGCGACGCCCGCCGTCTCGTACTCCTCGACGGTCCGTCGGACGTTGAGCGGGTTACCGTACCCGGTGTCGGCGTCACAGAAGACGGGCACGTCGACGGCGGTGGCCATCTGGCGGGCCCGGTCGGCCATCTCCGTCATCGTCGTCAGGCCGACGTCGGGGTAGCCGTGGACGGACGTCGAGACGGAGGAGCCGCTCATGTAGACTGCGTCGGCGCCGGCCTGCTCGGCGAGGCTCGCCGACAGCGCGTCGTATGCCCCGAGCGCGGGCAGGATGTCCTCTGCCTCGATCAACTCGCGAAGCTGCGTCGTCGTGTCCATACCGGCCAGCACTGCTCCGGCAGGGATAAATCGCCCGAGAGTCCCTCAGTCGTCGGCCGCGGCGACCGCGCCGGCATCCTCGATGTACGCCTCGGCACTCTCGGCGGCGATACGGCCGTACACGGCCGCGTTCGTCAGGCCGGTGCCGCCGGGGTAGTTGTTGTAGAACAGGCCGCCCGTCGAGTTGCCCGCACCGAACAGACCCTCGATGACGGTGTCCGTCGTGTCGAGGACTTTCGCGTCGGGCGTGATACCGACGCCGCCGAAGCCGAAGGTCATGCCGCCGGTCACCGGATACCCCGTGTATGGCGGCTCGTCGAGCGGGAACGCCCAGTTGGACTTCGGCAACTCGAGGCCTTCCGTCGCGTTCCCGTCGAGCTGGTTGGGCTCGTACTCGCCGGGATCACAGGCGGCGTTGTACTCCTCGACCGTCTCGACCGCCTGGTCGACATCCTCGACGTCGAGGCGGTTGAACAGGCCCTCGAGCGTGTCCGCCGAGACCGGACGGCCCGGCCCCATGTGGGCGACGTCGCCGCGGCGTTTCTCGTCGACGACGATGAACGCCTCGTGGTAGGGCTGCTCGAAGATGCGCCGGCCGAACTTCGCATAGGTGTGCGCCCGAGAGTCCTCGCCCTCGTCGACGAACCGCTCGCCGTCGTGGTTGATGATGAGGCCGTACTGGTAGCCGTCGATCCGAGTGATGCCCATCTCGACGTCCGGCGACGCCGCGTCGACGATCGCCATGTGGGCGTCGCCCCACTCGCCGTCGGTCTTCGCGCCGATGTCCATCGCCGCCTCCACCGCCTCACCGGTGTTGAACCCGCTGCCGCGGACCTTCATGTTGCCGTAGCCGGGCCCGTAATAGCGGGTTCGGGCTTCCTTGCTCGAGCCGTAGTCACCCGACGCGAGGATGATCGCGTCGCCGCTGAAGCGCGTGGACTTCCCCTCGACGCGGGCGTCGACACCCGTGACCCGTCCATCGTCGTTGCGGAAGAGGTCCTGGGCCTCCGCCCGGTAGACGACCTCGCCGCCCTTCTCCTCGAAGATGTCGACCATGTCGTCGACAAGCTCCTCACCGTCGAGCCAGACGCGGCCCGCCGTGTAGCCCGGATGTGGCGCGCGGTACTGCCACTCGTTCCCGAGTTCGGTCAGCCATTCGAAGGTCTCGGCGGCCTCGCCGGTGACGACCTCAGCGAGCTCGTCGTCGGCGCGGTAGTTGGTGACCTTCATGATGTCGCTGTAGAAATCCGACGCCGAGTAGTCCTCCACGTTGAACTCGACGTCCAGGTCGATGTCCTGGGTCGGGATGCGGAACGACTCGGTGAACTGGGTGTGTCCCCCGCGTTTGTCCTTAGGTGCCTTCTCGAGAATGACCGTCTCGAACCCGAGCTCGCGGGCCCGAACCCCGGCACACAGGCCGGCGATACCACAGCCGACGACGACGATGTCGTACTCCTGCTCGCGCATGGTTACCCCGACCGTAGGCGTACGGGTATTTAATTGGCCGGGATGCGACGCGATCCGGCGAGAGGAAAGGTATTTCCCTGGACCGCCGGAGTGAGTGGCAATGTCAGCCGACGACGCGCTCAACGCGTATCGTGACTACGACGTCGTCGTGGTGGGCCACGGTGTCTCGGGCCTCTCGACGGCACTGGCCGCCCACGAGGCCGGGGCGACGCCGGTCGTTCTCGAGAAGAGCCCCCGCGAGAAACGCGGCGGTCACACGCAGTTCGCCGGGGGCATCTTCCGGTTCCCGCTCGACGACCCAGAGGCACTCGAGCGCGAGTTCGACCTCGACGAGACACCCGACCAATACACCCAACAGGACTTCTACGACGACCTCATGGGCGTCTCCGAGGGGCAGGCCGATCACGACCTCTGTACCACGCTGGTCGAGAACGCCACGGACGCCATCCGGTGGCTCACCGATCACGGCGTCAGCTGGCACGTCGTCAGCCACGACGACGAACCCGGCTTCGGGACCACGACCGGCGGACTGCAGGCCGACGGTGAGGGCGAGCAGGTGGTCGAAGTACTCGGCGACCGCGTCGAGGAGCTCGGCATCGACGTCCACTACGACACCGAATTCCAGCGCGTCGTCACCGACGAGACCAACGCCGTCGCCGGCGCAGCCGCGGTCAACGACGAGGGCAAGGTCCGCTACGATGCCCCGAGCGTCGTGATCGCCGCGGGGTCGTACGTGGCCAACGACGAGAAGCGAGTCCGCTACTTCGGCGAGGACGGCGACGACTACATCGTCCGCGGCAGCCGGTACAACACCGGCGAAGCCGTGGACGCCGGGATGGACGCCGGCGCGAAGCCGGACGGCGAGTGGGGCGGTGCCCACCGGGTCCTGAACGATATCGAGGCGCCGGACGTCGAGGGAGGCCGGACGCGCATCAACGGCTACCAGTACGGCCTGATCCTGAACAAGAATGGCGACCGCTTCGTCGACGAGGGCGAGGACTTCCTCCTGAAGACGTACGCCAAGTTCGGCAAGCGGGTTCACGACCAGCCGGATCAGCAGGCGTTCGTCGTCTTCGACTCGCAGGTCGACGACTTCGTGGTGAGCCAACTTGGCACCCACCCGACGACGGCGGAGACGCTCAGCGAACTCTTCGAACAACTCGATGTAAACGACGTGGATGCGGCTGTCGAGACGGTTCGGGCGTTCAACGAAGCGTGCGATCCCGGCGAGTTCGACCCCCATGCCCTCGACGGCAATTCGACGGCGGGTCTCGGGATCGAGAAGTCCAACTGGGCGCTCCCGCTCGAGGAACCGCCGTTCCAGTGCTTCCCGGTGGCGTCGGCGATCACGTTCGCCTTCGGCGGCCTGAAGATCAACACGGAGAGCGAGGTGCTCGACCGTCGCGAGAAACCGATCGAGGGGCTGTGGGCCGTCGGCAACAGCACCGCGGAGTTCTTCTACGAGAACTACCCCGGCGGGTCGGCGCTCACGCGCGGGGCCACGTACGGCCGAATCGCCGGCGAGAACGCCGCGGAGCACGCTCGGACCGCCGCCGAGGTCCGCGCCGACGGCGGATGAGTCAACAGGGCGCCATCGACGGCCGACTGATACGCGGCGGCACCAGCCGGGGGCTGTTCGTCCGCCACGATGCACTCCCCGTCTCGCTCGACGACGACCGGATCGACCCCCTGGCGCTGGAGCTGTTCGGCTCGCCGGATCCCATCCAGGTCGACGGCATCGGCGGCTCGCACTCCCACACGAGCAAGCTCATGGTCGTCGAGCGGTCGGACCGGCCGGGTATCGATGTCGACTACACCTTCGGCCAGGTGGCCATCGAACGGCCCGTCGTCGACTGGGGCGGTAACTGCGGCAATCTCACGGGTGCCGTCGGCGCGTTCGCGATGATGGAAGGCATCGTCGATGCCGCCGAACCGAAGACGGACGTGACGCTGTTCAACACGAACACGAGCACCCGGATCGAACAGACGATCCCCGTCAGCGACGGCCAGCCGGCGATCCATGGGGACTACCACATCGACGGCGTGGCCGGAACTGGCGCCCGGATCGACTCGACGTTCCTCGATCCGGCGGGGGGCGTCCTCGGGTCGCTCTATCCGACCGGGAACCCCATCGAGAGTGTCACTGCCGACGGCGAGCCGATCGACGTCTCCCTCGTGGACGTGACGAACCCGTGCGTCTACGTCCGCGCTGGAGACCTGGGACTCGATGGGACCGAACTCCCCGACGAACTATCTGCCGAGCCCGGTCTGCTGGACCGGTTCGAGGCGATCCGCGGCGCCGTCTGTGAGCGGATCGGGCGGGTCGACCACGCGGCCGACGCCAGCGACGAGAGTCCGACGGTTCCTTTCATCGCCGCCGTAGCTCCACCGCAGTCCTACGATCAGTCGAACGGGGGCCACGTCGACGCCGCCGACATTGACGTCACGGCGCGGATCATCACGACACAGACGCCCCACCACGCCTACGCGATGACCGGCGCGATGTGTCTCGGCGCCGCCGCGCGGCTCCCGGGAACGATCCCGAACGACGTGGCCAGCGGCGAGGGATCACGAGTGACGATCGGTCATCCGAAGGGGACTATCTCGGTCGATGCCTCGATAGACACGGCGGGACCGGCGGTCGACTCGGTCACGGTCGGCCGCACGATGCGACCGCTCGTCGACGGGACGTTCTACTACCGCCAGGTCGGCGACCTCGCAGCCCTGCGCTGACCGCTACAGCAGTTTGAACGGATCGGACACCTCGCCTTCGGTCTCGATCCAGACGCTCTTGGTCTGGAGGTATTCCTCGATCGCCTCGGCGCCCTTCTCGACGCCCACGCCGGACTTCTTGAAGCCCTGGAACGGCATCGTGAACGACGACTGGCGGTAGGTGTTGATCCACACGACGCCGGCCTCGATGGCCTGGGTCATCCGGATCGCGCGGCGGAGGTCGTTCGTCCAGACCGCCGACGCGAGGCCGAACTCGGTGTCGTTGGCCTTCGCGACGACCTCGTCCTCGTCCGAGAAGGTGAGGACCGACAGGACAGGCCCGAAGACCTCCTCACACGCGATCGTATCGTCGTTGGAGACGTCGGTGAGGATCGTCGGCGGGTAGAACAGCCCACCTGGGAGGTCCTCGCGGGGTTCGCCGCCCGTGAGGACGGTCGCGCCTTCAGCCTTCGCCGTCTCGACCATCTCAGTCACCTTCTCGAACTGTCCCTCGAAGGCGACGGGCGCGATCTCGGTCTCGGGATCGAAGGGATCGCCGAGCGTCAGGTTCTCGGTGCGCTCGACCAGCCGGTCGAGGAACTCCGCCTCGATGTCCTCGTGGAGGAACAACCGCGAGCCGGCGATGCAGGTCTGCCCGGTCGCGGCGAAGATACCCTTGATCGCGCCAGTGACGGCGTTGTCGAGGTCCGCGTCGGGGAAGACGATGTTCGGGCTCTTCCCGCCGAGCTCGAGCGTGACGGGCTTGATCCCCTCCCCGGCGGCCTGCCCGACCAGCTTTCCGGTCGGGAGACCCCCGGTGAACGCGACCTTCCGCACCTGGTCGTGGTCGGTGATCGCGGCGCCGGCTTCACCGAAGCCGGTCACGACGTTGTATGCGCCGTCCGGCCAGCCGGCTTCCTGTGCGAGTTCGGCCAGCCGGATGGCGGTCACGGGCGTGATCTCGGACGGCTTGTGGACGACCGTGTTGCCAGCGGCGATCGCCGGCGCGATCTTGTAGGTCGCCAGCATCAGTGGCGAATTCCATGGCGTGATCGCGCCGACGACGCCGTAGGGCTCCTGAAGCGTGAAGTTGAACATGCCGTCGTCGTCGACGGGGATCGTGTCGCCGGTTACCTTGTCCGCCAGCCCGCCGTAGAATCTGTAGAAGCCCGGGAGGCCCTCGGCCTGCCCGTTCATCGCCGAGAAGAGCTTCCCGTTGGACTGGGACTCCAGCCGGCCGAGTTCCTCGGTGTGGTCCTCGATGACGTCAGCGAGGTCGAACAAGAGTTCGCCGCGTTCGGTGGCGGTCAACGACTGCCACGCGTCGCTCTCGTAGCACGCCGCGGCCGCGTCGACGGCCTTCTCGACGTCAGCCGCGCCGCCCTCGGGGACCGTCGCCCAGACGTCACGGGTGTAGGGGTACTCGACGTCGAACCGCTCGCCGCTCTCGGCGGGGACCGACTCACCGCCGATGACGAGGTCGTAATCGACCGGCTCCGCCGGCAGGTCTGGTCGTGTCATTGGAGTCCCTCACCGCAGTAATCGCTTAAGCGGTTCGACTCAGTAGCCCTCGTAGCTCTCGTCGACGTGCTCGACCGCGTCCACCAGCGCTTCCTGTGCGTCCTCGTAGAGTTTGACAGTGGCGCTGGCGTCCTCCTTTCCGCGACCCTCGGCACTCGCGCGGGTGTACATCGCGTGGACGAGGGGGGCGATGAACATCGGCCGGTTCATCTCCTCGGCCGTCTCGAGGGCCAGGCCGACGTCCTTCTTGGCGAAGTCGACGGTGAACCCCGGCTCGAAGTTCCGGTTCAGTACGCGCGGGAGTCGCTTCTCGAACTGGTTGGACGAGGCCCCCGCGTTCGAGAGCACCTCGAGCATGACCTCGCCGTCGACGCCACGCTCGGCGCCGAGCGAGACGGCCTCCATGGCGAGCAGCAGGTTCCCCATCGACATGGTGTTGTTGAGGAGTTTGAGGGTGTGGCCGCTGTCGACGGCGCCGGTGTGGTAGACGTTCGACCCGAGTTCGTCGAGGATAGCTTGGACGTCATCGCGCTCGAAGACAGTCTCCTCGCCACCGGCCATCACCGTGAGGGTCCCCTCGTAGGAGGCTTCAGGACCACCACTGACCGGCGCGCCGAGGATGTCGAGGCCAGTACCCTCGAGGGCAGCTTCGATTTCGACCGTGGTATCGGGGTCGATCGTACTCATCTCGAGTGCGGCCACGCCGTCGGGGTCACCGTCGAGGAGGCCGTCGTCGCCGAGGTAGACCTCCCTCACGACCGGCGGATCCGGCAGTGACGTGATCACGACCGATACCTCAGAGACGAGCGCCGCGGGCGAGTCGTGAGCCACGCCGCCGTCCTCGACGAAGGAGTCGACCGTCTCGTCGTCCACGTCGAAACCGTGGACCGCGTAGCCGTGTTCGAGCAACCGGGCGGCCATGTTGCCGCCCATCAGTCCGAGGCCGACGACGCCGACAGTCGGAGCCATAGCTTGGGGCGCGAGCGCGACGGGCAAAAATGGCGGTGCCGCTCAGTCCAGGTCGAGGTCCTTGACGGCGTGGGTGCCCTCGTCGGGGTCGTCACGGACGACGATCGAGACGTGCTCGAAGTCCTCGTCGCGGTCCGGAGCACTGCCGTGCCAGTGGACCTCGTCGGGCGGGAAGAAGATGATGTCTCCTTCGGTCACCTCGACCTGTTCGTCCTCGGTCGCGACCATACCCGTCCCTTCGGTGACGACGAGCGTCTGGCCGTAGTCGTGGGTATGATACCGGGTCCGCTCACCGGGGCGGAACCGGATCGTCGACGCGGTGACGACCTGGTCACCGATGTCGCCGACGAGGCTGTTCGTCTTCAGTACCTGGGAAGTCTGTACGTCGCCGCCGACTTCCTGACCCTCCGCGTCCGCAGCTGATGCGACTTGCATACCCAGAGTGCGCCAGCGCCACCGGCAAAGAGCTTCGGGTCGGCACCACCGCGAAACCCGGCGACAAAGGGTCTCTGCCGCAGTGGAGGTTTTATTGACCCACGGACGATCCCGCTCCTGCCCGTCACAAGGTCGCCCTCAGTCGGGATATACCCGTGCGTACTCGGCGTCGTGGCCGGGAATGATCACTCCGTCGGGCCCGACCCGTCGGCGGATCCGCTCGATGCTATCGTAGGCCGCCGCGACGTCGACGTGGGTCCCCGGTGGAATGTAGGACAGGTCTGGGTCGGACGTCACGGGTAAGTGCCGGCCCGCGCCGTCGACGATATGCTCGCGGCCCGGGTCGAGGTTGTGCTGTGTGTACGCCAGATCGGCGATCAAGGCGTGGGGACCATCAGCGGTCTCGACGACGACGCTCTGACTGCCCTCGGTGTGGCCCGGGGTGGGAACGAGATCGAGTCCGTCGGCGACGCTGGTCTCACCGTCGACGAACGTGACGCCGTGGTCATCGAGCCACTCCAGGTCGACGTCGGAGTATGCGGCCTCGAGCAGTGGAATCGGAGCCATCGCCGCGTCCCACTCGTCACGCTGGCAGACGAACTCCGCGTCGGGGAACTCGGCGACGTTGCCAACGTGGTCGTGGTGGAGATGGCTCAACAACACCATGTCGACATCGGCGGGCTCCACCTCGCGGTCGGCGAGGCCCTCGAGGAGCGGCTCCGGCCCGCCGTAAGGCGGACCCACGATCTTGCCGCGGCGTTCGATGTATGGATCCTCTCGAGACCGGACGCCGGTGTCGACGAGACAGGTCGGCCGGTCGTCGTCGGTCGGTTCGACGAGGAACGACAACGACGGGAAGACGACGTCGAAATCGCGATCGAACTTGTAGGTCAGCGCGTCCTTGGGTGAAGTGAGGGTTCCCGTTCGGATCGGGTGAATGCGGTACATGCCACCGGCGTCGCCCCCGGACTGTATAGGCGTTGGCTTCCCCACAGCCATTTGGTACCGGCGCCCCCGACAGATGCATGGACTGGAATCCATTCGCGGACGACGCCGGGGTTCGCGTCTCGGTGGACGGCGAGTTGGTGCCGCCCGACGAGGCGTCTATCTCCGTGTTCGACCGCGGCTTCCTCTACGGCGACGCGGTCTTTGACTCCATGCCCGTCCTCGATAACTCGGTGATCCTCATGGACCGCCACGTCGACCGGCTGTACCGCTCGGCGGCTGGCATCCAACTATCGATCGACCAGTCGAAAGCGGCGTTGAGGGAGGAGATGCTGCGGACTGCTGCGCAGTCGGATCTCGAACACGGCGCCCTCCGGGTGATGGTCAGTCGCGGAGAGGGCCCTCCCGGGATAGTCAACGCCGACGAGACGTCGGGCCCAACCGTCGTGATCGCACCCCTGCCTGCGAGTCGGGAGGACGTGGCATACGCCCGGGACCGACCCGAGACCGGTCGTGCACGAATCGTCTCGACGCGGGCGATCCCGCCGGACAGTCTCGATTCGAAGATCAAGAGCAACAACTATCTCGTGAACGCCCTCGCGGAGCGCGAACTCGCCGGGACCGACGCCGACTACGGGATCATGCTCGACCACGACGGGTTCGTCGCCGAGGAGTTCGTCTCGAACGTCTTCGTCCGCGACGAGTCCGGCCACATCGCGACGCCCCCGCCGACCCACGCCCTCGACGGCATCACGCACCAACTCGTCATGGAGGTTGGCGAGCGAGAAGGATACGACATCGTGGCGGAGCGGCTGACGCCAGCGGACCTGTTCGGCGCCAGTGACGTCTTCCTCACCGCCAGTGCTCGGGGCATCGTCTCCGTCTCGGCCATCAACGGCCAGCCGATCGACGATGGCGAACCCAGTACCGCTGTGGTCGACCTGGCTCAGTCGACACTCGAATACGCCCGGACGGAGGCGACGACGCCGATCGAGTGACGGCTAGTCCTCGAGGTCGGCCTCCGTCGTTCCGACACCCTCGGGCCAACCCGGGGGCTGCTCCGCGGACGGCTTGGCGTGGGAACGCTTCAGGACCATCCCCGAGCGCTCCAGCGAGAGGATGTGGTCGTCGTCTTGGTTGTACGCCCTGAGCTCGGTGGTGAGGATGCCGACGTGGTCGCGGGACTCGCTCTCGCGCTTGTCGAGCACCTCGCTCTCGGCGAAGATGGTGTCGCCGTGGAAGGTCGGCCCGTGGTGGCGGACGTTGTCGTAGCCGAGGTTGGCGGTCGCGTTCATCGACACGTCCATGACGCTCATCCCCGTCGCGAGCGAGATGACGAACAGGCCGTTGACCAGCCGTTCGTCGAACTCCGTCCCCTGGGCGTAGGGCTCGTTGAAGTGGATCATGTTGGCGTTCATGGTCACGTTCGTGAACCACACGTTGTCCGTCTCCGTGACGGTGCGCCCGTAGGGGTGCTTGTAGACGTCACCGACGCTGAAGTCCTCGAAGAAGCGGCCGTGCCAGCCCTCGACGATCTGTCTGTCTGCCATACCGGACCGACGGCGGTTCAGCTAAAGGGAGTTATGGTCGGCCCGGGCCGGCGGCTCAGGCGGGATACGGCCGATCGGTCTCCGCACCGCCCGGGCGGACCGGCTCGTCGACCCGTGCGCGGTACAGGCCCGGCAAGCGGTGCTCGTCGCGGTTGATACCTCCGCGCCGCCGAAGAACTTGGCATCGAGTCAGCTACCCACCGCTGAAGCGGGTGGGCTTGTCAGTGGACTCGCGTTCTGCCGACACCGGCGTGTCGGACGCCACTTCAGTAGCGTTCACGATCATCG
>CAYUFG010000050.1:0-13312 GCA_964443815.1 uncultured Halobacteriales archaeon | reverse complement strand
GTCGTCGACGAAGCGTGTGAGGCGTATGATGTGGACCGCCTGTTCGTCGCCGACCACTCCGCGCTTTCGAACGGCGTCGGCGGTGCCAACCCAACCAATACCGGCCAGGCACTCGCAGCGCGAACGGGAGAGCGGATCGTTGAGCGGTACTTCTAACGGACCAATAACCTCCCTCCCGTCACTCCTCGGGGACGTCGATGTAGGTGCGCTCGGGATCGAGGACGTCGCGTATGATGCTGATCTCCTCGGGCGTGGGTTCGGCCGTCTCCGCGACCTCGTCGGCGAAGGGCAGGTCCCAGCCCGTCGCCGCCTGGACTTCCTCGCGCGTAACACCGGGGTGTAACTGGGCGACGTACATCTCGCCGTCATCGTCGAACCGCATTACCGCCTTGTCCGTGATTACAGTCGACGGTCCGCCGCCCTCGAGGCCGTGGGCGGCTCGGCCACCCTCGCTGTCGACGTGCCCGGGGCTCGTAACGAAGTCGACCTCCTCGGGGAACCGCCGCCGCTCGTGGGGCGTGATTATCATAAACCGCTTGGCATTAGAGGCGATCTCGCAGGCGCCGCCGCTGCCGGGCAGACGAACGTCGGGATCCTCGTAATCGCCGATGACCGACGAGTTGATGTTGCCCCAGCGATCGATCTGCGCGCCTCCCAAGAACCCAACGTCAATCTTGCCACCCTGGAGAACGCGGCTGAAGCTATCGTGCATCGGATAGATCGCCGTTGAATTGCTCGCGAGTTTCGGGTCGGCAATCGACGTCGGCACGCCACCACGCGACACCGGTGCGCCGACGACGCCAGACTCGTAGACCAGTTCGAGATTCGGGGCGTGGGTCGACTTTGCGAGGTTACACGTCAACATCGGGACGCCGATGCCGACGAATGCGCGCTCCCCATCTTTGAGTTGTTTCGCCGCCGCCGTGACCATGATCTCCGTGTCGGTGTAATTCATAGGTAGCCACCCATGTCGACGGGCGTCGCGTAGTTGGTGTCCGGTGCGAGATCGAGTAGCGTGCCGGCTCCGAGTTTCTCCGTGTATTCACGGCGGTTCTCGACCCCATACACCCACTCGTCGAGGTAGTCCATCACCGCCTCGTGTGACCGGGCGATCTCGCCCCAGTCCTGGAAGAAGGACCGGTCTCGATCGTAGACGCCTTGGACGTACGTTGGATGACAGCAAAAGGGCTCTTCAACAACGTAGTCGACGAGGGAGCCGGGCACGACCGTGCGATTGGGGTCGCTGCGCACGACGCGCTCCTCGACGATCTCCTCGGTCGTGAGGATCACAGTGTCCGCGGCGTAGGCAGCGTCGATTATCTCGCCGACGATTCCCCAGACCTGACCCGTTCCGTTCTCGTCCGCTCGGTGGGTGTGGACGATGGCCACGTCGGGCTCGAGTGGCGGCACCACGGGGATCTCGGCGTCGCCAAACGGACTCTCGACGAAACTGATCTTGTCGTTATACTCCGGGAGGTCGGATCCGGCGAAGGTTCGGACCGGCATGAATGGGAGGTTGTAGGCCCCGGCGGCGAGTCGGGAGACCGTGCCGAAATGGGTGTACTCCTCGATTTCGACATCGCCCTCGGCGATCTCTCGGCGGAGTCCGTCACCAGCATACGAGAAGATCACTTTCTCGGCCACGCCCGCCGCAACCAACTGGTCGACCATCGCCCCAGGGGTCGCCCGAGCGACGGTGAGGGCTTCGAAGCCCTGCCTGATCATCTCGTGGCCGGCCGCGAACGGGATCAGGTGTGTGAAGCCCGCCGGGTAGACGAGTTGCCCATCCGAGACGGCCTCGGAGATGGCCGTTTCCATGTCCGTAACGGTCATACGGGAACACGGCCAGGGAAACTCTTTGAACCTACCGATCCGGCGTAGCGCGGACGTCGGGTTTGGTGAGGACCTCGTTGCCGGCGATGCGGTACTGTCGGGCCGCCGTCCGGCCGGTATCGATTTCCCGGTAGTCGGTGTCCCCGGCAAGCACCGCCGCGAGCCCGTCGCGGTACCGCTGGAGTAGGTCGAGCTCGTCACCCTCCATCGGGGGGTTATGACAGGTCAGCAGGCTGTCGAAAGCGCCCGCTTCCCGGAGGCCGGTCAGGTCGGCGAACGTCCCCTGGGCCGCGGCGACGTCGCCCGTCTGGAAGTGGAGCTTGAGGCCCTGCTCGCGGTGGATGACATCTGCCCCCACGAGCACGTCCGCCTCGCTGTCGAGTAGTGCGATCTGGCCCGGGGTGTGACCTGGTATGTGGATGACCTCGAGGGTCCGGTCGCCGAGGTCAACCGTTTCACCGGGCGACAGCGGCGTGACACGGTCGGTTGGCACGGGATCAATGTCGAAGGTGTCTGGGTCGAATCCCCCTGGAAGTGGCTTCCCGTCGGCCTGCCATTGCTCGATAAAAGTTCTCGGGCTGTCGGCGAACTCGTCGGTGACGGCGTCGATCGTAACGCGGCCATCGGGCGTCATCTCAGCCGGATGAATGCGGACCCGATCGAACTGGTTGGCGGAGCCGATGTGGTCCCAGTGCCAGTGAGTCAATACAAGTTCGACGGGTAGGTCCGTGATCTGCCCGACCATCCCCCGGAGATCGCCGATGCCTCGACCGGCGTCGATGACGACCGCGCGCTCGTCGCCCTCGACGACGAACACCTGTACCATCTCGGTATCCTCGAGGATCGTGATCGAGTCGGTATATCGGGTGATGTCGAACCAGTCAGTCGTGGCGTTCATGCGGGCCGATGGGGCACCGGTCCCATAACTCATTGCCTCGGTCCGCCCATCGCTCAGTAGAGCTCGTTGACGATCACCTGGCGGTTGATCTCGTTCGTCCCCTCGTAGATCTGCATGCCCTTGGCCTCACGCATGTACCGCTCGACGGGGTAGTCGGCCGAGTATCCGCGCGCCCCGTGGACCTGCACGGCTTCCGTCGTGACTTCCATCGCCACGTCGCTAGCCTTCGTCTTCGCCATTGCGGCGGCCATCGCCTCGAGCCGGCCGTCGTCGGCGTCGGCAGCCGCCTGGTACGTCAGTAGGCGGGCAGCCTCGATCTCCATCCGCATATCGGCCAGTTTGAAGCCGATGCCCTGGAAAGTCCGGATCGGACGGTCGAACTGTTCCCGGTCGCCCGCGAACTCGTGGGCGGCTTCGAACGCTCCCTGGGCGACGCCGACGGCCTGTGCAGCGGTGTTTACACGGCCGCGGTCGAGGGCTTCCATGATGTATCCGAAGCCTTCGTTCCGTTCGCCGACTAGATTCTCCGCCGGGACCCGCAAGCCGTCCAACTCGATCTCGCTCTCGATGCCGACGTCCCCCGCCATCGTCTCGATGTCGCGGACGAACTCGACTCCGTCGTGATCGCCGGGCGTGTCAATCGGCACGCCGATCAGGCTGAGGTCATGGGACTCCTCACCGGTCCGGACGAGCACGAGCAGGAAACCCGCGACGTGCCCGTACGAGGTCCAGTGTTTGTGACCATCGATCACCCACTCGTCGCCGTCGCGCTCGGCAGTCGTGGAGATGGCGCTCGCGTCGCTGCCGGCACCCGGCTCCGTCATCGACAGCGCGCCGACCGTGTCCCCTGCGAGCATGTTCGCGAGCCACTCCTCACGCTGCCACTCGGCGCCGTGCTCGAAGATCGGATAGCCGACCAGTGTGGTCGCGACGTTCAACACGCCCGCTGGCAGCTTCCACACTCTCGAGAGTTCCTCCTGGACGATCGCTGCAGACCTGAGGTCGGCGCCGCCTCCCGCGTAGGCCTCCGGGTAGCTGATTCCGAGATAACCGGAGTCGCCGAGTGCTTCCACGATTTCGAGCGGAAACTCGCCCGAAGTCTCGTGAGCCTCGATCGCCGGTTCGATTCGCTCGGTCACGAATGCTCGGACCTCGTCGCGGAGTTGATCGTGAGTCGCTTCGAGGCCGATGTGGCGATTCATCGTCCACCATCCCTCCCGTGTCGGCTCATATCCCCACTGCGTGGTGGCAGCCCTTAATGGGTGCCGACGGCGGCCCGGCGACCCATCGCATGCTTTTTGCTGGGGCCCGGCCCAGCCGAAAGGGATGGTAAACGCAGCCTTCGACGTGGCCGACGGAGTCGGCTCCGTCACGATCCAGCGCGAGGAGGCACTGAACGCGATCGACACGCCGACCAAGCTCGAAATCATCGAGCGACTCGAGGACTATCGCGTGGACGACGATGTCCGTGCCGTCGTGTTCCGGAGCGATGGCGATCAGGCCTTCACCGCCGGTGGGGACCTCAACGAGGTCGTCGACGTGGACTTCGACCTCGAGTACCACACCGAAACCTGGGACGAACTCTTCAAAACGATGATGCGCCTGGGAAAGCCCACCATCGCGAAGGTCGACGGCTGGGCGCTCGGCGGAGGGTTCGACCTGCTTCTTCACACTGACATCGTGATCGCAGCCGAGGACGCCATGATCGGCCAGCCGGAGATCGGCCTCGGTATCCTCAACCACTTCTCGCCGTCTATGTTGCCGTCGCTAGTCGGTCTGCGGAAGACGATGGAGCTGCTGCTGACCGGCGACCCCATCTCCGGTGCGGAGGCGGCGGACATCGGGCTGGTCACGCGGAGTGTCCCAGCCGAGGACCTCGACGACGAGGTCGCAGACGTCGTGGATTCGATCCGGGACAATCCAGCCCGGATCACCAAGCACGTCAAGGACGCCATCTGGGCGAGCATCGACATGTCGCCGTCCGCAGCCAGACAACACATCGAGGCACGCTCGCTCGACAGTGCCAGGACGGAGCCCTACTACGAGGAGGGCGTCCGGGCCCAGCTTGAGGATCGCGACCCTGAGTGGGCCGACTAGCAGAGGAAGCCCCGGAAGAACGGATAGTCAGAGAGCCACCCGCGGTCCAGGCCACCCTCGTATTCGACCGGCCGTAGCTCGACGGCCGCCCCGATTTCGAGGTCCGCGTACTCGTCGTCCATCCGGACGAGGATTCGTGGTCCCGCGTCGAGGGCAACCGTCGCGAGGGAGATTGGGCTATCGAAGCCCTCGGCGGTTCGGTGCTGGCGAGTGTACGCATAAATCGTGCCCGTCGCGTCTGTCTCGGTCCAGGCGATCGCCTCGCCGTGACACTCCGGGCAGACTGGGGCCGGCGGGAAGTACGCGTGATCGCAGCCCTGGCAGGTCTGAATTAGGAAGTCGCCATCAGCGAGCGCCTCCCAGAACGGTGACGAGTAGGGTTCGTCCACGGGCATCTCAGGCACCCCCGAAGACGGTCGCGTTGACGCCGTCGACGTGGCCGTGCTCGGCGGTCGTCAGGACACAGTCCGCACCGGGCACCTGATTCGGCGCCGTTCCCCGAATCTGCCGCACAGCCGCGATGTGGTTGAGTAGCGGTGTCACCATCGCGGGATGGCCACGCCCGAGACACCCACCAGAGGGGCTGACCGGGAAGTCGCCGTCAGCAGCCGTCCGCTGTGTGTCCCAGCCACAACCGCGATCGGCGACACCGAGCTCCTCGACGAGCATCGCCTCGACGTGGGGGAAGGGTGCGTAGGGCTCGAACACATCCACCTGTTCGACGCCCGTGTCTGCGTCCTCCAGCGCGGCGGTCATCGCGCCGCGGGCAGCCGGGAGTTCCGAAAGTTCGTGCCCACGCGCGCCGAGGAAGTGACTCGGCGGGTGATGGTAGCCGACGCCCGAGATCGGGATCGCGGCTTCCTCGCTCTGGTCGGCGAGGCGCTCGTGAGCAACGACAAGTGCCGCGGCGCCATCGACGGGCGCCGGACATTCGAAGAGTCGGAGCGGATCCGAGATCGGCCGCGACTCGAGGACCGTCTCCACCCCCGTCGGTTCGTCGAAGAATGCGTCGGGATTCCCGACCCCGTTCGCGCGGTTCTTGACGACGATCTCGGCGATCGACTCGCGAGCGACGTCGTAGTCGTGGCAGTACCGCTGGAGACTCTGGGCGTACAGGCCGGGGATAGAGGGGCCGGCGGGTGACTGGAACTGCCGATCGAACAGGCCGAGGATGTAGTCGAAGTACTCGTCGGTATCGCTGACCGACGACCGCTCGGCCGCGAGGACCACCGCGACGTCCAGGCTCCGGTCGCGGACGTCCCGAGCTGCCATGCGAAGGGCTGAGCCCGTGCTGGTGCCGCCGGTGTATAGCTCCAGGTTGCGATCGAGGTCGAGCCCGAGTCGGTGGGCCATGTGGGTCGAGAAGAACTTCTGTTTCGCCCACGGGCGGGGTTTGGCCATGTAGACGCCGTCGACGTCGCCAAGCGTTAGGCCCGCCTCGTCGACCGCCGCAAGCAAGACATCAGTTGCCAGATCGGGCTCCGGCCGGTCGTACGTGCCGTTCGGCACCGTCGCGGTGCCGGTGACGTGCGGTCTCGGCATTCCATGAGATCGCTCGGGGCAGCGGCATAAAGACACCGAGGTGACGGGTTATCGCACGATCGTTGCGAGCATCACTACGTGATCTGATCTTATTTGGCGGCCTCGGCCGAGGCGTCGGTCCGACCGAGGGCGCTCGCGGGGAGCCGGCCGGTCACATACAGCCCGGAGACGCCAGCCAGAACCACGACGATAACCAGCACGAGCCCGCGAAACGCGTTCGTATAGCTGCCGCCCCGGGCCACGATCGTTCCCACGGTGCCCGCCCCAAGCGCCTGGATCAGGATGCTGATCGCCGAGTATACGGCGAACGAACTGGCGCGGTGTCTGTCGGGCAAGGACGAGAGCACGAACTCCTCGGTGGCCACGATAGCCGCGAAGAATAGCCCGCCGATGCCGAGGCTCGCGAGGGCGATAGCCGGGAGGCCCCTCGCCACCGTCAATGCGAGGACGCTCGCGGCGAAGGCGCCACCGAAGGTGACGATGAGGGGAATCGTTCGGTATCTGTCGGTGACGCGACCAGCGAGGACGTACGCCACGCCCCCGCCTCCGAACATGACCGACAGGAGCACCCGTCCGGTCCCCGGCTCGATCCCCTTGACGACCGTCAGGTAGTCACCGTAGAGGTTGAAGACGGCGTTCCAGCAGAAGCCGACCGTTCCGATCGTCACGACGGCGAGGGCGATCAGCGTCCACTGCTCGCGGACGGCGACCAGGAGACTCCGATCCTCGGCCCCGGCGGCGGGCATGGCCGTCCGGCGCGCGGCCCACACAAGCCAGCCAGTGACCGCGACGGCGCACGCGGCGACCGCGAAGAATGTCGTCCGCCAGTCCCCAAACAGGAGGATGGCACTGAGCAGGAGCGGTGCCGTCACCGCCGCGACCTGGCTGGTCATGCCGACGACACCGAGCACGCTCCCGACACGGTCGGGGAAGAGTTCGCTGACGAGGGGTTTCGCGGCCACGAAGTAGACACCGCTCGCGAGTCCGAGGAGGAAGGCACCGACCGCGAGATGGATGATAGACGTGGCGAAAGCGGTGAACAGCGCGGCGCCGGCCAACCAGGCCCCGGTCCCCGCGAGGACACCGTGTCTCGAGAAGCGAGTCAGAAGGTACCCAGCCGGGATTCGCGGCGCGGCGCTGCCCACCCAGGTCGCGCTCGTGACTACCCCCAGTGATGCCGCCGCAACGCCGAACTCGGTGGCTACGGGCTGGATCAGAGGCGCGAAGACGATTCGCGCGAAGTTGACGAGAAAGACCATCCCGCAGAGCGACCCGAGCAGCTCGCGGCGGGACATGCTGGGGCCCACGCAAGCGCCTGTAATTACTCTGTCCACCGGCGGCCCCCAAGGGTTATTGGAACCGTCCGCGATGGCGAACCAGCATGGGCGCTGACGTCGACCCGGTGACCCTCGAGGTGGTGTGGAGTCGGCTCAGAGGCATCCCAACGGAGATGGGGTCCCACCTCAGTCGGACGGCTTACTCCGCCGTTATCAAGTACGCCCGGGACTTCTCGACGGCCGTCTTCACCTGGGACGGCCGCATGCTCGCCCAGGGTGTCTACGCTCCCGGCCATCTCGGCTCGATGCCGTTCATGATCGAGAAGATCCTCGAGACGTTTCCGATCGAGGACTGGGAGCCCGGCGATGTCGTCCTCACGAACGACCCGCGGATCAACTCCGGCCATCTACCCGACCTGTTCGTCTTCACACCCATCTTCTGGGGCGGCGAGGTGCTGGGCTTCTGTGTCATCGGCGGGCACCATCTCGACATCGGCGGTGCCGGCACCGCCTCGTACACCATGTACGCGACGGACCTCTACGCCGAAGGAATTCAAGTGCCGCCGGTCAAACTCTACGAGGCCGGCGATCTCGACGAGAAAGTACTCGACGTTATCACCGAAAACTCCCGCGAGCCGGAGAAGCTGCGTGGCGATCTGAACGCGCAGTACGGCGCGGCAGAGGTGGGGCGGAAGCTCTACCGGGACATCCTCGACGAGTACGGCGTCGAGAGGACGAAGCGGTACTGTGAGGAGATCATCGACCGCTCCGAGCAACGTATGCGATCGGCGATCGCGGAGGTGCCCGACGGGGTCTACGAGTTCGAGGACAAACTCGATGGCTTCGAGGCGCCGTTGCCGGTCCACGCCACTGTCACCGTAGATGGGACCGAAATCGCGGTCGACTTCGCGGGGACGGCCGACCAGCTCCGTGGCCGCGCGATCAATTCGGTTTGGCAGTACACCTACGCCTACACGACGCTGGCGGTCAAGTCGGTTGTGGATCCGGACTCGCCACAGACCCACGGGGCGGTCCAGCCTATCGATATGACCGCCCCCGAGGGGTCGATCCTGAATGCGCGTCTACCGGCGCCGGTCGGCTCGCGCCAGCTCGTCTCGGACCGTGTTCTCAGTACCGTCGTCGGCGCGCTCACCGAGGCAGTGCCCGGAGAGGCGCCCGCGCCGGGGGGGCAGCCCCACCGGCAGATGTTCAAGTTTACTGACCCCGAGACCGGTGAACTGCAGGTTCTGTTCGACGGCCACTACGGTGGCGCCGGCGCGCGACCAGAGCGCGACGGCAATCCCGCCGTCTCCGGGACGAACAACCTGAAGAACACCCCGGTGGAGGCGATCGAAGCCGAATACCCCGTCCGAATCACTACCTACCGGCTCCGGCCGGACTCCGCTGGAGCGGGCCGGCACCGCGGGGGGAGCGGTACCGTCCGCGAATACGAGTTCACGACACCGACCGAGGTGCAACTGGTCAACGAGCGGTTCGAGTTCGGCCCCTTTGGTGTCCGTGGCGGCGAAGAGGGTAGGCCTGGCGCGGCGGTTCTGAATCCCGAAGGCGAGGCGCGCCGGCTGGGCTCCAAGGACCAATTCGACGCCGAACCCGGAGACGTGCTCAGGGTTCACACGCCGGGAGGTGGTGGCTACGGTGACCCGGCGGACCGCTCCGCCGACGAGATCGATGCCGACGTTCGCGACGGTCTGGTTTCACCGGCGGCGGCGCGCGACCGGTACGGACGACGGGATTGACGTCCTTCCACGACTGAAGTCCTGTGCACTTTCCTCGAATCTCCGTAACCCCACCGGTCGACAGGCTGACGTATTCGGTCGGCCCGGTGCCAACGCTCCATCGGTCGGGAGCGGATGCGGCGGAAGAGAGTGGCAATCGACGACACACGCCGCCGCACCGCAGTAGGGTCTGGATCGCCCCGTGTGGAGCGATCCGGGGGGATGACCCGGCGCGGCAGTGCCACGGTGGAGACGGGGTGTGGTGGGGGGATCAGAACCGTGTCCGGTGGCTGCGTACCGCGCCATGGCGTCCTGCGATGATGACCGCATAAAAGGTTTCGGCAAACTCGACTCCCGAGTCCGTCGGAGCGAGGGTGGTCAACAGCTAAGGAGCCAGGGAGCCATCGAGCAGCCATGGACGTCATCCACACAGCGATCTGGGTCTCGGACCTCGAGGAGGCGACGGAGTTCTTCGTGGACGCCCTCGGCCTGGAACGCACGCGGTCGGGCGTCGTCGGCGGCGTCGAGAACGTCTGGGTAGGTGGCGAAGCTGGCGAGCTGCAGCTTCGCTACGCCGAAGACCACGACTTCGAGCGGACCGGGCGTGACGTCGTCGATCACGTCGCGATCAGCGTCGACGACGTGGACGCCGAGGTCGACCGCATGGTGGCAGAGACCGGCTGTGCCGTCCTCGAGGAGCCACGGGACGCGGAAACCTCGCCGGTCCGGGTCGCTTTCATCGAGGGCCCCGACGGCTACGCCGTCGAACTGGTCGAGGAGATCGACTAGTCGGCGAGCACGACCTCGCCCGGGAGGTTGGTCGTGGGCTCGCCGTCGCGCACGACGAACTCGCCGTTCACGAGGACGTGATCGATACCCTCCGGGAACTGGCGGGGGTCCTCATAGGTAGCGTCGGTAGAGACAAACCTTGGATCGAAAGCGACCAAATCCGCGTCCATGCCCGGCCGGAGCAGTCCCTTCCGGTCGAGCCCGAATATCCGCGCGGGCAGCGACGTCATCTTGCGGACCGCGGTCTCGAGGCTGAGGAGGTTTTCCTCCCTGACGTATGTCTCGAGGATCCGGGGATAGGTGCCGTAGACTCGCGGGTGGGGTTTGCCAGCGCCGAAAATGCCGTCCGTGCCGATACAAATGCGCTCACTCTCGAGCACATCGCGAACGTCGGCCTCCCGAAGTTGATGGAGCGTCATCGTCGCCTCGAGTGCCGACGCGAGGAGCACCTCGCAGACGGCTTCAACCGGCTCGATACCGCGATCCGCGGCGATATCCGCGACAGAGTGACCGACGACGTCTGCCTGGGCGTCGCCGGCCACGCTAGACACAACGACGGAATCCCACCCGGTATACTTGCCAGGGTTGTGCCAGTCCTCGAGACGCCACTCCTCGATGTCGCGTTCGATGCGCTCGCGCGTTTCGGAGTCCCGCAAGCGCTCGAGCGTCTCCTCGGTCGTCCCGGTCTTCGCCCACGGTGGTAAGATGGCAGCGAGCATCGTGCTCCCGGCCCGGTACGGATAGGCGTCGCCGACGTAATCGATACCGCGGTCGCGGGCGTGTTCGACGAGTTCGACCGCTCGACCGGCTTTCCCGTACTGTGGCGGGCCAACGACCTTGAAGTGGGAGTGGTGCAGCGGGACGCCCGCCGCAGCGCCGACGTCCATGAACTCGTCCATGGCCTCCCAGATGTCGAACCGTTCGTCGCGGATGTGTGCCACGAAGGGTCGCTTGTAGTCCGTCAACACCGACGCGAGCTCGGTCACCTCTTCGGTCGTCGCGTGGTATTGTGGCGAGTAGACGAGTCCGGTGGACAGCCCCAGAGCGCCGTCCTCGAGACTCTCCGCGACCAGGTCGGCCATCTCCGCGAGTTCGCCGTCAGTCGGCTCGTCGTCGGCCATCCCGAGGACGTTGAACCGGACCGTTCCGTGGCCCACGAGCGGTGCGACGTTTGGGCCGACGCCGTTCTCGCGGATGGCTGCGACGTAGTCCCTCGTGCCTCCCCAGTCCCAGGCGCGGTCGAGGCGGCCGTCGAGCCCGCTGAGATGGTCCTCCCAGCGCTCGGCGCCCTCGTCCCGGTACATGGGCGCCATCGAGAAGCCGTCCTGGCCGAGGATTTCCGTCGTGATGCCCTGGCGGATCTTTGGTTCCAGGCGCGGACTGTCGAACAGTTCGAGATCGGAGTGAGAGTGAGTGTCGACGAACCCCGGTGCAAGGGCGTCGCCGTCGAGATCCACGCGAACGTCCGCGGACGCGCCGTGGTCGCCCCGGTAAATCCGTTGGATCGTCCCACCCTCGACGGCGACATGACCCTCGAACCACGGCGCGCCGGTGCCGTCGACGACCCGCGCGTTCTCGAAAAGAAGCTCGTATTCCATGTCTGTTCGCTCCGGGGGCTCCCGGAAAATAGTTTGCTCAGACGAGATCCGTGACGAGCAGGTCGTCGACGGCGTCGAGATCGACGTCCAAACCGAACCCCGGCGCAGAGGGTAGGTGGAGGCAGCCGTCTTCAACGGTCGGGCCGCCATCGTAGATAGCGTCGAGGATCGGCCGGAAGCCCTCCGCCGCGATAACCTCGGCGCCGTAGGCGTCCGCCTCGAACGCGGAGACGAGGTGCCCGTGGATGTGTGGCGCCTCATGTGGAGCGATCCGGACGTTCGCCTGGGCCGCGTACTCGGCGATTCGCAATGCTTCGGTGAACCCCGAGAACCGCGTGCCGTCGAACTGGACGTAACGGATGGCACCCGAGTCGACGAAGTCCCGCACGGCGTACCGGTGCCACTCGCGTTCGCCGTGAGCGAGCGGAATCGGCGCGGCGTCTGCGACCCGCCGGAAGTCAGCCGGCTGGTGGTACCAGTGCAGCGGCTCCTCGAGCCAGCCGACGTCGTATTCGGCGACGGCGTCGGCGAATTCGATACAATCTTCCACGCTGAAGGGGGCGTTCACGTCGAGGTGAAGCTCCACATCCGGCCCGATCGAATCGCGTGCCCGGCGGAGTCGGGTGACCTCGTCCTCCAGTGCCAACGCACCCGACTTCATCTTCACAGCGTCGTACCCGTCGTCGACGAATCCCGCGAGTTCCTCGGCTGCGTCATCCAATGGTTCGGTTTCCGTGTAGAACCCGCCAGTGCCGTAGACGAATACCTCAGACGTGGAACCCCCAAGAAGTCGGTAGACTGGCTGGTCCGCCGCCTTGCCTTTGATGTCCCAGAGGGCGATATCGATCCCGGCGATGGCCGACAGCGCGGCCGAGCGGTCATTCCGCGGGACCGGCGCCGGCAGGTTGTCCCAGCCGCCAATACCGCCCGGCCGTGGCGTCGTCGCCCGCATCATCGTCTCCCAGATGCTGCGGATGCCTCGGGCATCACGGCCGACGACCACGTCGGCGAAGGTTTCGACGTAGTCATAGATGGGGGCCTGCGGACTGCCGCGGATCTCACCGTAACCGGTAGGCCCTCCATCGGTCTCGACCTCGACGAGAATCAACTTCGCCGTGTCGAACCGCTCCTGGGCCGTCCAACACGGCGTCTCGATCGGCGTCGACAGTGGGTAGGGGGTGACCGCCGTGATTTCCATGCACCGCCAACCCGCGGCGGCGGCAAAACGGTTGCCCTACTCCGCGCGATCGGCGATGGTTCGCCCGGCGATCCGACCGAGAACGGTGTTGACTGTCATGGGACTGACTTCCTCCATCAAGATGATGCCGCCGACGTTGCCTACGTCGGCGCCGACCGCGTAGAGGCCGTCGATCGTGTCCGCGAGCTCCGGGTCGGCATCCCGCCCAGCGTGGTCGAACGTCGAACCGGTATGCGGTCGGCTGAGCACTTCCATGCGGGTCGTCACGTCGAGACCGCCGAGCGTCATAGTGATCGAGGGCTGGGTCTCGACGACGTGGAACGGGGGAGTGTCGTGGGCGAGTT
>CAYUFG010000049.1:0-13372 GCA_964443815.1 uncultured Halobacteriales archaeon | reverse complement strand
CGTCCTGCATGAAGCTGTTCAGGACGGCGAAGCCGATGAACCCGTAGACGATCGACGGGATGCCCGCGAGGATTTCGACAGCCGGTTTGATCACCTCCCGGACCCGGTTGCTGGCGACCTCCGCGATGAACAGCGCCCCCAGGATGCCGAGCGGGCCCGACACCATGCCCGCGATGACCGTGACGACGACCGTCGCCCACGCGGCCGCCAGCAACGAGAAGTTGCCGTTGTTGGGGTCCCACCCATTTGGAATGTCGCTAACCGGGAGGATCGCGTCGAGCCAGAAGAACCACCGCGGCTCGCCGGTGGATTCGTGGAGCGGAATCGCGAGCAGCTGGGTCCCAAACCGACTGATCGGGCCCCACGCACGCTCAAACAGGAAGAAGGTGATAAACCCGAGCGTCACGACGGTTCCGGCGGTCGCGACGATGGTGAGTATCTTGGCCGTCCGCGCTTGGTAGCGGTGCCAGCCCAGGCTGATCAGGACGACGGCGCCGAGCAACGGGTAGGCAGTCAATTCGTTAATGGACAGGAAGGCGACGACGACGCCGAGCAATGAAGCCAGTAACGCCACGCTGAACAACACTTCGGCGACCGTGGGGTCCGTTCCGAACAGGGTTCGCCGGGTCCGGCCCAAGGCGGCCAGTATCCGGCCAGGCAGACTGCGGACGAACCGAGCAGCGGCACCCGGGAGCCCCAGTATCCAGGCCGTGAGTCGTCGCGGCAACGCGGTGACCCGCGTGACCAGACGGATCGTGAGGCCACGCACCCATGCGAGGAGGGCGGCGATTCGACTCATCGGTCGACCGGAACTCGTCGGTTCTGCAGGGGTATGGCGTTCATGGGGTAGGGAAACGATCGAGACGGTGAGTTCCCGATCCGGGCGGCGGCGTTACGCCTCGGGCTCGGGCAGCTTCGCGAGTTCCTCCTCCTGCCGGGCCGCCGAGAGGGTGAAGTAGTTGTTCGGCGCGACGAAGGTGTCCTGGCCGAAGTCGTGGAGGATCATCCGCAGGACTGACGCCTCCTTTCGGCTGGTGCCCTGCCACGTGTAGACGTGGAGGTCCCGGGAAAGCGGATACTCGGTCGCATCGAGGCCGTTGTCGTCGGCCTGGTACTCGTAGGTCGTCCCCTCCCAGGTGAGCGAGATGGGCTCGACGCCGTCGGTGCCGAGGAACGCGAGCGCGAGGTAGCTGATCGCGTTGTCGGCCTGTGCGATGGCCTCGGCGAGGCGCTGGTTCTGGCCGTACCGGTTCGCGACCTGGGTGTTCTCCTCGGGGTTGCCCCAGACGTTGCTGACGAAGGAGGTCCGGGTTCCGGAGGCCTTCGCACGGCCCAGCACACGGATCTCGCGGTCCGGACCGCCGAGCTCGCTCCAGTTGGTGATCCGCCCCTTGTAGAGGCCCTTGAGTTCGTCGCCGTTGATGCCAGTGACGCCCGCCTCCTTGATCTCGCTCGAGACGACGATCGGCTGGCCGTCGACGCCGACGACGTGGTCGACGAAGTCATCGTACGAGTCACGGTCCGGGAGTTCGTCCTCGACGTTCCCGCTGGAGTTGCCGAAGTCGTAGATCTCGTCGCGGACCTTCCGGACGCCGGTGCCGGAGTGCGAGAGGCCGACGGTGAACCGGAACGGCGGCGTGCCGTCGTCGCTCGGCTCGAAGCCGTACAGGCCGGCCCAGTAGTCGGCGAGGTTCTGGTCCGTCTCGATCCCGTAGTCCTCCCACGGCCAGTACTCGGTGTCGTCGGCCGGCCGGTTGGCCTGCCAGTACGACGCCGCGGTGTTCATGATCGGGTACACCGTCGACGATCCGCCGGACTCGAGCGGACTGAGGTCCTCCTGCTCGTCCGGCGTCGTCTGCGTGTCCGGTTCCTGGTCCTGGTTCGGCGTCGAGGGATCCGGGGTCGAGGGGTCCGACGTCGGCGTCGACCCGCCGCTGCCACTGTCGCCGCCGTCGCCGCTCGAGCACCCCGCAATCGCGAGTGCGCCGGCCGCACCGGTGCCCGCGAGGAACTTGCGTCGCGATACGATATCTGACACCTGCTTCGGGTCTCGTGCCATCGAGTGAACCGGGGGGATTGACTACTAAACCGGTTTATAATAGGGGTATTGTCGGGTCAGAGGCCTCCGGAGGGCTCCGTTCGGTACGTTCGTCTACAGGGTGCTCAATAGCGCTCCATAGCGGGGCCGGCGTCCAGGGGGGTCGCCGTCGCGCGATCCCCCCGTTCACTATGTAGTCACATTAGCACTCGATAGCCGAACGTACCACTCATAGCAACGCGTTAGCGGCGGGCCGGCCACCGACCGCTCACACTGCGGGTTCGCCCGCCACTACGATTCACATGAGCGACACGGAGCCACCGGTCGACCTGACCGACGAGGCCTACTACTTCAACCGCGAGTTCAGCAAACTCGCGTTCGCCGAGCGCGTGCTCCACGAGGCCCGCGACGAGCGCAATCCGCTGCTCGAGCGGGCCCGCTTCCTCGCGATCACGACCGACAACCTCGACGAGTTCGTCATGAAGCGGGTCGGCGGCCTCAAACAGCAGGTGCTCGCGAACGTCACCGAGACGACGCCCGACGGGCGGACCCCCGCCGAACAGTGGCGGGAGGTCCTCGATCGCCTCGGGCCGCTCCTCGAGGCGCAGGCGGCCGCCTACCACGAGGAACTCACGCCCGCGCTGGCGGGGGAAGGTATCGAAATCGTCGACTACGACGACCTGGATTCGACGGCCCGCGCCGACCTGGACGAGTACTTCGAGACGGCCGTCCTGCCGACGCTCACGCCGCTCACCTTCGACCCCGCCCACCCGTTTCCCCACATCTCGAACCTCTCCCTGTCCCTGGCCGTTTTGACCAGGGACGGCGAGGACCGGGACGTGACCTTTTCGCGCGTCAAGATCCCCAAGAACCGGCCCCGGTTCGTGCGCGTGGGCGAGGAGACCCGGTTCGTCCCGATGGAGCAGCTGATCACCGGCAACCTCGAACGGCTGTTCCCCAACGTCGAGATCCTCGAGGTGAGCACGTTCCGGGTCACGCGAAACGCCGAGGTCCGGCGGGAGGAGGAGGTCGCGGAGGACCTCATCGAGATGGTCGAGGAGGTGCTCGAGGAGCGCCGGTTCGCCGGCCTCGTCAGACTCGAGGTCGAAGCGGACACCTCCGACCGCATCCTCGACGTGCTGACGTCGGAACTCGGGGTCGACGACCGCGAGGTGATCGCCCTCCCCGCGCCGCTGGATTTCAGCGACCTCTTCGAACTGACGGACGTGCAGCGACCGGACCTGAAGTATCCGGAGTGGACGCCACAGCCCCACCCCGACCTGCTCCGCCGGCGCGGCGACGAACCCCGACCGATCTTCGACCAGATCCGCCAGCAAGACGTCCTCGTCCACCACCCCTACCACGCTTTCGCGGACACCGTGGGCCGATTCATCGACGAGGCCGCCCACGACCCGGACGTCCTCGCCATCAAGGCGGCGATCTACCGCACCGCCAGCGAGTCGAAGGTTATCCAGAGCCTCATCGAGGCCGCCGAACAGGGCAAGCAGGTCGCCGTCATGGTCGAGTTGAAGGCCCGGTTCGACGAGCGCGACAACCTCGAGTGGGCGAAGAAGCTGGAGGAGGCGGGCATCCACGTCGCCTACGGCACGATCGGCTACAAGACCCACACCAAGACGTCGCTCGTCGTCCGCGAGGAGGCCGACGGCACGAGACTCTACTCACACGTCGGGACGGGCAATTACCACTCCGAGACCGCCAAACGCTACGAGGATCTGGGCCTGTTCACCGTCGACCGCGACATCGGGCAGGACCTCGTCGAACTGTTCAACTACTTCACCGGTACCGCGCTCCACGACGAGTACCGGGAACTGCTGATCGCGCCCGGCAACATGCGCGAGCGGTTCGTCGACCTGATCCGCCGGGAGGCCGACCACGCCCGCGAGGGCCGCGAGGCACGGATCGTAGCGAAGGTCAACCGCCTCGAGGACCCCGAAATCGTCCGCGAACTCTACCGGGCATCCCGGGCCGGCGTCGACATCGACCTCGTCGTCCGGGACATCTGCCGGCTCCGGCCCGGCCTCGAGGGCGTGAGCGAGACGATCGACGTCGTCAGCATCGTCGGCCGGTTCCTCGAGCACTCCCGAATCTTCTACTTCCACGACGACGGCGCCGAACGGTACTTCGTGGGCTCCGCGGACTGGATGGAGCGCAACCTGGACAACAGAGTCGAAGCCGTCACGCCGATCCGGGACCCGGCGCTGCAGGACCGACTCGACCACGTGCTCGAGACCTGTCTGGCCGACAACCGCAACGCCTGGGAGCTCCAACCCGACGGCGAGTACGTCCAGCGAACGCCCGGCGAGGACGAGCCAGAACGCCGGGCCCAGGAGATATTCATGCGGGAGGCGATCGATGCCCAGCCCGAATAAATAGATCTCCCGGGAGGTAGTGAGATATGGGGACCACTCTTAGCAACGCCTTTTCCACCCGAAACCATGGTCGACGTATGGACGGCAGGCCGGCGGACTCGATCACCGCCGACGACGTCGAGGCCATGGAGTCGCCGAACGCCCGCTGGCGAACCGTGCAGTTCGGGCCCAGCATCGAACCCTTCCACCAGCGGTTCGACCCCACCCGGGTCGACGACGTCTACGTGGTGGGCGACGTCCACGGCTGCATCGACGAACTCCGGGCGCTCTGGCGGCGGCTCGACCCGGACGACGGGGACCTCGTCGTGTTCGTCGGTGACCTCGTCCGGAAGGGCCCGGACAGCGCCGCCGTCGTCGAGTTCGTCGCCGCCCGCGACAACGCGGTCAGCGTCCGCGGCAACAACGAGGCCAAAGTGCTGAGCGGGGCGGTCGACCCGCCCTGGGCCGGGGCCGTCGTCTCGACGCTCGCGGCGCTGCCGCTCGTCGTCTCCTGGGGCGACGGCATGGTCGTCCACGGCGGCGTCCACCCGGACCGCCCGTTCGTCGAACACGACCGCGAGGACCTGCTCGAGTTGCGGGCGATCCCGCCCGGCAACGGGTACGACGGACCCTTCTGGTTCGATCGGTACGACGACCAGCCGCGGGTGTTCTTCGGCCACACCGTCCTCGAGGCCCCGTACGTCAGCGACGGGGCGGTGGGGCTGGACACGGGCTGCGTGTACGGCGGTGCGCTGACGGCCTACGACACGCGCCGGGACAGGACGATCAGCGTGCCGGCCGAGGAGACCTACCGCGAGCGAGACCACGAGAAGATTCTCGACCCCTGACCTCGCCGACGCAATCCCGGGCGAGACGCGCGTCGAACGGCTATTCTACCCACGGGGAGTGGCGCCGTGGCCCGATCGCCTTGCCACGTGACCCAGCGACTGTCGGGCGAGCGGTTCACTCCCACGTCACCACCTCGGCACCCAATAGCACGGCAATCCCTCCGTCGATTCGTCGCAACTCAGACCTGGATTTCGTGGCCACACCCCGGACAGACGAGGCACATCTGTCCGTCGTCGATGTGCACCTCGTGGTAGTCGGCGCCACACTCCCGGCACTCGACGGCCGACCTGGTCTCGCCCTGGTCCCGGGGCGCGCCGATGGCTAGCCCCCTGACCCGCTCGTCGGTCGCGTTCGTGCCCGTCTGGTACTCGCCCGGGGCGAACCGGATGGCCTCTCCCGCGTCGACGTCGACACGCTCGTCCTGGGTTTCGAACGTCGCCGTCCCCTCGAGCACATAGAAGACTTCCTCCTGGTCGGTGTGGGTGTGCAACCCGCCCGAGAAGCCGTCGCCCGGGGCGAGTTCGTAGTAGTTGATCGCCGCGTCGGTCAGGTCGAGCGGCCCTGTAAGCCCGGCTCGGACGTCGGCGCTTCGCCCTTCGGCTGCGACCGCGTCGACGGAGACGTGCTCCATGGTGCCATCCCTTGCCACAGCAACAAAAACCCCTCGCGGACCGGGCCGCGCCACGGCGTTTATCCGATCCGCGGTCGGACGAGCAGCCATGGTAGTCGGGGCGGTGTGTACAGGAGTGGTTGGCCGGCCGCTCGTGGCCACCGCGCCCCCGCTCACCGCCGAAATGCTCGTCGTCTTCGCCATCGTCGCCGCTGCCCTCGTCTTGTTCGTCTGGGAACCGGTGCCCATCGACGTCACCGCCATCGGCGTGATGGTCGCGCTGATCGCGCTGGGGGAGTGGACGGGCCTGTCCGTCGCCGAGGGGCTGTCTGGGTTCTCGAGCACCGCTACGATCACGGTGCTCGCAATGTTTGTACTGAGCGAGGGCGTCCGCCGGACCGGCCTCGTCAGCGTTGTCGGCAAGGGTATCGCCGAACGGTGGGGCGACAGCTACCACAAGCAACTACTGGCGGTCATGGGCCTGGCCGGCGGCACGGCCGGGTTCATCAACAACACGCCCGTCGTGGCCGTCTTGATCCCGATGGTCGGCGAACTCTCGGACCGGACAGGCATATCGCCCTCGAAACTCCTCATGCCCATCTCGTTTGCCGCGATGATGGGTGGGACCCTGACACTCATCGGCACCTCGACCAACCTGCTCGCAAGCGACATCTACGCCGACCTCGGCTATGATCCATTCGGACTGTTCGAGTTCACCGCACTCGGCGCGCTCGTGCTCGTCGTCGGTGGGGCCTACCTCTTCGCCGTCGGCCACCGGCTCATTCCCGCACGCATCGAGGGCCGGGAGGACCTTACCCGCGAGTTCGACATGGCGGAATACCTCACCGAGGTCACCGTCGAGGATGGCTCGACCTTCGTCGGCCGAACCGTGGCCGACGCCCTCGCACAGCTGGACGTCGACGTGGATATCGTCCAGTTGATCCGGGACCGCCAGGCGTTTACCGAGCCACTGTCCCGCAAGGAGATCCGGGCAGGCGACGTGCTCGTCCTCCGGACGGACCGTGAGGATCTCGTGACACTCATCGAGGCGGAGGGACTGCGGCTCGCACCCGAACCCGAGCCGGTCCCCCAGGACACGCTCACCGGCGAGGCCGACGATCTCGAGGAACCGGAGGAACAGAACCTCCTCGAGGTTGTCATAGCGCCGGATGCCTCCCTCGTCGGCGAGTCCCTCTCCGAACTGCGCTTCCGGCAGCGGTTCGACGCGTCCGTGCTCGCAATACGCCGGGGTGGGCGGGTCATCCACGCCCGGATGGACGAGCGGGCGCTCCGGGGCGGGGATACGCTGCTCGTCCAGGCGACCGAGGACACGTTGCGACGGTTCACCGCGGACCGAAACTTCGTCGTCGCGGGCCAGTTCGACCTGCCCGCGTATCGCCGGGAGAAACTCCCTCTCGCGCTCGGTATTGTCGCCGGCGTCGTCGGGCTAGCGGGGCTGGGCATCGCACCGATCGTCCTCTCGGCACTCGCGGGCGTCATCGCCATGGCTGCAACAGGATGTCTGCGGCCCGGCGAGATCTACGACGCCGTCGACTGGAACGTGATCGTCCTCCTGGCCGGGCTCATTCCCCTGGGCCTCGCGCTGACGCGAACCGGCGCCGCTGAATTCCTAGCCGCCCACGTCGTCGGGGCCGTCGGCGGCGCAAGCCCGCTGCTCATCCTGGGCGTGTTCTACCTGTTCACCGCTGCGCTGACGAACGTCGTCAGCAACAACGCGAGCGTCGTGCTCATGATCCCGGTCGCCGTTGACGTAGCCGTCGCGACGGGGCTATCTCCCTTCGCGTTCGCCCTCGCGGTGACCTTCGCTGCTTCGACGGCCTTCATGACGCCCGTCGGCTACCAGACGAACCTCATGGTCTACGGGCCTGGCGGCTACCGGTTCACCGACTTCGTCCGGGCCGGTGCCCCCCTGCAACTGCTGCTGGCGGTGGTGACGGTGTGCGGCATCGCGGCCATCTGGGGCGTCGCATAGCGGACCTCACCCAAGGGGGTTTGTGTCCGGGACCCCAAACGGGTGGAATGCATTTCCTCATGCACGGCTATTCGCGTGCCTGTCGCGCTGGTGCGATCCGATGACGAAGTGGCGTGCGGTGTTCACGGGGTTCGTCGTCATCGTCGCACTCGGTTTGGTCGGCCTCGTCGTCCCCGGCATCGGCCAGCTGATCGCGGGCCTCGCCGGCGGATTTGCCGCCGGCTACCTCGCGGGCGACGGTGCCACGAGCGGTCTCTGGCACGGCCTGCTGGCCGGCGCCTTCGGTGGCATACTCCTCGGCGTGATCCTGTTCGTCGTCTTCACGATCGTCGGCTTCACGCTCGGCCCCATCGGTGGGCTCTTCGGCGGCCTCGCCGGTGCCGGCACACTGGCGATCGTAGTGACCATCGCGCTTGTGGCCGCGCTGGACAGTGCCGTCGGCGGCGCGGTCGGCGGCCTTTTACGGTAACCGGGTACGCTGCCGCGACCGGGAAGGGAAGGCTTGTGGTCCCCCTCCGGCAATGGCCGGACGATGGAGACCCGGCGGACGGTTCTCGCGGCCGCCGCCGGCGCGCTGGCCGGCTGTGTCGGCGCGCCCAACCGGCGGTCGACGTTCGATCCACTTGCGGGCCGGGGCCTCGACGCCCGCGCGAGCGCCCAGTTCCAGAGCGGCGTCCGCAACCTGGGATACGTCGATCGAGCGATTCCCGACGACGTATCCGTCGACTGGTCGGTGCCAGTCAACCTCGGTGACCATACCGCCGCGAAGTCCTCGCCGATGCCCACGCCGGACGGCGATGTCGTCGTCTGTGGTGATACCGGCACCGTTCGACGTCTCGCGCCTGACGGGACGGCCCGCTGGGAGACAGCGGTCGAACCGACCGCCCGCGGTATCCATGGCACGCCAGCAATCGCCAACGGCACGGTCTACGTCGGCGCCTACGACGGGGCGCTGTACGCGTTCGCCCTCGAAAACGGCGAGCGATGCTGGCGCCGGCCGCTCGGGGACGCCATCGGCTCGAGCCCGGTGTACCGCGAGGGCGTCTGCTACGTGGCCGTCGAGTACGTCGCGCCGAACTCGGGCAGCGTCGCAGCCGTCCATGCCGATACCGGCGAGCAACTTTGGGGCGACGATCGCCCCACCGACCACCCCCACTCCACAGTCGGTATCGATCCCGACTCCGGCCGGCTGGTCGTGGGCTCGAACGATGGCACGCTCTACGCGTGGACCTACCCCGGCCTCGAACGGGTGTGGACGTTCGACACCGGCGGACCGATCAAGGCGCCGATCCCGATCGCCGACGGCATCGCCATCGCCGGCTCGTGGGACGATCGAATCTACGGCGTTGACGTGCTCGACGGATCGGAGGTGTGGTCGGTACGGACTGGCGGCGCGGTGATGTCGGCCCCGGCCGTCCATCCGGATGGGATTGCCTTCGTGGGCTCCCAGGACAACGTCGTCTACGCCGTGAACGTGGCGACAGGTCACGTCGAGTGGACGGCGGACATCGGTGGTTGGCTCGTCGGCGGCCTCACGGCCACGTCCGAGCACGTCCTTGTCGGCTCGTATACGGACCGCCTTCACGCGCTTGACGCTGCGAACGGGCGCCGGGCCTGGTCGGTTCGTGGGACCGGCTACCCCACCGGCGCCCCGCTGGTCACCCGCGACGCCGTGTATTACACCGAGCGGGCGGACGGCGACCGGCCCGGGCGGTGCTACCGGCTGGTCGCCGACTGAGCGAGGGAGCGGTGTGCGCCTATCGCATCCCGAGTCGCTCGGAGCGGATCCGCGTAGCGAGCGAGGTGTGACCGGCAGTTACAGTCGGAACACCCGAACCCGATGATCCACTCGCCAGAGAGTGACCGCGCCAGCGAACACTCGGCGTCGACGCCGCACGTGGTGACTGCCTCCGCGACTGCAGCCCCGGGCACCGAGAGGAGGGAATCAACGTGCCAGTGCCGGCCCGAACGCTCTCCGGCGGCGAGTTCGCGGTGCCGGTCGACCCGGGCGAAGCCCCCGGGGCCGTGGGCGCTCCCGACGTAGATGTAGGCGCCGGCGTCGAAGTCGACCTGACCGAGGGCGCCGACCTCGACCGTTGTCGGTCGGTCGAGCGTGACCACCAGGGAGTAAATCCCGCAGTCAGTCACGGCTCGGCGTAGCCCCGGCAAGTTCCGGCGGAGTCAGGCGGTCAACGACCTTGTCGAGTATCGTCGGCAGGTTGGTCACGTCCTCGCGGTTGTACTGGATCAGGCGTTCCAGCGCACCGTCTTGTCCCGCCTCGTGGGCGCGCCACAGCCGGACCGCCTCGCGACCGTCCACGTCGGGGAGGTCACGATCGATTCCGAGCGACCCCTCGACGGCACTCAGTCCGCCGCTCAGCCCCGCCCGTCGGCACACGTGCATGCAGTCCAGGTGGGGGCGGTCGAGGTCGACGTCGAAGTGTTGTTCGAGGAAGGGCACGTCGAATGATTTGCCGTTGAAGGAAACAAGCAGGCCGGCATCGTCGAACGACGCTCGGAGCGTCTCCTCGGTGAGATCGTCGCCACGGACCAGCGTTCGTGTCTCGCCATCCTGTTGGAGCGTGACGGTCGTCACGACCGACCGGTCGGGATTCAGGCCCGTTGTCTCGATGTCGAACGCGGTGACCCGGTCCCGGAAGCTTCGGAAGCACCGCCAGCGTTCGGTCGAGGGGAGGCGTTCGTCGAAGAACGCGACGTCGCCGGCCGCGAGGGCGCCCTCGGCCCGGTCGATGAAGGCGCCGATACGTTCGGCCCGGGTCGGGCCGACGTGGTCACCGTCGAAGTCGTCCCAGTGGACGACCCCCGCGTCCCAGAGCGAACGCTCGGTCGCCTCGCCGACGCCCTTGACCGGGATGAAGCTGTTTTCGACCCGCACAACTGTGTCTGGCCGGGATTCGGTGTTACCCTTTCGGTCGTGCCCGAAACACCTACCGGCCGCCCGGGCGTCGGCCCCTTCTATGACGACGGTGCTCTGCGGGACGGCCTCCGTTCACACCACCGCGGCGGCCTGTGACTACATCGGTGGGCGACTCGGAGCCGCCGACCGGGTCATCGTACTGGGCGTATCCGAACCGGAGCTGGCCGCACAAGACATCGGCGACGCCGCGAACGTGGCGCGGACCAGATTGGTCGAGCCCACGGTCGAAATCCTGCAGCGCGACGGGCCGCCAGCGGACGCGATCTCGACCGTCGCCGACCGGTACGACGTCGACGAAGTCCTCGTGGGCGCGACCCGCGGCGATCCCGACACCGCCGGTGAAGCACCCGGTTCGACCGTGCGGGCGCTCCTCTCGGGAGGCCGCTGGCCGGTCGTTGTCCTCCCACCACCGGCGCCCTGAACCGCCCCATTGAAGCGCCTGGGCGGGAAAGCGGTCACGAATGTCCGGCTCGGAACTCGCCGCGCAGGTCCGCGAGGCACTCGCGGTTGACGCCGACGACTTCCAAGCGCGGGCGGAAACGGAGGCCGAGACGCTCAAGACCGAGGTTCGGGAAGGCACTTTCGACAACGCCCAGGCGATCGTGGGCCTCGAACTCGAACTCTACGCCGCCGACGATCAAACCGACGCACTCCGGCGGGTCCCCCGTCAGCTACTGGGGTTGATCGGCTTCGAGAAGGAACTCGGCCTCCACAACGCCGAGATGCAGACGAGCCCACAGCCGCTATCTGCCTATGGGTTGACCGCCCAGGCTGCGGATCTGCGGGCCAACCTCGCGCCGGCACTCGAGAAGACCGCCGCCGAGGATATCCGCCTGGTGGCCGACGGCATGTGGACGGTCCCGCCCGTCGGGGAGACGGGTCCGGCCTACCTCACGGACAGCGTCGAGTACGACGGCGTTCGCATCGCGACCAACATGTCCGACGCGGTGCGGTACCATGCGATGGCTAACAGTGATTATCCCTCTGGGTGTCGGATCGACGCCCCAAACGTCACCCTTGAGGCCGACACGGTCATGCCCGAGAGCCTCATCACCTCGATCCAACCGCACTACCAGGTCCCCCACGCTCCCGACCTGCCGGAGTACTTCCGTTACGCATTGCGCGTTGCCGGCCCGCTCGTCGCGCTGGGGGTCAACGCCCCCTTTTTCCCACCGGACTGCTACGACCCCGTCGAGGCCGAGACGGTTCTTGCTGAGGCCCACATGGAGCACCGCATCGGCGTGTTCGAGTCTGTACTCAACCCGACGGACGACCGCCAGCCGAAGGTGTGCTTCCCACCGGACTTCGAGTCCGTCGAGGACGCAATCGACGACATCGCCGCAGACGACTGCATCGTGCCCATGGACGTCGATACCGGCGACCGCTTCGACGACCACTTTGCCCACCTCCGCCACAAACACGGCAGCTATTGGCGCTGGATCCGGCCGGTGTTCGGGGGCGCGAGCCGCTCGGCGGCGAACGCCCGGATCGAGTTTCGACCCCTGCCCGGCCAGCCCACGATTCGCGACGCCGTCGCGTTCCAGGCCGTCTTCGCGGGCCTCATGGAGAGTCTCCCCCGACGGGAGCACCCGATTCGTTCGCTGTCTTGGCAGCGGGCCCGAGAGAACTTCTACGCCGCGACGCGGGAGGGTCTCCAGGCGGAGCAAGTCTGGCGCACCGCTGACGGCGACGAGACGACTGCTATCGACGAAATCGGCGGCGAACTGCTCGAGTTCGCCCGCGACGGCCTCGAACTCGCCGGCCTTACAACCGAGGAGGCGCGCGACTACGTCAAACCACTCCGCGAACGTCTAGATCGCAGGTTGACCCCGGCCCGCTGGAAACACCGGCACGTCGAGGCGGCTGTCGAGTCGGGTGTCCCGCTCACGGAGGCCATCTGGGGGATGCAATCGAACTATATCGACAACCAGGACGACACACTCTTCGAGGGGACCTTCACCGACTGGCTCAAATAATACCTTTGTAGGTATTACTTTCGTGGGAATCAATCAGATTCCCCCACGTCCCCTTCCACCTCATCGACCGCCGCGGCGGGCGAGTCGACGTGAGTGATGCCCTCTAGCCAGTCGATCCGGTGTGTATCGAGCCCCGCGACAGGCCGACCGAGGTCGAGCGCGTGGCCCAGTTCCGAGAGCGTCCCGGCGGCCCCCTCGATCGCGATCACCGCGTCGCCGTTGAGCACCACGAGCACGTTTCTCGCACTGCCGAGACCGGTCGCGATCGCCGTCTCCACGTGTGGGTTCGCGGCGGACCGATCGGCGCCGGGCAGGATCCCAATAGTGTGGCCGCCCGCTTCATTCGCCCCTCGGCAGGCGTGGCGCATGACGCCGCTGCGGCCCCCACAGACCAGGTCGTGACCTCTTTCCGCAAGTCGGCGGCCCACGGCTGCCGCCAGGTCCGCACCCTGATCCGAACACCGCGACCCGCCGATGACACTCACTCGCATACCATCATCGAGAACCCCCGGATTCTTCAGTTGACCGCCGGGCCTCCACCTGAACGTCCCAGAAAATCCGCTCACAGTGTCGCTCGTAGCCGTAGTCGGTGCCCGTTT
>CAYUFG010000048.1:5729-13381 GCA_964443815.1 uncultured Halobacteriales archaeon | reverse complement strand
AATCCCGGCCGGCGCATACGGAGGGCGAGGGAAGCGAGTACCCGATCGTAGCACGGGTGACCGACGCCCTCACTCGGATCTGGCCGAGCGGCGATCCCGCCATGCAGGGCGAGCTCGACTCGGGTGAACCGTGGCCCCGACAGGCCACAAGAATCTCGGGATGGCGATCGTCGGCGAATCGGAATCGTGTCCTCTTCGAGAACCGAGGTGAGCCGAAGGGCTCACGCAGAATTCGATGTCGGTAAGGACTGATGAACGGGGTTGTCGATGGAGCATTGACTCGAATACCGGGACATCACGGTACTGTTCGCTCCGGTGCGAGGCGTTTATTACCACCGAGTGTAACCACCGAGTAATGGATCGCCGAACTTTCGTCAAGACAGCCAGTGCCGGCGCCATAGTCGCGCTCGCCGGGTGTAGTGCCGAACGCACTGAGGATCCAACGCCGACCGAGACGGATCCGACGGGACCGACCGAGACGGAAACACAGGGACAAACGCCGACCGCTACGCCCGAACCAAGCGGGACGCTTCGCATCGCAACCTACGACTCCTTCACAGGGGAGGACACCGCCGGGAACTACCTCAAGGAGGCCTTCGAATCGGAATACCCGAACGTTACCGTCGAGTTCACGGCACCCGAAAGCGGTGTCAATCGGTACATCCAACGGAAGCAGCAGGGCGTGGCCATCGACGCGGATCTGTACGTCGGGCTGAACACCGGCGAACTCGTCCGCGCGGACGAGGAACTCGACTCGTCGCTGTTCGCGGTATCCCGTGGCGACCTCTCGAGGGGGGACGCCATCAACCCGGACCTCGAAATCGACCCACAGGGCCGGGCAATACCCTATGACACCGGCTACATCAGCTTGGTCTACGACGAAGACGTTGTGAACGCGCCCGACACCTTCGACGATCTCCTGGACTCCGAGTACCAGGACGCCCTGATTACCCAGAACGCCCAGCAGTCAGACCCCGGGCGAGCCTTCCTCCTTTGGACCATCGACGCGAAAGGTGAGGACGGCTATCTGGACTATTGGTCTGGCCTGCTCGACAACGGCGTCCGTATCCTGGACGACTGGCAACCCGCGTACAACGCCTACCTCAACGAGGAGGCGCCGATGGTCGTCTCCTACTCAACCGATCAAGTGTACTACCACGGGGAGGGTGTCGACATGTCCCGCCACCAGGTCGGTTTCATCAACGACCAAGGCTACGCGAACCCCGAGACCATGGCGAGGTTTGCCGACAGCGACAATCTCGATCTTGGCCGGCTGTTCATGGACTTCGTCCTCGGGCCGACCCACCAGGCCGAAATTTCGGTCAGGAACGTCCAGTTCCCCGCGGTGACGGACGCAGAACTGAGCGAGGAGTTCTCGCAGTACGCCTACGAGCCGCCGGAGGCGGTGACCTTCACCTACGACCGCCTCCAGGGGAACGTCGAGACGTGGATCGACGAGTGGGCCCGCCTGGTCGCCAGTAACTGATGATCCGGTGGGCCGAGCGGGTCGCCGTCCCCGCGGGCCTACTCGCCACGGTCGCGATCCTCGCGGTAATTTTTTACTACCCCGTCGGGAGCGTCCTCGCCGAGGCGGTCCTCGAGGCGGGACGACCGACCGCCGGGCCGCTCATGGCCGTCCTCTCGGACCCATTCTACACCGGTGTCGCCCACCATCTGTTCGCGAATCCGGTCGGGGTCCCGGCGGGGGTGGCGGACTGGGCCTCGTCAGGATTCCCTGGCGTCTCCTTTGGCCTGTTCGGGTTCACGGCCTACCAGGCAGCACTATCCACACTCGCAAGCGTGGCACTGGGCCTGCCGGGGGCGTACGTACTCGCACGGTACGATTTCGCCGGACGGCGGACGATCCGATCGCTGACGATCCTGCCCTTCGTCCTGCCGGCGATCATGGTCGCGGTGGGTTTCGTGGCCATGTTCGGCAAGACCGGTGCGCTGAACGATCTGCTCGCCACCGTTGGCCTCGGCCCCGTCGAGGTATTGTTCACGCTCGAGATTATCGTCCTCGCCCACGCATTCTACAACGCCCCACTCGTGATCCGGATGGTCGGCGCTGCCTGGGAGTCGGTCGAGCGGCGGCAGGTGGAGACTGCCCGCGCTATGGGCGCGTCACCCCTCCGGGCCTTTCGAGATGTCGTCGCACCGGCGCTGTGGCCTGCGCTGTTGACGGCATCCTTGCTCACGTTCATCTTCACGTTCATGTCATTCCCCATCGTGCTGAAGCTCGGCGGACTCGACCTCGCGACCGTGGAGGTGTGGGTGTACGACAGGGTTCAATCACTGAATTTGAAGGAGGCGGCGACGCTCGCGACTCTCGAAACCGTGCTTTCGCTCGTGCTGACGTACCTCTATCTGCGGTACGAGGCTCGCCATCGGGCGGCGGGCGGCGGTGAACGGTCGCTGGCCCGGCGACCACTGACTGTCGGCTGGAAGACACTCCGTCATCCGGTCCGACTCGCACTGCTGGGCTACGGTGTGGTGGTCGCGGTCGTCTTCGTTGGACCGCTGCTCAGCCTATTGCTGGAGAGCGTAACGACCCCCGACGGGACGTTCACGACCGCGTACTACGAGTTTCTGCTGTCCCAGCAGGCCGCCGCAGCCGTCGGAACGACGAAGCCATTCCCGGCTATCGTCAACTCGCTGGTCTTCGGGGCGGGGACGCTCGCGGTGGCTGTCCCAATGGGCGTCGTCGTCGCCGTCGTCGCAGTTCGAGGGGGCCGGGGGAGTCGGCTGGCCGAGGCGATTCTAACCGCGCCGCTGGCCGTCAGCGGTATCGTCGTCGGGCTGGGACTGCTCCAGGTGGCGGTGTTCGGGACGACCGTCTTCGGTTACCGTCTGACGGCTGCCGGCCCGATCGCCATCGTGTTTGCCCACGCGGCGGCCGCCTATCCCTTCGTGACGCGGAACGTTGCCCCGGCGCTCGGTGGGCTCGATGCCAGCTTCAGGGAGTCCGCCCGTGCGCTCGGCGCCAGCCGACTGCGTGCGCTCGTCGACGTCGAGCTTCCGCTCGTCGCGGCTGCGGTCCTCGCTGGAGCCGCGTTCGCGTTCGCGATCAGCGTCGGTGAGTTCGATTCGACGGTCTTACTCGCCGAGGGCGTCGACAGTTACACCATGCCGGTCGCTCTGGAGCGCTACATCGGCAACCGTTCGATCGGTCCAAGTCTGGGCCCGGCCACCGCGATGGGAGCGGTCTTGCTCACCGTCACGGCGGCGAGCTTCGTCGCTATCGACCGGCTCGGCGGGCGGTGGGAGCCGTGACGGACGTTACCTTGCGTGACGTGTCCGTCGGGTTCGGGGACGTCCCCGCACTCAGCGACGTTTCAATAGCCGTCGATGCTGGCGAATTCTTCACGCTCGTCGGGCCGTCCGGCTGTGGCAAAACCACGCTCCTCCGGACGATCGCCGGCTTCGAGGAACCCGACATGGGAGAGGTCGCGATCGGCGGGACGGTCACCAACGCTCCACCCGAGGAGCGGAACGTCGGGATCGTCTTCCAGGACTACGCCCTCTTCCCGCACATGAGCGTGCGAGAGAACGTGGCCTATGGGCTACGCTACCGGGATCCCCCCGGTGACACCGGGACCGAGGAACGGGTCCGGGAGCTTCTGGCCCTCGTCGACATGGAAGGGATGGACGACCGCGAGCCGACCGCGCTCTCGGGCGGACAGCAACAGCGGGTCGCGCTCGCCCGGGCGCTCGCCCCCGGACCGGACGTCCTCCTGCTCGACGAACCGCTCTCGGCACTGGACGCCCAACTGCGCGAGCGGCTGCGTCTAATCGTTCGGGACATCCAGCGGAAACTCTCGATCACGACCGTCTACGTGACGCACGATCAGGCCGAGGCGCTCGCGATCAGCGACAGGGTGGCGGTTCTTGCCGACGGACGGGTCGAGCAGATCGGTACCCCCGAGACGGTCTACCGGCGGCCGGCGACACGGTTCGTCGCTGAGTTCGTTGGTGACAACAACCTCCTTGAAGGTGAGACAGTGGGGAACGGCTCACCTTGCGTAGTGGTCGGTACCCCTCCGGACGAGGTGGAGATTCCCCTCGAGGGTGTGACCCCAGGCACGCAGGAGGTCACAGTCTCGATCCGCCCTGAAGACTTCTCATTGAACTCGGAGGCGCCAGTGACGCTGTCTGCGAGCGTTGAGACTACCGAGTTCCTGGGCGACGCCTATCGGGTCCACTGCGACTGGCAAGGTCGAGAGTTGCTCGTCAAATCCACAGGTGAGAATCCACCCGCAGGACGGGTCACGCTGGGGTTCGACCCCGCGGAAGTCACGGTCCTGGATGAACGATGAGTGACCTAGGCAAGATCGACGCGGCGATGTTCGACCGCGTCATCCGGCCCAACCTCGGGGCCGACCGCGATGACGTCCGGCTCGGCCCGACGCCCGGCATCGACTTTGGGGTGGTCGACGTCGGCGATCGCTCGCTCGTCGTCTCCACCGACCCGATTTCCCTCCTCCCCGAGCTCGGCCTCGAACGGGCCGGCCGGCTCGCGATCGACATCGTTCTCACAGACGTCGCCGTGTCTGGCGTGGCACCGTCTCACCTGACAGTCAGCCTGTCACTGCCGGCATCGTTCGATGACGACACTGTCGCCGGTCTGTGGCGGGGTATCGCCGACCACGCGCGGCGGTTCGACGTCAGCATCGTTGCGGGTCATACCGGGCGCTATCCCTCGATCGAGGGCTCGTGGGTGGGGGCCGGGACCACGTTCGGCGTAGGCGACGCGTCTGCGGTCGTTCGACCGGATGGCGCCCGTCCGGGGGATGCACTCGTCATCTCCACTGGACCGGCCGCCGAGGTTGCCGGGCTGTTCGCGACGCGGTATCCCGACCAACTGGGGCTGGATCCGGAAACGATCGTGACCGCACGAGAACGCGTCGACGACATCGCGGCGTTGGGCGACGCCCTCACGGCCCACTCGGCTGGCGAGGTCACCGCCATGCACGATGCGACGGAGGGGGGCATCGCGGGCGGGCTCGTCGAGATGGCCACCGGCGCCGACGTGCGGATGGAAGTCGACCGCGATGCCGTGCCCCTCGGCGACGGCGTGGCCGCAGTCTGCTCGGCGGTTTCCGTCGATCCCTGGCACGTCACGAGCGCTGGAACGTTGGTGATCGCGGTGAATCCGGCCGACGCGGATGCCCTCGTCGACGCTCTCCAACGCGCCGAGACGCCGGCCGCGGTCGTGGGTCGGGTCGAATCCGGGACCGGCGTATACGCGGACGGCGAGCGGGTTCGACCACCCGACCGTGATCCATCCTGGGCGGCCGCACGACGGTTGAGCGAGGGGAATTGACCAATCGTGTATCTCTCGGGCTGTGGCGGGCAAACCGACGGGTCGGCGGGAGTTACGGCCCTGCGAGCGTGACCCTGAGGCCGATCTATTGCCCGGGGACCGGGATTGAGACGGTCAGTCGTCGGCACCAGGCGGAATCTCCGTCTCGTCACGCCACGGCACGCCCTCGGTCTCCCGGCCGACGTATTCGCCGTCGAAAGCGTCGTCTTCGAGCCGACCGTAGGCGTCGTGCTGGACGATGCTCTTCATGACTTCCGACGCGCCGCCGAGGAATCGGCCCGCCCGGAGGTCTCGCTGGATGCGCTCGACGGGATAGGAGGTCGTGGTCCCGATGCCGCCCATGATCTGGATGCATCTGTCGGCGATCTCGAACGCGGTGTCGTTGCCGAACCACTTCGCCATAGCGCCCTCCATTCGGCCAGCGGAGACGCCATTGGCGTCGAGAATCCGCGCGGCTCGGGTATTGAGCAGGTAGGCCGCGTCCAGCTTCGTCGTCATCTCCGCGACGGCGTGGTTGACTGCCTGGTATCGCGAGACTGGCTGTTCGTTCACCTTCCGGTGGGTGGTGTAGTTTGCAGCGATTTCGAGAGCTCGTTCGCTCGCCCCGAGGCAGTAGCGCGCGACCGTGACGTGTTCGAGGTTGAGTTCGTCGGTGATGTAGTCCCATGCGGCACCCTCATCGCCGATCAGATTCGCCTCCGGCACGTGGACGTCGTCGAAGCGCATCCACGCCGCTCCGGTTCCGCGGAATCCGTGCCAGTCTGACTGATCCTGGACGATGTCGATGCCGGCGGCGTCGGCCGGCACCACGAACAAGGACACGCCGGATCGCTCGCCGTCGGCGCCGCTTGTCCGGCACGGGGTGAAGTAGAAGTCGCCATACTTTGCGAAGTCGATGAACCGCTTCTCGCCGTTGAGAATCCACTCGCCGCTTGCCATCTCGGCTGTCGTGCCCACGTGGGCGAGGTCGGTTCCACTCGAGGGTTCGGTGTAGGCTTGGGAGACGATCAGGTCGCCGGCGAGCATCGGCGCGAGGTAGGTCTCCTTGACATGGTCCGTGCCGTGTTCGTACATGGTGCGGCCCACGTGCTGGGTTTCGGAGATCTGGCATGCGTGCACGATGGCGCCGGTATAGCCGATGGCCTGCTCGGCTAGCGCGGTCTCAACGAACGTTCCACCAGCGCCGTTGTAGCGTTCCGGCACCGAGATACCCGGAAAGTCGTGCTCGGCCATACGGCGAACGAACGCCCGCCAATCGGCCTCTGTCTCCTCGTTCCGGTCCAGATCCCGGACGTGGTCCGGACCGAGTTGGCCAACGAAGACTTCGGTCTCCAGCGTCTCGATCCGGTCCCGGAGGTACGCCCGTTCGTTGTGGGTCAAACTGGTATCGTCCCCGATCATCTGTCCGGCTTGGCCGAGGGACCCGAGACGGAAAAACCCCCAGTTTATATTATCTAAATATTGTCGAAATTATATAATAGAGCCCCTCTATAGCCAAAATTGTGTTCGGCTGGGCCAAACGTTGTCGGTCGCGACGACGGCCCCAGATCGATAGGGGGCGAGACGGACGGCATCCCATCCCCGCCGCCGGCCGTTCCGGAGCGCCGAACACGGCGATGGGGTTTAGTGCCGGGCGTGTGGAAGGAAGTATCGTGTTCCGCAGGGCCGAACGGCGATCACCCACAGCGGCTCGACGGAGGCGATCGGTCGCATGATCGACGCCGTGGAGAACGCGCTTTCGATCGTCGAGGCGATAGAGCGCGTCGACGGCGGTGTGACGGCGATCGCTGAAGATACCGGACTGGCGAAGAGCACCGTCCACGACCACCTCGAGACACTAGCGGACGCCGGCTACGTCGTGAGGGACGGTCCGAAGGTCCGGCTGTCCTGCCGGTTTCTCCGGATCGGACTCAGGCTCCGGCGGCGGTTTCCCCACGGTAGCGAGATCGAATCCCGCGTTCGACGTCTCGCCGAGCGAACGGGCGAACGGTCGCACTTCGCCGTGCTGGAGAGGTCGGATGCGGTCTTTCTCTTCTGCGAGCGCGGCGACGAGGCCGTCCGGACCGACGTACACCCAGGAGAGGCTGTCCCGCTACACGCGTCTGCGACGGGCAAGGCATTGCTCGCAGCCCTTCCCGACGCCCGACTCGACGGGGTTCTCGCGGACATAGAGTTCGAACCACGGACCGACGATACGATTCAATCCGCAGAGACGCTACGGGCGGAACTGGAGCGTGTCCGGGCGGAGGGACTGGCGATCAGTGACGGCGAGTACATCTCGGCGCTCTGGACGGCGAGTGCCCCTATCTCGACCGCCGACGGCGGACCG
>CAYUFG010000048.1:0-5629 GCA_964443815.1 uncultured Halobacteriales archaeon | reverse complement strand
ATGCCGTTCGACGACTACCTCGTGAAGCCGGTAGAGGAGGCCGAACTACTCGAGACGGTGAATAGGTTGCTCGACATAGGTGATCTCGACGAGAAGAACCAGGAGCTCTCCTCGAAGAAGATCACACGAAACGTCCTCCAGATCGAGAAGAACCCGCGGGAACTCGCTGACCACGATCAGTTCCATCATCTCGAGGCTCGCATCGAACAGCTAGAGGCCGAAATCGCCGCCATGGAGTCCGGGTCCGCGGGTGAGACTGGCTGAACTCGAGCGGTCCACGCCGTCGGAACGGCAACCACGATCGGTAGTTGGCCCCGTGGGCACACGGTGGTGATCGTGGTACGTCTCCCTGTGCACCGCCGGGCTCCGAAGCAGTCTCGCCGTCCAGGATCAATCCGACGGTACGGCATCGGCCGAGGCCGCCTCGCGGTAGACGCGGTCCGAGAGCAACAACGCGATCGGGAGGGCTGATAACAGAACCAGACCGGCGACGATCAAGAAGGCCTGCCGGAGACCCGCGACATCGCCGATCCGGCCGACGATTGCGGGCGACATCGAGGACATCACGAGCGCGCCGGTCCAGATGTATCCGAAGGTCCGGCCCTCGCCCTCAGCGGGGGCGATGTCCGAGACGATCGCATCCCGGGCAGGGTTGAGTCCCCAGAGCGTCGCGCCGAGCAGGAGCAGGACCGGCAACAGGACGTACGGCGAGAAGGCAAGCGTCGAGAGGGCTACGAGAGTGACCGAACCGGCGATCAGGAACCCGATCAGTACCTTGCGCGTGTCGTAGACGTCGACCAGGCGGCCGGTCCCGAACTGTGCGACTCCCGCGGTCAATAGCAGCGCGGAGTAATAGAAACTCGCCGTCGACTCCGGCGTCACCACGAGGCCGGCGATGGAGAATGAGTAACCGTACTCGCTCGAGATGAACTCGGGGAGGAACACCGTCGTGCCAGTCGTGGCGACGATCTGCATGACGAATGCGGCGAAGACGGCGATCAGCGGGTAGAGAAAGACCCGTCGGTCGCGGTCCCAGATCGACGGCGGTGCGTCGTTCCCATCACTCACGACGCGCTCTGCGGGCCGCGTCTCGTAGGTTCCGAGGGAGACGTAGAGGAGCGCGGCGTATCCGAGACCGAGCAGCCCGAAGCCGACGAGAATCCACTCCCACCCCAAAAAGAGCAGTCCAACGCCCACCAGAGCCGGTGCAGTGCCGTCCCCGAAGGCTCGGGCTGACCCCCACCAGCCGAGGACGCGGCCCTTGCGGTCGGCGGAGACGTTCTCGCTGATCAGCGGGTAGCCGATGGGATGCAGCGTGCTCGAGCCCAGGCCAACGAACAGCAACGCCAGGAGCATCCCGAGGAACTGGCCGGTGACCGTGACGCCGGCCACCGAAGTCTCGAAACCGGTTTCGAGGCCCGCGAGCACCGGAAAGGAGAGGAATCCGATCGACATCAACACGAACCCGGCGGGCAGCATGAGCCGGCGGTCGTACCGATCAGACAGATGCCCCATCGGGGCCTGCCCGATCGCTGACCCGAGCGTCCGCGCTCCCAGGAGGAAGCCAAGTTTCCACAGCGGGAAACCAAAAACGATCCCCCAGATCGGAATCAGGGGCGGAAAGACCCGTTTGAGCAGGTGATCGACGCCGTGGGCGCCGCTTATCGTGATGCCAAACCGACGTTCGCGGGCGTCCATTGGCGTGTAACCGATCAGTCCGCCCCCATAACTGGTTCGGAATGACAGTCAAGTTGATACCGCCGGCCGCCGGAGGGTCGTGTGGATGCGGCTCGACGAGTTCCTCGAGGGGTTCGAGCGGGATGAGGCCGCCGAACGCAGGCGGCTCGCCCGCCAGAAGTCCTACGAGATCACCGACTACCTCGACGACGTCGAGCGGCAGTTCGAGCGTGTCGTCCAGGGGGACTCGCTATACGGCTCGACGGCCCCGGAGGTGTTCGTCGGCCGGACCAACTACCCGAACGTCTCCGCGGGCATCCTCTCACCGGTCGCCGACGACACGAATCCAACCGAATACGCCACGTCGGGCGACTGGTATAGGCGCGGGCTCGACATCGACGACGTCCTTCAACGCCGCACTGGCCTGTTGAACTCCCAGCGTTCGACCCGCGTCGACGTCGAGGACGTCTGGGACGGCTTCGTGGGGACCCAGCGGGAGGTGGCCATCGCCGACCACCCCGTGGACGTCGAAGTCGGGCTCAAGGACGCTCCCGACCTGGACCTCTCACTTGACGACATCTCGACGCCGACCGGACCACGGGCAACGGCCCAGCGGGCGGAACTCGCCGAAAACCCGCACGTGCCACGACCGGTCGAGAAAACACTGGCCGACGACGACTGGGCGGCCGAGGGCGCGATGACCTACCTCTACCGACGTGGGTTCGACGTATACGACGTCAACACGATACTCTCCGCTGGCGCTCTCGGCGAGACGAACCAGCGCAGGCTCGTTCCGACGCGGTGGTCGATCACCGCCGTCGACGACACCGTGGGCAAGTTCCTCCGTGGCGCGATTCGGAACGAGCCGGGTATCGACGAAGTCCAAGTTTGGTACAACGAGTACATGGCCAACGAGTACTGGATAATTCTCGCGCCAGGCAACTGGGAGTTCGAGCTCGTCGAGATGAAGGCGCCGGGCAGCATCTGGAATCCCGATCCAGAGGGGAAGTTGTACTTCGGCGCGGCACGGGAGGGCTACGAGGGGCGCACGGGGTACGTCGACGAGACCGCCGGGGCATACTACGCCTCACGGTTGGGTGTGCTGGAGCACTTGGAAGCGGTGGGTCGGCAAGCGAAAGCACTCGTACTCAGGTACGCGAGCGATGCCTACTGGGCGCCGGTCGGCGTCTGGCAGGTCCGCGAGGGCATCCGCCACGCCTTCGACGGCGAGCCAGCCGTCGCCGAGACTTTCCACGGCGCTGTCGCTCAGCTCGAGTCCGCGCTGCCCTGTACCCTGGCCGACCTCCGGCGTAAGTCGGAAATGGTCTCGGGACTCCAGTCCTCACTCGGAGATTTCGACGCCTGAGACGGGCGTCTGGTGGCCAGAAGTAAACGAAATTTGTCGCTACCCCGGATACGGGACAGCACCGAAGTGGGTCTCGCTACTGATGCAGCCCCGACTCCGACTCACGGTCATGGCCACCCGATTTCGCGACTTCGCCGGCCTCGTCGGCACCGTCGGCACGCGCACCCGTAGATGGACATCCACGATGCGACCTGGGTGTACCTCCGGGGGTATCTCGTGCGCATGCACGGGGTGGTAGGGACGGCCTCCCACGGGCGGATTTGTCGATCTCGTCAGCGGACAGTTCGAGACTGACAACAGGCGTCGACGCACCTCGGATGCGCGGCCGAGGGCACAACTGCCCGCGACGGAACTCGGCGAGTAGGAGTTCTACTGTTCCGGGTGAGGCGACGGAGCCGGATAGGTTCCGGCCTCGTGGTCGGCTAACCGATCGAAGAACTCGTCGACGAGGTCGCCGGTGTCGGCGACGATGTCCGCCCATACCTCGTCGTCTGGGGCCAGTCCGACGAGCCGGGCGACCCGCATGATCGAAACGTGATAGACGCGCTGGCGCCCCTGAGATTCCTCCCAGACGACCATGTTACAGGGAAACAGGGCGCCGATCCGCCCATCCGAGGCGTCGAGAGCCCGGTCCGCCATTCGGGGGTTGCACGCACCGAGCACGTAGTACGGGTCGCGATCGGCGTCGACCTTCTCGTTGAGGAGCTCCGACGGCGAAAATTCGACCGGGATGCCGAAACCGGTCGCCTCGCACGTCTCGCGGACCACCTCGATTGCCGGTTCGTGAGCGAGTTCGAGTGTCGCCTGTTCCTCACCGACATCGGCGGGGTCGATAGTACGTGGATCGATGGGTAAGGCCATGGTCCTCCGTTGGCCCGATCGGACAAAAACCCCCTCGACACCTCAGTCCTTGGTGGCGACCGGCCCCTGGCCGACGACATTGCGGACGGCGGCGACAAACTCCTGCCGAGTTGGGAAGTACGTGTCGTCCACGTCCTCGAGGACGTCCTGAAGTGGTCGTGGACCTTCCGGCGTCCGGATCGTCGTCTCTCCTTCCCTGGCTACGATGGCGCTCTTCTCGCGGCCCCACTGGAATCGGGCGGCGATTCTCGAGATGGGCGCGCCTTCGACCGCCGGCCCGTCCCCGAGTTCGACCGCGGGCCCATCCTCCTCCTCACTGTCCTCGGCATCGCTCATGTGACGGCGATTCAATGCCGGTCCGATTAGGGTTTTCGGCTCGCCGCCGTCGGACGGCCGTCTGACGGGTCCTTTTGTGACGTGACGCCGAACCGCGCGGCATGACCAGTCTGTCCGACGCCTACGATGGGGAGGTCCGGAGCGTGGCCGGCCGCGAGCGTCGGGCTCTCGGGCGCGGGCTCGTCGCCGCCGGTGCGGCCGCCGTCCTGTTAGCAGTCCCGATCGCCACGACGGAAATCGGCGGGTACGCCGGGCTCTCGGTGCTCGAGTCGCGTGAACTCGCGGGCGTTCTTGCCGGCCTCGGCGTACCAGCTGTCTTCGTCGGGATCTTCGCCGTGCTCCCGTCTAGTCCCACGACACGAGCGGGGGCCGCGATCGGAGCAAGCCTCGCGACCTTCGGCGTGGTCCTCTTCGTGTTCGCCTACCCCGATCGCTGGCTGGCTGCCGACCCTGGCCTCGCACTCTCGACGACACTCGTCTACGGCGCAGGTGCTCTGACGACGTTCTGGTGTCTGTTCATTTCGCTGGCGACGTTCAAGCGCCGCCGAGATCCCGGAGGGACGGCCCGGATGCGCGTCACAGAGGAGGGGCGCCTGGAGATCATCACGGAGACGGCCGAACATGTTGGTCGCGGTGCCGTCGGCCTCTTGGGTCACGGTCCCGACGGGACAGTCCCGACCCAGACCGCAAGCGGCGATGGGGCGGGGGCCGTTGGCGACGCCGATCAGGGCGAGCGTCTGGAGCCTGAACCGTCTGCGGACGGCGCGGGGACCCTGGTCGACGGGGTGTCGGACGAAACCGTCCGCGAAGCGGTCGCAAACCGAGGCCGACCGGACGAGTACTGCGGTAACTGCGCCCACTTCGAGTACGTCCGCGCCGAGGGAGACCTCGCCCCGTACTGCGGGTTCCACGACGAGGTCATGGACGATATGGACGCCTGTGCGGAGTGGACGGCGAACAACGACGTGTCGGCCGGCTTCTGAGTCGTATTGAGACGTTCCACCCTGGGCGTGGGCGCCATCAGCGGTTCGGACTCGAACCCGGGTCCTTAATTCCCCCCAGCGACCTACCACCGAATATGCAATTCTGCGACGAGTGCGGCTCGATGATGACGGTGGAGGACGACGTCTGGGTCTGCGGTAGTTGCGGCGCGGAGGTGAGCCGCGACGAGGGGAGCGAGGAGAAGATGGTGACCACTCAGGGGCAGGAAGAGAGCGAAATTGTCGACGTCAGCGAAAGCGACGGCCAGGGCCTCCCCTCGACAGACGCACTGTGCCCCGAATGTGGCAACGACCGTGCGTACTGGTACATGCAGCAAATCCGCGCGGCAGACGAGAGTGAGACGCGCTTTTTCGTCTGTACCGAGTGCGAGCACAAGTGGCGCGAGGA
>CAYUFG010000047.1:0-13727 GCA_964443815.1 uncultured Halobacteriales archaeon | reverse complement strand
GGTCGCCGGCGGGCGTCCGCCGGCGACGAGCATAAATCTGCCCGGCAGAATCAGCGATGGAGACGAGGGATCAGCCGCCGCTAACCGCGGGCATCAAAGCGAGTTCGTCGTCGGCTGTGACCGGTTCCGAAAGGCCGTCGCCGGTGGTGAAGACGCTTTCGCCGTTCTTCAGCAGCCGGACGTGGTCGTAGAGGGTGCCGTCGTCCTCGTAGATCCGATCCTCGATGGCCGGTGCCTCCTCAACGAGGGCCGAGAGTGCGTCGCCCACCGTGGCATCCCGGCCGACAGCGACGCGCACCGTGTCCGACCCGGCTGCCTCGGCGAGCGTCGCGAAGAGCCGCCACTCCATGTCGGTCGGCAGGCGCTCGGGCGAAAAGAGCCTTACCTGTCGTCGGTCGTCGGCGCCGACGCATCCGGCACCGGGCCCGCGGCCGCAGCCTCGAGTCGACGGAGTGCCTCCGGCCGCGCGATGGCGTTCACGACGTCGCCTGCAGCGATGATCCGCGACGGTGGGGGCAACGTATCGGGCTGGCTCCCCGGGGATGTGACGCCCAGAACGGTGACGTCGAGACTGCCAACGGTGAGGCCCTCAATCGGGCTTCCCGACTGAACGGTCACCGCCGTGTGCGTCTCGTCGGCTGCTCGGAGTATCGACGCGAATTCCCGGTCTGTCCGGTCGCCGATCGGCAACGTCACTAGCCGGTGCCGGCGAGATTGGTCGACCGAGTCGACATCCGCAGCGTCGATCGCCAGCGTGACGACGTCGCCCGCAACGCCGCGGAGTTCAGCGGTAAACAACCGTTCTGGGGGTGAGCCCGCCCAGACCTGGACGACGTCACCAGCGCTCGCTGCGAACGCGGGATCCGCCCGGAGGGCGATGGCCTTCGTTGCCGGGGCGAGCGTCGGGCCAATGCCAGCGGCGCGACTCGCGACCGCGAGAAAGCCCACTGTCCCATCGGCGTCGACTTCGACGTCCACGTGTCCCACGGCGTAGTCGGCCTTGATCCGGGTGACTAGCCGGCTGCGGAGTTCGTCGACGGTGAGTCCTCTCGGGAACAGGAAGCGGCGCCCGGCAAGCGCCTGCTTGGTCGCCGGTGAGACCGGATCGTAGCCGACAACATCGTCGATCTCTTCGGGGAGTTCGACAGTGACGACACGGCCGACCGCCTTCACGACGCGACCGACGCCCTCATCGATGGTGGAGACGGTCGCTTCACCGAAGAGGGCGTCAGCGAAACCGTCGCCCGACCGTCTGCCGAGCCTGGCGCCGACTGCACCGGCGCCGAACGCGCCGATGTTGAATAGCGCCTCCTGGGCTTGAGTGACGTCGTCGGACCCGCTGATGATCTCGCCGAGGACTGTCGTCGTGTTGAGGTAGGCGGCGACGCCGGCGAGCCCCAGCAGGAGCGCCAGTCCCCAGGGGATCCGCTCTCGCACGTACCACCGGTATAGGAAGGCGGCGACGAGGGCGATCACCCCGGCGAGGAGTGCCAACCCAACAAACTGGATTCCCAGTTCGGTTAGACGTTCGGCCAGACTGGGCGCAACCGCCATCAGGCCACCACCCCTTCGAAGGCCCTGAGCGCGTCGAGGCGGCCCACGACGACCAGCTCGTCGCCGGCTTCGAGTTGGGTGCCACCAGAGGGAGTGAGTTGCCAGTCTCCACCCTCGCGTCGGGCAAGGATGACCACGTCATGGGTCTCGCGGATGTTCGCCTCGCTGAGCGTCCGGCCCGTGAATTCGCTGGTCTCGCCGACGGTCATCCGGCGGAACCGGCGGCCGGCACGCCGCAGTAACGAGATCGCCTCGTACTCCCTGCGGGTCCCGCGCGACTCGACGACGACTGTCGCCTGATCGGTCGAAAGCAGGTGCTGAACGTCGCTGCGGCTGACCGCGACAGTTAACCGGCCGTCACCGCCCTTGGTCGTCGGTGCAGTGGTCTCTGCGGACTCGGCCGGGACGCTCGACTGGCCGGGAGTTGCGGTGTCGTCACCTGCCGGCAGGTCAGGGGCGGTTCCGTCGCCCGACCGCGCGCTGAGTACTGTCCCTCGGACGGTGGCGTCCGCCGTGATGCACGTGACCTCGTCTTCCCGAGCAAGCCCGGTCGGGAGCAGGGCGTCGATCGAAACAGCCTGGCGGCCTTCGCCGACCCGTTTGGAGAGACCTGAGAACGGGGGTGCTGCGGCGACCACTGCCTGACCCCGCTCATCGATGGAGACGTCGGCTTGGCCCAGATCGAACTCAGTTTCGAGGCGGCTCTCGAACCGGGCCTCGAGTTCGCCGATCGGCAGGTCTGCAGGAAAGGTAAACTCGGCGGTGCGGACTTCCGCCCGCTTCTCGGCCGACAGCGGTGGGTAACCTTCCACGTCGGCCACCTCGCCGGCAACGCTGATGCGGACCTCGTTGCGATCGGGGATCACGTCCGCTAGGTCGAGCGAGAGTGTCTTCTCTCGCAACCCGCGAAAGGAGATGCGATGGGGAAACGCCGCTCCCATCGAATCGCCCTTGCTGTGGGCGTACATCGCCATCATCGCGACGAGGAGGATCGCCGTGACGATGCGCGGGGCCGCCGGATTCTGGGTGATGGACTTGTCGGTCAGGGCGAGCAATCCACCGTTGACGCCAGCGAGAGCCACCGAGAGAACCATAACCCCGAACCCCGGGAGCGTTACCCCCGTGAAGTACTTGAAAATGAACGCCATCGACCACGCGATCAAGGCTGGGATCACCCCGACGAGCAGGCCCAGGTAGATACCGAGAAGCACCTCAACGGGGAGCGCAGCCATGTCCCTGGAGAAACGCGCCCGGTGGTAAATGCGTGTCGACCGCCCAGCCGGGGTATTTTTGCCCTGGCCCCGCGGAATGAACCGCAATGGACTGGGTGGACCGCCGCCAGTGGCTCAACACCCGGGGGGCCATTTTGCTTCCGACGGTCGTCGGTCTGCTCTCGATGGCGACGGGGATCGCGAACATCACCGTTCAGCAGGCCACCGGCCCGCTCGCGCCCGTCATTCCACAGGTAGTCGCCCAGGCGGCGGGCTTTACCGGGACACTCACGGGATTTGCCCTGCTGAGTAGCGCATCCGGTCTCCGTCGGGGCTATCGGGTCGCATGGTACGCGACGGTGGCGCTATTACCCGTGACGGCCGTTCAGGGCCTCGTTCAATCGAGTATCTTCTCGTTGCCGCTAGTCGCGCTCTCGCTGCTCTCCGTGCCTGCGCTGTTAGTCAACTACGGTCGGTTCGACCGGTCGGTGCCGTTCAGTGTCGCACAGCTCGGTGCCGTGACGGCACTTGGTGGCACGCTCGTGTACGGGACGGTCGGGAGTTTTGCCCTCCGGGAGACGTTCGACGGCCTGACCACCTGGGTCGATGCGCTGTACTTCACGATCGTCACCGCGAGCACGGTCGGCTACGGCGACATCGCCGCGGAGTCCGCTCACGGTCGGCTGTTCGCCATGTCGGTGGTGGTGATCGGCACGGCGAGCTTCGCACTGGCCCTGGGCTCGGTGCTCGGCCCCGCGATCGAGGCCCGCTTCTCACGCGCACTCGGAACCATGACCGAAACCAACTACGACCTGCTCGAGAACCACGTTTTGGTGCTCGGCTATGGCGATCTGACGGAATCGCTCGTCGACGAACTCGATGACAACGGCGTCGAGTTCGTCGTCGTGACACCGGACACGAACACTGCGGCCTCGCTCCGACAGCGCGGCATTGAGGTGCTCACCGGCGATCCCAGCGACGAGACGCCACTCCACGACGCTGGCATCGAGTCCGCCCGGGCAGTCATCGCCGCCACCGAGGAGGACGCCGAGGACGCCTTCAGCATCCTGACGGCCCGCGAACTGGCGCCGGAGGTCCGGATCGTGGCTGCGGCGACCCACCGTGACAACGTCGAAAAGCTCCGACGGGCCGGCGCCGACATGGTGGTGAGCCCGGCGGTGATCGGCGGCCGGTTGCTCGTTCGCTCGGCGCTGGGAAGCGACGATATCGACCGAGTGGCCGATACGCTGATCGACGAGGATGCCTAACGTCGGCTCGGCCGTCTCTATCGTGTAAAGATCCACGCGGCGACCCACACTGCGAGTAGCGGTGGATCACGCGGTCCCCTGGCTATTTGGGTGATCGCGGTGAGCGGCGTGTATGCCCGCGGGCGGCCAGGGTGGATCCGTCTCGTACACCGACCTGCTGACGGATTCCCGGTTCGTCGTCGTACTGCTCGTCTCCGCGGCCGGGACAATCGGGTCAGTCCTGCCCCCAGCCCTTCCGGCGATCGCCGCCGGACTCGGTGTGAGCGACAGCACAGCTGGCCAACTCATCACTGCCTACAAGCTCCCCTCGATCCTCGTTGTCCCGGTCGCCGCGGCCGTCGCGGACATCTACGGCCGGCGGACCATCCTGCTGCCCTCGCTCGCCGTGTTTGGGCTCGCCGGCTCGCTCATGGTCGTGGTGCCGTCGTTTCCCCTGTTAGTGGCGTTCGCGACGTGTCTCGGCGTCGGGGCGGCGGCTATCTATCCGCTCTCGGTGACGCTGCTTGGAGATTTCTATCAGGGAGAACGTAACGCCGCTGGCCAGGGCCTCCGGGTGGGGGTTATCGGAATCGGCACGGTTCTCGTACCGGCAGTCGCAGGGTACCTGGCAGGGCTTCGCTGGAACCTGGCCTTTCTGCTCTTCCTGGTCGTACTCCCGATCACCGCCGTCGTCCACCTCACCTTACGAGAGCCGCTGGACCGAGCCGAGGCTACGGACCGACTCCGGTCGATCCTTGGCGAGTACAGCGGGGCCGTGCGAGAAGATCTCGCCGAACCGGCGCTAGCCGTACTCGTCTCCGGTGGCTTCGTCCGCGGGTTCAGCCGCTACGCACTGCTCACCTTCTCCCCGCTTTTCGCCGTCAGCCAGTTGGGTGCGTCGGTCGTCGTCGCGGGGGTCCTCCTCTCGATCCGGGGCGTGGTACTGATCCTCGTGGCTCCGTTCGCCGGGGCGCTCGTGGGACGGTTCGCGAGAAAGTGGCTCCTGGTCGGGTCGTTGTCCGTGTCCGGGCTGGCCCTCGGCATCCTCCCGTTCGCCCCGGACGTGGTGTGGCTCGGGGTGATCATCGGCCTTCACACCCTGGGCGACGCGACGTTCGATCCCGTAAACAAGGGCACCGTGACTGCGATGGCACGGCGAGAGCGCCGTGCGGGCATCGTCAACACGCTCTACCTGCTGAAGCGCATCGGCCAGACGGCCGCGCCGCTGGGCTTTGGACTGTTGCTCTCCGCAACGAACTACCAGGCAGTCTTCCTCGCCGCCGGCGCCGTCGTCACGATCTACGTACTCGTGTTCGCGGTTGTTTTCAGCTTCAACCCGGCGGCCGAGTGACACCTAGAAAGCGGCCGCCCACGAATTCAGTCGTGGGAGAATGTCAAGCCATACTTGCAAGCTACAGCGTAGCCGACGCGTCTAGCGCGATGTCGATGGCCCGACCGACGTTGTTGCGGGCCCGCGGGGGGAGTTCGCCGCCGTCGTCCGCCAGGTCGGTCTTCTGTGTCCCCTCCACGAGGTTGCCGTCGACCGTGCAGATCGCCCCAGCGGCGAGTCCTTTTCTTCGTGCAAGCGTAAAGATCGCGGCGGCCTCCATCTCGACTGCGAGCAGGCCGGCAGCCTCCCAGTCGGCGACGTAGTCCTCGGTTTCGGCGTAGAAGGCGTCATCCGTGACGACGGGGCCGAGGGCGACCGATTCATCACGCGCCTCGGCGGCGCGACGGAGAGCTGTGACGACACCGTGACTCGCCACTGCCGGCACCGCGACCGACTCGTACCGTTTCGTCGTCCCCTCGTCCTTCGCGGCGGCGGTCGCGATCACCATGTCGCCGATGTCGATGTCGCCTTGGAGGGCACCCGTCGTGCCGACTCTGAGGAAGGTCTCGACGCCCACTGCGGCGAGTTCCTCGACCGCAATCGCAGCCGACGGGCTACCGACGCCAGTCGAACAGATGGTGACGCGGCGGTCCTCGTAAGTTGCGTTCACGACCCGGTACTCGCGGTTGTGTGCGAGGACCTCAGCGTCCTCGCAGTGATCCGCGATGCGATCAACCCGATCCGGGTCGCCAGGGAGTAGCGCGAGGTCGGCGACGTCGCCCTCGCCAACCTGAACGTGGGGCTGCATACCGGGGGATTCGCCCGGCCGCTACTAAACCGGCGGTGGTTCACAGGCCGAGCAGAAAGAGGAAAAAGTTGTTCAGCGCGGGGCCGAGGCCGACGACGGCGATGACGGCGAAGAGGAGGTTGCCCTGCCGAGGGCGGTCGCTGATGTAGTCCGCGAACAGCGCGACGATTCCCACGGCGATCGCGATCTTCACAACGACGAACAACCAGCCGGCGCCGAACGATTCGTACGTGGGCAAGTCGCTGGCGAACTCGAGGATCAGCCGCGGCAGGTACGACCGCTCCGTCGCACCGAGCAGGTCGTAGCCGATGGCGGTGGTGATGCCGTCGAAGGTGTGGGCGAAGATGACGAGCCCCCCGACCTGCCGGGCCTCGGCGAGAATGTAGGTGCGCCACGTCCCGAGCAGGATGTAGACGACGAACGCGAGGGCGAGCGAGAGCAGCAGGCCGCCGACCGGCAGGACGATCTGGAGCGGCTGGAAGATGGGGTCCGTCGCTTTGTAGCCGTAGAGGATCAGGATGGGGAGCATGACACCCAACCCCGCGCCGGCGAGGTAACTCGCGACCCGGTCGCGCGTGACAACCGAGGACTGGACGCCGATCGCCGTGGCGACGAGCCAGGCGGTCCCCATGCCGAGGAAGGTGGTAAGGTAGACGGCCGGCGCGGCGAACAGTGGCTCCGCCCAGACCGGGTAGACTGCGGCATTCAGGATCTCGCCGACCTGGTGGAAGACGTGGAGGATTGCCCCGGTCACCACCCACGGGACCATCGCCAGGACGGTGCGCTGGGTGAGCGGCGGCTGCACGGCGTACAACACTGCCGCGAGCACGGCCGACCCCGCGAGCAGGAACCCGAGGTGGAGCAGTGGCGGGATGGCGAAGTCGGCAAACGGCGCAGCCATGTAGGCAGCCATCCAGTGTGCCGGGAAAACTGTTCCGGCCCGAGCATCAGAATCGGTAATTGTCGACTGGCAGACACTCCAACGGGACTGTCCCCGACGGGAAACGACGAGGCAGTGCCCGAACTACCGTGGCTACGCAGCGCCGGACCGGAGGCCCGTTCGGCGATCACAGCCGACAGGACTGCGTTACGGCGTCGCCGTCGCGTTGGCACCCTTCGTCCGCTGGATGACGTATCGCTCGCCAAGCTGTTCGGCGAGGAGGCTATCGACCGGGGCGTGGTCGTCCGTGAGAACGGGAACGTCCCCCACGTCGACAGTCGCGCGATAGTGGGTGACCGCATCCAGCAGGTCGATGCCGATGTCACGGGCGTCGTTCCGGCTCCGCAGTTCGGGCTCGCTCACTAGCGTCCCGTTCTTCGTCCCGACAAGCATGATGTTCTGCAACGCGCGGGATTCCGAGGTCGGGAAGCTGTAGACCTGCGGGAAGACCTCGTTCATCGTCCGGTACTGAGCGCGGTAGAACGCGCTCGCGCTCCCCTCGCGGGCCGAGATGACGTTCGCGACGAGCACGCCCTCGGCGTCCAAACGCCCCCGGACGAGGTCCATGAACTCCGCCGTGGTCAGGTGGTACGGTACACGGTCCGCGCGGTACGCGTCGAGGACGACGACATCGTACGTGGCGTTCGTGCGATCCAGGAAAACGCGGCCGTCCTCAACGTGGACGTTCAGCCGATCGGTCCGGGGGACGTCGAAGTACTCCCTGGCCACCCGCACTACTTCGGGGTCGATCTCGACGACGTCGACGGTCACACCCGGATACTCTCGGAGAAACCGCTTCGGGCCGGAGAAGCCCCCACCGCCGACGAACAGGACCCGGTCGATGTCGCCACGGAAGAGGAACGGGAGGTGGAAGTATCGAGTGTACTCGAAGACGTATCGGCCGGGGTCGTCGAGGAACATCGCGCTGTGGCGGACCCCATCGAGGTAGAGCGTTCGCACGTCGCCGCTGTCGCCGACCCGGAGCTGCTGGTACGCGGTCTCCGTCTCGTACACGGTCCCGCCACCTCCGGACACCGGCCCAAGGCCGCCGACGATCCCGGCGAGTAGGAGCGCCGCGACGACCGCGAGGGCTCCGACCTGGGGTCCGATAGCCGAGCGCGGCGCGACGAGGAGACCGGCAAGGGCGGTAAGCAGGGCGTAGAACAGTCCGATCCAGAGGACGCCAAAGGCGGGAATGAGCAGGAACGTGGTCCCAAAGGCCCCGAGAATGCTCCCGCCGGTACCGAGCGCGTAGACCCGTCCAGAGGCGTCCCCGATACTGCGCGCATCGACGAGTTCCGCCGCGTAGGGGCTGACGAATCCCAGGAGCAGAGTCGGGGGCCCGAAGAGGAGTGTCACCGGCACGAGCGGCGCGAATCGCGTCGGAATGGGGAGCGCCTCGCTGGCCCGTATCAGGCCGTCCGCGCTCAACATGACGATGAGAATCACTGCAGCCGCTCCGACAAGCGCGACCGAGAGCGCCCCACGGGAGGCGTTCGTGGCGGCGCGGCGGCCCGCCACCCAGTATCCAAGCGCGAGCGCCGCCAGGAAAACGCCGATGACGCTCCCCCATACGAAGACGCTGCTCCCGAAGGTTGGCGCCAGCAGTCGACCGGCGAGGATCTCGATGCCCATGCTGGAGACGCCGGAGATCAACACGGCCGCCTCGACGGCGGTCGGCCGACGGCCCGGAAACCCGGTCACTGGTCGGGTCCAGGGACCGTCCGGGGTTAACGCTGACGTCGGCGGGGGATCCGTCGGGCTTTAGTCCGCGCCCAGCCTGGTCCTGACAACGCGATGGCCCGCTACCACATCGAGACGTACGGGTGTACGTCCAATCGCGGCGAGAGCCAGGCCATCGAGCGGGCGCTCCGCGATGGCGGCCACCGACCCGTCGACGGGCCAGCGGCCGCAGACGTGGCAATCCTCAACACCTGTACCGTCGTCGAAACGACCGAGCGAAACATGCTCCGGCGGGCGCGGGAACTCGACGAGGAAACGCCCGCGGACCTCGTCGTCACGGGCTGTATGGCGCTTGCGCAGGGCGAGGACTTTCACGAGGCCGGCATCGACGCCGAGGTCCTCCACTGGGACGAAGTCCCCGAGTACGTTCGCAACGGGGAGTGCCCCACGCCGGCGGCGGACACCGATCCGGTCCTCGACGGCGTCGTCGGGATCCTCCCGATCGCCCGGGGCTGCATGAGCGACTGTTCGTACTGCATCACGAAGCAGGCAACGGGCCGGATCGACTCACCGTCCGTCGAGGAGAACCTCGAGCGCGCACGGGCACTCGTCCATGCCGGCGCCAAGGAATTGCGGATTACCGGCCAGGACACCGGCGTCTACGGCTGGGATGAGGGCGAGCGGAAGCTGCACGTGCTTCTCGACCGCATCTGCGAGGAGATTGCGGGCGACTTCCGGGTTCGCGTCGGGATGGCGAACCCGAAGGGCGTTCACGGCATCCGCGAGGAACTCGCCGCCGTGTTTGCCGACCACGACGAGCTCTACAACTTCCTGCACGTCCCGGTCCAGTCCGGCAGCGACGACGTCCTCGGGGACATGCGTCGCCAACACAGCGTCGCCGAATACGTCGAGGTCGTCGAGACCTTCGACGATTACCTCGACGAGTGGACGCTCTCGACGGACTTCGTCGTGGGCTTTCCGACTGAGACCGACCACGACCACGAACAGAGCCTGGCACTCCTCCGTGAGACGCGCCCGGAGAAGATCAACATCACCCGCTTCTCGAAGCGGCCGGGAACCGACGCCGCGGCGATGGACGGTCTCGGCGGGACGATCAAGAAGGAGCGCTCGAGCGAGATGACAGACGTCAAGATGGACGTGGTTGGCGAGGTGTATGCCTCGATGGTCGGCGAGACACGCTCGGTGCTCGTCGTCGAGGACGGTACCGAGGACTCCGTCGTGGGCTACGACCGGGCCTACCGCCAGATCGCCATCCCCGGGGGCGAGAGCCTTGGGCTCGAACCGGGCGACGTCGTGGATACCGAGGTAACCGGCCACGGGACGGTCTACGCGCTGGGTCAGCCGGTCTGACTCTACCCCGAAACCACCGGCCAAAATCGTCGCACGTGAGGTGATGTGACAGCCGCTTACGGGACGCTCGTTGACGTCCGCTCACCACTGGAGTTGTATGTATTCTCCTCAGATCACCTGAACGTCTCGCCGCCGTGTCCCGCCGGCGAATCACCGATCGGCTACTCGCGGTCGCCAACCAGGCGATCGACCTCCTCGTCGGGTTTCCACTCTCCGGCCTCCTTCGGATCGACGTGGACGAACACGTCGTCGATCTGGGGCAACTCACGTATCGACTCCATGACCGCCGATTCGATCTCGTGGGCTTCGAGTAACGTGTGCGTGCCCTCGACCTCGATGTGGAGACTGACGTCGATCTCCGGGCCGACGTAGTGAGCGATGACGTCGTGTGCGCCCGCGACCTCGGGGTGGTCGAGTGCCCGACGCACGATATCGGCCCTGAGGTCGTCCGGCGGGGCCGCACCGAGCAGGTAGTCGACGTTGTCCTGGACGACTTCGACACCGGTGTAGAGGATCCCGACCGAGACGACGGCTGCGGCCAGTGGATCCAGGACGGGATAGCCAACGGCCGCGCCGGCGACTCCGAGCATCGCTGCGAGCGCAGTGAGGATGTCGTTCCGGTTGTCGACGGCGGTCGCGACGAGGGCCGGCGAACGTTGTGACTTGCCGACCGCGAGACAGTACCGGTAAAGGCCGAACTTGACCGCGGCGGCCACAGCTAACACGACGACTGCGGCGGGACCGCGGCTGACCGTCACCGTCCCGTTCAGGAGTGTTGTGACGGATCGCCACAGCACGAAGGCCCCGGCGGCAAAGATGCCGAGCGCCACGAACAGGGAGACGAAGGGCTCGATGCGTTCGTGGCCGTGTGGGTGTTCGAAGTCCGGCGGCCGGGTCGTCAGGTATAGGCCGCCGACGATCACGAAGCTGTAGGCGGAGTCGGCGAGGCTGTTGACCGCCTCGGAGCCGAGCGCGAGGCTGCCCGTTTCCAGATAGACACTTCCCTTGAGGATCGCGAGGAGGAGGTTCACGCCGAGCACGAGCAGGCCGACCCGTCTGAGTGCTCGGCTCCGGGACATGGCCACGGCTTGGCCGGGGGATGCCAAAGTGGCTTCGGCGGGGATTCAGTCGAGTTCGACCGCGTGGGACGCGTCCGCCACGACAGCGCCGTCCTGGTTGGCGAACGCGGTGTGTAGTCGGTCGTACGTGTCGGCAACGGCTTCGACGATGACCTTCGTATCGGCGATCACCGGCATGAAATTGGTATCGCCACCCCAACGCGGCACGATGTGGGCGTGGAGGTGGTCGCCGATCGAGCCGCCAGCGGCGTCTCCCCCCAGGTTGTAGCCGAGGTTGTACCCGTCGGGCTCGAGAGCGCGGTCCATCGCATCCAGCGTCCGCTGGATCAGTCGTTCTTTCGCCAGGGCGTGGCGCTCGTCGAGCGCGGTGTAGTCGCCCTCGTGGACGGTCGGGACGACCATCGCGTGGCCGGGGTTGTATGGGTAGTTGTTGAGGAGGACGTACGCACGGTCCGTGCGTGCGACAATGCGATGCTCGCGGTCCGCGCCGCGGTCGGGCAGGGCACAGAAGACACAGCCGTCGATCTCGGGGTTTTGCTCGTCGCGCTCGACCCACTCGATCCGCCACGGGGCGAATACCTGCTCCATACCGAGCCTCGACGGCGGCCCGTCACAAGGGTCCAACCCCGTATTTAAGGATATCGGCCGTTCAGCCGCAAGTCCGTCTACGACAGCCGCAAATACCGCGATAAACGATATCGGGCAATCTCCATCGATATTCGAGGTCATCCCGGTCACGTCTGCCGATATAACGGTTCAAAACGCATCAACAGTCAACCCTTTTTATGCGTTATTTGGGCGAATCACGTTCCAGATGGCGACCAAGAACGACGGCCTGGCCGATATGAGCGAGGCGTGCGATAACTGTGGCCGGTTGACTCCACACACCGTGAGCGTCAGGATACTGACCGAGAGCGGCAAGCGACAGAACGCGGAGTTTTCGCGCGAGCCCTACCGCGTGAAAGAGTGCCACGCCTGCGGCGAGACCACCGCTCGCCGGATGAACAACGCGTAGAGTCCGCCGGTCGCTTGGTCACCACAGCGACGCCCGGCTCGCCATCGCGCCGTCAACGTGACCGCGTCGTGACTTCCGCGCCGTCCTCTGTGACGATCACCGTATGTTCCTTCTGACTGACGAGAGTCCCGTCGTCCTCCTTGAGGACTGGATAGCCGTGGACGACGTCCTGACGACTGAGTCGACGGAGTGTCATCTCGGCCCGGTCAACATCGAGCCAGCGAGTGGCGAACGGGAGGGTGCGGAACTCCTCCGTGATCTGCTCGAGGGCTTGCCTGGCCTGTCGGTTGCGAACCGACCGCTCCCGTTCGAGCGCCCAAATTTCCTCGTCACTGCCCTCCTGAACCTTACCGCCGCCGTTCGTCGCGAATGGTTCGAGCGCGACCACGTCGCCCACCTCGAGCGAAACACTCTGTGAGACCGCCCGGTTGGGGATGTTCGGCTCCGTATGTTGCTCCCAGTGCCCGAGGCCGTGGCCGGTAAGGTTGACGACCGGATTGAAGCCGTAGCCATCGATGGCCTCCTCGACCGCGGCGCCGATCTCGCCGGTCTCGACACCCGGTTCGACGAGGGCGACGGCCGCGTCAAGCGCCTCGGCGGAGGCCTCGACGAGGTCAGGGTTGCCGGAGAGGTCGACCGTCACTGCCGTGTCCGCGAGCCAGCCGTCGACGTGGACCCCGAGGTCGAGGTTGATCATCTCCTCGCCGAACGTGGTATCATCGCCGACGGATGGGGTTGCGTGTGCGGCCTCCTCATCGACGGAGATGTTGACCGGGAACGCCGGCTGGCCGCCGAGTTCGCGGATCCGATCCTCGGCCCACTCGGCGAGTTCGAGGTGGCTGGCGCCGACCTCGACCCGTTCGGCCGCCTCGTCGCGCACCGTGGCCAGAATCTCGCCCGCCTCCCGGCACTTCTCGTAGCGCTCCGCCGCGAGGTCCACGTCGCTCATAGCCGGGGTTCGGCCGAGCCACCCAAATCGTTTGTCGTTGCGACCAGCCACGGTACAAGTGGGATGCGTGCGGGAAAGCGGCACGCCTTTAGACCCGCGGGGGAAAATCGCCCACATGGCATATGAGCAGGTTGAGGTTCCCGATGACGGGGACCCCATCGAAGTAGTAGACGAGGACGCTGACGAACTGTCGATCCCCGACAAACCGATCATCCCGATACTGTACGGTGACGGCATCGGCTCGGACGTCGGTCCCGCTGCCCAGCAGGTTCTCGAGGCGGCCGCGCAGGCGACCGGCAAGGACGTCGCGTGGATGCGCGTCTTCGCCGGCGAGACCGCCAGGGAGAAGTACGACGAAAACCTCCCCGACGATACCGTCAACGCGATTCGCGAGTTCCGCGTCGCGATCAAGGGGCCGCTCACGACGCCCGTGGGTTCGGGGTTCCGGTCGCTGAACGTCGCCCTGCGGAAGACGCTCGATACCTACGCCAACGTCCGACCGACGTACTACATTCAGGGCGTCCCATCGCCCGTGTCCGA
>CAYUFG010000046.1:0-13894 GCA_964443815.1 uncultured Halobacteriales archaeon | reverse complement strand
TCGAAGGTGCTCGCAATCGCCTGCCGTCACGGTCCGCCGTCCGTCGGCCGTTTCGACAACCAACCCGCCGGTGTCGGTCACGTCGGTCGCAATCCCCTCGAAACTGTCTCGGAGTGTGTCGACTCGTACCCGCGTGCCCAGAGTCACGGCGAGGTCGCGCCAGGCCGGTAAGATAGCGTCCGGATCGCCCCGGAGGTCGTCGAATTCTTCGAGAAGGCGTCGTGTAAACCGCCGACGGTCAACCGGGTCGCCCCGCTCGGCCGACAGGCTGGTTGCGGTGTCCTCACCGGCGAGTTCGACGGGATCGACGTTGGCGTTCACACCGACGCCGACCGCGAGCCACGCGATCCGGGCGGCTTCACCCTCCATCTCGGTCAGGATGCCGGCGAGTTTGCGGCCCGCAACCACCACGTCGTTTGGCCACTTGATGCCGGCGTCGACCCCTGCTTCGCGGGCGCCGCGAGCCGTCGCAACTGCCGCAGCGAGTGTGAACAACGGTGCAGACGATGCCGGTAGGTCCGGCCGGAGCAGGACCGAGAGCCAGACGCCGCCACTCGGCGACCGCCAGTCCCGGTCGAGCCGGCCACGGCCGCCGGTCTGTTCGTCCGCGAGGACGACCACGTCCTCCCTGCCCTCCCCGGCCAGCTCGCGAGCGCGGTCGTTCGTACTCGTAATCGCGTCGTGGTACTCGATCTCGAACGGTGCATCGAGGCCCAACGCGACCGCGGGTCCTCCGAACTCGGGCACGGCAGCCAATTCGTACCCGTCCTCGCCCGCCTCGATCTCGAATCCGTCGCGGCGCAGTGCCTCGACGTGTTTCCAGACGGCCGTTCGGGTCACGCCGAGGTCAGCCGCGAGCGCACCGCCGGACACCGGTCCCTCCGCAATACCGGACAGGACCGCGCGGCGGGTCTCCTGCATAGGGCTAGTCGATCACGACGAGCGTGTCGCCCATATCCACGGACTCGCCCTCGGAGATGGCGACTTCGGCAACGGTCCCGTCGAACTCGGAGAGGATATCGTTCTCCATCTTCATCGCCTCTAGCACCAGCAGCACGTCGCCGGCGGCGACCTCGTCACCCTCGGACACATTCACGTCGAGAATCGTGCCCTGCATCTCTGCGGTGACGATCTCGCCGCCCGCCTGCCGACCGGCATCGTCGCTCGAGGAGCTGGGTCCAGCCTGCTCCGGTCGTGGCTGTGTGCCCGAGTTTCCGCCCGACGGAACCTCGATCGCGGGCTCGCCGTGTTCCTCCAGCGCGACTTCGAACCGCTTGCCGTCGACTTCGACGGTGAATTCGCGTTCGGTCACCTCGCCGTCGTCAGCCGCCGCCGTTTCGGTTCCCCATCGGTCCTGGGCCGCGTGGATCCGCTCGCGGTCGAACTCATCGTCGAGATAGTTGGTCGTGTGGGTCCCGGCGCGGAAGCGTTCGTCGTCGAGCATGAGCCGGTGGAACGGGATGATCGTCACAACGCCCTCGAGGTCGAACTCCGCAAGGGCCCGACGGCTCCGCTCGAGACAGGCCTCGCGGTTCCCGGCGTAGACGATCAACTTTGCGATCATCGAGTCGTAGTCTGTCACGAGATCGTCACCCTGACGCAGCGCGTCATCGAGACGGACGCCGATCCCCCCTGGCGGATCGTACGTCGAGAGCGATCCGCCGGTTGCCGGCGCGAACTCCTCGGCTGCGTTTTCGGCGTTGATTCGGTACTCGATTGCGTGGCCGTCGATATCGACATCATCCTGGGCGAAGCTGATCTCCTCTCCGGCGGCCACACGGAGCTGCCAGGCCACAATATCGATCCCGGTCAGTTCCTCGGTGACGGTGTGTTCGACCTGGATCCGGGTATTGACTTCGAGGAAGTAGAAGTCCGCGTCGCGGCCAAGTCTTTCGCCGCCATTGCGTTCGTCGTCGACGAGGAACTCGACGGTGCCGGCGTTCGTGTAGTTCGCCTCCCTGACGCCCCGACGGGCGGCCTCGCCGATTTGCTCCCGGAGGTCGTCCGTCAGCGCCGGGCTTGGGCCTTCCTCGATGACCTTCTGGTGACGCCGCTGGAGGGAACAGTCCCGCTCGCCCAGGTGGCGGACGTTACCGTGATCGTCACCGAGTATCTGTATCTCGATGTGGCGGGGGTTCTCCAGAAACCGTTCGAGGTAGACGGAGTCGTTGTCGAAATATGCCTCCCCCTCGCGTTTGGCGCTCTCGAGGAGGTCCGCGGCCTCGTCGGCGCTGTCGACGACCTTCATGCCCCGACCACCCCCACCGCCCTCGGCCTTGATTGCCACCGGGAATCCGTGTTCCTCGCCGAACTCGATCACCGACTCCGGATCGTCGACCGGTTCGGTCGTGCCCGGCACGATCGGGACATCCGCCCCCTGCATGATTTGGCGGGCGTGGGTCTTCTCCCCCAGACGCTCCATTGCGTCGCTGCTCGGCCCCACCCAGGTTATCCCCTCGGTGCCTTCGACTCGGGCGGCAAAACTGGCGTTCTCCGCGAGAAAGCCGTAACCTGGGTGAATGGCGTCGGCTCCCGACCGCTTCGCCGCGTCGACGATAGCCTCCTGGTCGAGATACGAATCGGCGGCCCGTGCCGGCCCGACGTTGTAGGCCTCGTCAGCGTACCGTACGTGGCCCGCGTTGCGGTCGGGATCACTGTACACCGCAACTGTATCGACGCCGAGTTCCTCGCAAGCTCGCATCACACGAACCGCAATCTCGCCGCGATTCGCGACGAGGACCTTCTCGAACATACCCGGCGTAACGAAGGTGGCCACCAAAAGGGTGTGGCAATCGGCCCGGCTTACAGTCTGTCCGCCCGTCCCGCAGCCGTCCAGGGATCCGTTGGCGTCCCGTGGGAAACCCGCACGGGGGCGTCCCGTGAACGGTCGAGGCGACCCGCGAAAGCCCACCGGCGGCCCGCCCAACTCGCCTCGTCGCCGCCGGCCCTTGTCCCGGCAGCCGCCACGAGTTCCTGGTCCCGGAGGTGTACACCGATCGCGACCGCGACTGCTGCCGCCTCGTCGGCCTCGGCATCCGCCAGTCCAGCGAGGGCCTCGGCGACCCCGGGAGGCTGCGGATCCGCTGACGCGCCCTCGGTCGTCATAGGGGGATGTTACCGTGTTTGCGGTCCGGCTGACTCGTCCGCTTCGACCGGAGCATCTCCAGATCGTCGATCAGTTGCGGTCGCGTTTCGGGGGGTTCGATCACGTCGTCGACGAAGCCGCGATCGGCCGCCGTGTACGGGTTGGCGAACTGCTCGCGGTACTCGGAGACGAGTTCCTCGCGGCGCGCGTCAGCGTCGTCAGCAGCCTCGAGTTCGTCGCTGTAGAGGACGTTTACCGCGCCTTCGGGGCCCATGACGGCGATTTCTGCAGTCGGCCACGCGTAGTTTACGTCCGCGCCGATGTGCTTAGAGGACATGACGTCGTAGGCCCCGCCGTATGCCTTCCGCGTGATCACCGTGAGCAGCGGCACGGTTGCCTCGGAGAACGCATACAACAGCTTAGCGCCGTGCATGATGATGCCGTTGTGCTCCTGGTCGGTCCCCGGCATGAATCCCGGAACGTCGACGAAGGTCAATATGGGGATATTGAAGGCGTCACAGAACCGGACGAATCGGGCCCCTTTCACGGAGGCGTCGATATCGAGCGTCCCGGCATTGACACGGGGTTGGTTGGCGACGACGCCGACGGCGTGGCCGTCGAGCCGGCCGAATCCGATGACGAGATTTCGGGCGAAGGCCTCGGCCACCTCAAAGAAGGAGCCCTCGTCCACGATCCGGCCGATGACGTCCGTCATGTCGTAAGGCTTCTGTGGCTGGTCGGGGACGATGTCGGTGAGTTCGTCGTCCCGCCGCTCCGGGTCGTCCCAGGGATCGACTCGGGGTGGGTCCTCGACGTTGTTCTGTGGGAGGTAGGAGAGCAGGTGTCGGAGATCGTCGAGCGCGGCCTCCTCGTCGGCGGCCGTCAGGTGAGCGACGCCCGATTCTGAGGCGTGGGTCGAGGCACCCCCGAGTTCGTCGAAGCCAACCTCCTCGCCGGTGACCGTTTCGATGACGTCCGGTCCGGTGATGAACATGTGGCTGGTGTCCTCCACCATCAAGATGAAGTCGGTGATGGCGGGAGAGTAGACTGCACCGCCGGCACAGGGCCCCATGATCGCGGAAATCTGGGGCACGACGCCGCTGGCCTGCTGATTGCGGTGGAAGATCTCCGCGTACCCCGCCAGCGAGTCGATTCCCTCCTGGATGCGCGCACCTGCGGAGTCATTCAGGCCAATTATGGGTGCCCCGGTCTCGAGGGCCTTGTCCATCACCTTCGTGACCTTCTCCGCGAACACCTCGCCGAGCGACCCACCGAACACCGTGAAGTCGTGTGCGAACACGAATACCGTCCGGCCGTTGACATCACCGTAGCCAGTGACGACCCCGTCGCCCGGGTACTCCCGTTCCTGCATGTCGAAATTGTGCGAGCGGTGAGTGCGGAACTGGTCGAACTCGGTGAATGTGTCGTCGTCGAGGAAGTAATCGATGCGTTCACGTGCGGTGAGTTTGCCGCGGTCGTGCTGGGCCTCGATGCGTTCCTCGCCGCCGCCCAACCGCGCTCTCTCCCGGCGCTCGCGGAGCTCGTCGATGCTCTCGTCCATGGTCATCGGGACCGCCCTCCGTCGCTCATTCGTCACGAGTGCAGGTCGGACGGCCTCAAAAGGGTTCGCCACCCGGGCCGAAGGCTTTGGTAGACCGGCTCCCTATCGACCGTCACTCGCGGCCACTTTGGTCAGCACTAGACCCATGCCTGACGAATCCACCATCAACGACGCGGAACAGCGAACGGAATCCACGAGCGCCGACCGGACCTCACGACGGGGAATCCTCGCCGGCCTCGCCGCCTTGAGTGGACTCGGAGCCATCACGGGCGTCCAGGTCGGCAAGGCAGGAGCAGCCGTGGCGCGTAGCCAGGAGGCGTGGCGGGTTGAGGTGGACGACGAAACCGGGCTGGAGCTCCATCCACCCGCAAGGATCGAAATTGACGACGATGACTACACGGGAAGCGGTAACCACCGCGTGGGCCACCTCAACGAGATCGATACCGACGCCGCCGGCGCCACGATCGGCGGCGGGGGACTCTGGAACCACGAGAGTGACAGCGCTTTGCCGAATCGAGTCCACAGCCACTTCGGGACGATCGGAGGTGGCGCCGGTAACGTCACGGGCACGGATGATGCCCCTGACGAGGGTATGATGGCGACAGTCGCCGGCGGGATCCGAAACGAGGCACGGGGAAGCGCTGCGACCGTTGCCGGCGGTCGAAGCAACGAGGCCTCGGGGCCGCGATCGGCCGTCGGTGGCGGCATCAACAACGAGGCGTCCGGCATCTCCGGCACGGTCGGCGGCGGCATCGGCAACCACGCCGACGGCCGCTTCGGGACGGTCGCCGGCGGTGGCGCAAACTCCGCGACCGCCGAGTACGCGACCGCCGGGGGTGGCCGGAGTAACCACGCCACGGACGACGCCGCAACCGTCGCGGGCGGGCACAAGAACGCGGCACGAGGCCGACGCTCGACGGTCGGCGGGGGATACTACAACAGGGCCCTGGCGTCCGGCGCTGTCGTGCCTGGCGGGTCGGATAACGTCGCCGACGGCGAGTACAGCTTCGCGACCGGCTATAACGCGAGGACGAACGGCCACGATGGCGCGTTCGTGGTCGGCGACTCGAGCGACGAACCGGTTCGAGCCGACCGCGACGACGCAGCAGTTTTCCAGATGCCGATTCACGCTCGCGCGTTCAATACCACGAGCACCCGCGCAGCGAAGACAGACTTCGAATCCGTCGACATTCAGACGGTCCTCGAGCGTGTCCGGTCGCTCGATGTTTCGCGATGGCGATTCGACGGCGATGCGGCTCCGCACATGGGGCCGATCGCCGAGGACTTCCACGCGGCCTTCGACCTGGGCGATGGCGACGAATCGATTGCGACAGTCGACGCGGACGGGGTAGCCCTGGCGTCGATCCAGGGGCTCGCCGATCGTGTCGACGAACTCGAAGCCGAACTAGCGGACAAGTCCGCGCGTATCGACGACCTCGAGGAGCGACTGGCGGCGATCGAGACAGCGCAGTCTCAGGCCTCCCCGTAGACCGGCACGGCGGCCCCGCTGGTCACCGGCGTGGCGTCGGAACAGAGTGTACAGACCGTTCGGGCAATTTCGGACGGATCGACCCACGTCTCGAAGTCGGCCTCGGGCATCATATCGCGATTCATCGGCGTATCGATGACACTCGGCATGACGGCGTTCGCGCGGACGGTCCCTCGGTTCTCTTCGGCTATCGTCTCGGTCAGCAGGCGAACGCCGGCCTTCGTGGCGCGGTAGACGCCGTCCCCCTCACCCCCTTCGAGCGACGAGCGTGCTGAGACGCTGACAATCGACCCCTCGGACTCGCGGAGGTACGGGATGGCGTGCTTCGAGACCAGGAACATGGTTTTGAGATTGACGTCGAACAAGAAGTCGAAAGTCTGCAGCTCCGTCTCTTCGAGGGGGTCCCCCCCGCGCCAGGTACCCGCAATGTTCGCCACTGCGTCGAGGCGGCCGTGGGCGTCGAGGACATCGTCGACCGTCTCCGCGACTGCGGCCTCGTCCGTCGCGTCTGTCTCGTGGAAATCGATGCGACCCGGCTCGTCAAGCAGGAAGTCGTCGCTCTCTGGACTGACGACGTCGAGACCACAGACTGTCGCGCCGGCGTCGCCAAAGGCCTTGGCCACGGCACTGCCGAGCGCGCCGCCGACGCCCGTGACCAGGGCAACTCGTCCGTCGAAGTCGAACTCAGCGTGCATACGGATCCCTTGGAGTGGCAGCGAATAAAGGCCGACGGTAAACGCTTAACCGATCAGCGTTTCCCAGTATATGTATGGAAATCGCCGTCCTCGGTGCCGGGGTCCAGGGTCGTGCCCTCGCGCAACTACTCGCGGTGGCGGGGCACTCGGTCCGGCTCCAGGACGACGCGGCCGCCGCGGCGATGGACGCCGTCGACGACGTCGAGCGAGCCGTCGGTGAGGAGGCGATCGAGCGGCTCGACCCCACGACCGATCGTGAGGCGGCAGTCGCGGACGCAGCCGTCGTGATACTCGCCAGTCCTGGCGATCCACAGACCCTCCGCGGAAATCTTGCGACGCTCGAGGAGTGGGTCGACCGCGACACGATTCTCGCGGTCACGATCGGCGATGGCTCCGTCACGGTGGCCGCGGCTGGCCTGCGCCATCCGGACCGCGCCATCGGGCTGGAACTCCCCGACCCGCTCGGCGACGCCGTGGCCGAACTGGTCGTCGCTGACCAGACGAGCGCGGAGACCCTCGACAGAATGCGTACCCTCGTAGAGAGTCTGGACCTCGTCGCCGCCGTGGTCGCCGACCACCCTGGGATCGTCTCGACGCGGCTCGCCCTCGCGACGGAGGTGGAGGCGATGCGAATCCTCGCGGACGGCGTCGCATCAGTCGCGGACGTCGACGCCGCCTTTGCGGAGCGCCACGGCCACGCCATGGGCCCGCTCGAGCGCGCCGACAGGGCTGGCCTAGACCGGCGGCTGGCGACGCTCGAGACGCTCGCAGACGCGCTGGGGCCGCGGTTCGAGCCTCCGTCCATCCTCCGTGACCTCGTCGCCGAGGGCGATACCGGCCTCGCCGGTGGGCGCGGGTTCTACGAGTGGGAAAATGGCGAACCGGCGGGATCGGCGGTGCCGGCACCCGATCTGGTGACACGCCGGTCGGGCCCCGACGACCCGGAGCGCGGTTGAGGTCGCTTTGCGTGCTCGGCCGTGACCCGGGTTTGACAACGGTTAAAAGCGCCCACACGATAGAGTCGCCCATGAGCCAAGGCGAGCAGAAGCGCGAGCGGAAGTGCATCTCCTGCGGGATCAACATCGCAGGGACCAGCGCCGCAGGCTTTTCATGCCCCGACTGCGGCCACCAGATCTACCGGTGTGCGAAGTGCCGCAAACAGAGTAACCTCTACGAGTGCCCGGATTGCGGGTTCACGGGGCCCTGAACATGGGGAAGGTTGCTGCCGCGATCAAAGTCATGCCGGAGAGCCCCGAGGTTGACCTCGACGTCCTCCAGGAGCGGCTCGAACAGTCACTACCGGAGGGCGCGAAGATCAACGGCTTCGAACGAGACGACGTCGCATTCGGCCTCGTCGCGTTGATCCCCACGGTGCTCGTCCCGGACGAGTCGGGTGGGACGGAGGCGGTCGAAGAGGCCTTTAGCGAGGTCGAGGGCGTGGAGTCCGTCTCGGTCGAGAACGTCGGCCGGATCTGAGAGCCAGCGGTGGGACCGCCCGTCGTGGGCAGTTGGCGACGTATGCGACCGTATAGCAGCGCTGACGCCCCCAGATGAGCAGCTCGGGGGCGACCGCCATCGAGGCGGACCTCGAGCCGGCTACCCGCCGTCGCTCCCTCGTGATCGTCCTGGCCATCGTCTTCATCGATCTCGTCGGCTTCGGGGTCATTATCCCCATCCTGCCCTTCTACGTACGCAGTTTCGGCGTAAGCGACGTGTTCATCGGGCTACTCGCGGCGTCGTACTCGCTATTTCAGTTCGGCTTCGCACCCGTCCTCGGTCGACTCTCGGACGAACGCGGTCGCCGGCCGGTGCTGATGCTGTCGCTCGCGGGGAGCGTCGTCGCTTGGACGATCTTCGGCCTCGGTGGCCAGTTAGAACCCGCCTTCGGCGTCGCCGGCGCGCTCGGTGCGCTGTTCGCCGCCCGGATGCTCGCCGGAGCGATGGGTGGCAACATCGCGACCGCACAGGCGTACGTCGCAGACGTCACGCCCGTCGAAGAACGTGCGAACGCCCTAGGGCTCGTGGGAGCGATGTTCGCGCTTGGCTTCGTCTTCGGGCCAGCGCTCGGTGCGCTCGTCGCGAGCGACGCGGTCGTCGAGGCAGCTAAGACCGTCCTGCCGTCGTTCGTTCCGGCGACACAGTTCTCACTACCCAGCTTTCTCGCTGCCGTCCTGAGTCTTCTTGCACTGTGCGCCGCTGCCTTCTTTCTGCCCGAGCCTGACCGCCGGCGCGGGCCCGCGGCGACGAACGGTCTCGTCGCCCAGTTCCGATGCGCGCTGGCGGATCCCGACCTCCGCCCGCTCGTGCTCATCTTCCTCGTCGTATCGATCGCATTCTCCGGAGTCACCGTCGCCTTCGTCCCGTTCGTTGCTGACGTCTATGGCTATGACGCCGCCTGGGCCGGCCTATTACTGACGTACATCGGCGTCCTCGGCGCGGTCAACCAGGGCGTGCTGATTCGAGCCGTCTCCCGGCGATTCAGGCCGCCCCAACTTGCCGTCGGTGGCGCCTCCCTTCTCCTCGTCTCGCTCGTGCTCTTGCCGTTCGCCCCCGGTATCGGCGGATTCTTGCCAGCAGTGGCGGGTCTCTCAGGCGCGCTGCTGGCACTGCTCGTAGTTCTAGCGATCCTCTCTGCCGGTAACGGCCTGCTCTCGGTCGGGACCACGACAATGGTCTCGATCGCAGTCAGCGAGGCCGAGCAAGGAAGTGCCTTCGGCGTGACGCAGGGTGCGGGGAGTCTGGGCCGCACGGTCGGCCCGCCCGTCATGACAGCGATCTACGTCTTCGCGGTCTGGGCGCCCTTCCTGCTCGGAGCCGTCCTGACCGCGGGTGTCGTGGCAGCGCTCGTCGTCATCGCCAGACGTGATCCAATCGGGCTGTGAGCGGGGCTGTCCGGCGCCGAACCGACACCACCGGCCAGCTGTGCCGACGATCGGTGGCTAACTAACCTGGATCGCGGCCCAAGTCCGGGCTGACGCCCATGGAACGCACGTTTTATCAGTCCGAGCGGAGTATCGGGCTACAAGATGCCGAACTCTCACGGCCCCAGAAAGGGGACCCGAAACAAACTCAAGAACGATCCTCGGGACCGTGGCACCTCACCGCCTCAGCGAGCAGTCCAGCAGTTCGAGGCGGGCGAGAGCGTCCACCTCTCGATCGATCCGAGCGTCCCGAAGGGCCGGTACCACCCCCGGTTCGATGGCAAAACCGGCGTCGTCGAGGGCAACCAAGGACGGGCGTTCAAGGTCCGGATTACCGACGGCGACAGCCAGAAGACTGTGATCGCCGCGCCCGCCCATCTGACCCCCCAGGAATGACCATCTTCAAGGAAAAGGTGTCGGAAGAGTTCCTCACCATCGCCGAGACAAAGGAGATCCTCGAGGGCCTGGAGGACGAGCGGGCCGGTGATGAGGACCGCGAGATGCGCTACGAACTCGCTCGGGCGATCGAGCACGTCAACCGGTTCGCCGACCTCGATCCCGAGGAAGCCCGCGAGTTCATCGCCGACCTGCTCGAACTCGACAAGGTCGACGAGGCCACCGCCCACAAGATCGTCGACCTGAAACCACGCGACCGTGACGAACTCCGCGCGATTTACGCCCAGGAGCGGTTCACGCTCGACGGCGACGAACTCGACGAGGTCCTCGATGTCGTGCGACGGTACGCCTGAGCGACCCTTTAAGTAGCCACTGGCCGTAAATTGTGAATATGTCCGAAGACGAGCGCGACGAGACTGTCGTGCTCGACGTGCTGGCGCACGGCCGGTCCGAGGACGACCGGCCACAACACCGGAAGGAGCCACTGGTCTTTGCTATGGGGGTGACCGACTTCGCGCTCTACGAGTGCGTCGTCACCGACGTCTCAGCGGTGTCGATTGAGGACCGACTGTCACTCGACGCCGACGTGGTCGAGACCGTCACGCGGATCGACTACGCCGACCTGCCGAGCGGTGCAGCCTCAGAACTCGAGTACGCCGTCGCCGACCTCGTCGCGGAGAACGAGGAACGCTTCGTCGACTTCTACAACGATGCACAACCCATCACTCTCCGCCTCCACCAGTTAAATCTCCTCCCGGGGATCGGCAAAAAGCTCCGCAACGCCATTCTCGACAACCGCGACCGCCGCCCGTTCGAGAGCTTCGAGGATCTCAAATCACGCGTGGACGGCTTGCACAACCCCGAGGAAATCCTCGTCGAGCGCATCATCGAGGAACTCCGCGAGGACGACCTAAAGTATCGCACATTCGTCGGCCGAGAACCCGAGGACTGATGGACGAGGCCGCGACCGGGCGACGCGATCCCGACGCACTGATGCGGCGAGCCGGCGTCCGTGGCGACCCCCGATTCGATCAGCACTTCCTCGTCGACGACCGGGTTCTCGACCGACTACCGATGTACGCAACCGAGGTCGACGCGGACCTGAGAAACGTCCTCGAAGTGGGCGCCGGGACAGGCGCGCTGACCGACCGGCTTTTGGCCGTCGCCGAACACGTCACGGTCGTCGAGCGTGACCCGGTCTTGGCGGACTTCCTGCGCGACGAATTCGCCAGTGAGATCGAGGCGGGCCACCTGACAGTCCGCGAGGGCGACGCGACCGAGGTCGACCTCACGGAGTTCACAGCTTCGGTATCGAACCTGCCCTACGGCGCCTCGAGCGAGATCCTGTTCCGGTTACTCCCCGCGGGTCGGCCCCTCGTGTGCATGCTTCAGCAGGAATTCGCCGAGCGGATGGCCGCCGCCCCAGGATCCAACGCCTATAGCCGGCTATCGGTCGCCGTTGCCCACTACGCAGATGTCGAGATAGTCGAGCCGGTCCCGCCGACGGCTTTCGAACCGCCGCCGGCCGTCGACAGTGCCGTCGTACGGACGCGTCCCCGCGACCCCGAGTACGCGGTGCCAAACGACGCCTTCTTCTTGCGATTTTTGAAGGCGATTTTCACACAGCGTCGAAAGACGACCCGCAATGCGATCCGGAACACCGCCCACATTTCCGGCCTCGGGGATCCGGACGCCGTCGTCGCCGAGGTGGACGGATCGTTGCTCGATCACCGGCCGGAAGCGCTAGACCCGGAGGCGTTCGCCGAACTTAGCCGGCTGGCGTGGCAGGTGGGCGACCCCGATGACTGAGGAGGGACGGCCGCGGCTCGCTGACGTCCGAGACATCGACGCCGTCTACCGGCCCGCGGAGGATTCGAGACTCCTCGCTGAGGCCGCAGTCGCCCACCTCGATGGGGACCAACGCGTCCTCGACCTCGGGACCGGTTCTGGCTACGTTGGGCGCCGGATCGCCGACGAGGCCGGCGCCACAGTCATCGCCAGCGACGTCAGCCCACACGCCTGCCGCGAGGCTCGGACCGACGGCCTCGCCGTGGTTCGCGGCCACCTGCTTGACCCCTTCCGTGACGCCACGTTCGACGCGGTGGTGTTCAACGCCCCCTACCTGCCGACCCCGGCGGACCGCGAGTGGGACGACTGGATGGAGACGGCACTCTCCGGCGGCGAGTCCGGCCGGGCGGTCGTCGACCCGTTCCTGGCCGACCTCCGGCGAGTGCTCGATTCGGAGGGTGAGGCGTTGTTATTGATCTCCTCGTTGACCGGGATCGACGCCGTCCGCGACGAGGCCAGGACGAACGGCATGACGACGATGATCGTCGCCGAGGCGGCGCACCCGAACGAACGACTCGTCGTCCTCCACCTCGTCCCGAGCCGTGGAAATAACTAGAGTGCATGAAACCGATTAGGAAATATTAAAGCTCCGCATTTCCTACGGCGAAGCAATGACACGTGTCCGCGCGACGACGCCCGGCCTGTATCCGCTGCCGGACTGGGCAAAGGACGAACTGGCCGATCTGAAGGGCCACCAGAAGGAGGACCTCGTCGACGGCGACGAGGACGACGCCACGCGGGGAGCCTACGACCGAGCGCGCACCCAAATCGTAGAGCGCCAACAGGCCGCCGGCCTGGACCTCGTCGTCGAGGGACAACTCCGCTGGGACGACATGCTCGCCCATCCACTCGCCGTCCACGACAACGTTGAGACACGAGGGATCGTCAGGTACTACGACAACAACAACTTCTACCGCGAGCCTGCGGTAACGGGCGAACTAACCGCGGACGGAGATGTCGCGGAGGAACTCACAGCGGCCGCCGATCACGTCGACGACGGACTACAGGCCGTCCTTCCGGGACCGTACTCACTTTCGGATCTTGCGACCGACGAACACTACGGCGACGACGCCACCTTCCTGGCCGCCGTCGGGGATTTCCTCGCGGGCGAGGCGGCGAACTTCCCAGATGTTGACACGTTGTTCCTACTCGAGCCTTCGCTCGTCACCGAGCCACCATCTGACGGGGCAGACGAGCGGGCAAGCGAAGCGATCGACGCTGTGGCGGGTGCGCTCGACACCGACGTCGTGGTACACACCTACTGGGGTGCCCTCGAGGAGAAGGTCCACGCGCACCTCTTGGACGCCGGCATCGACGCCGTCGGGTACGATCTCGTCTCCGACGCGGATGCATCGCTGTACAACGTCCAGGAGTACGGAACCGCCGACGACGTGGCGCTCGGGGTCGTAGACGGCCAGAACACGCTTGTCGAATCGGCCGACACCGTCCGCGAACGCGTCGAGTGGTTCGACGAGGGGACACCGGCTCAGGACTTCGGGACAATCTACGCGACGGCCAATACCGAGCTATTCTACCTGCCCGTGAACAAGTTCGAGGGGAAACTCGACGCCCTCGCTGCCGCGAGCCAGCCGGAGGTGGAAGCATGACCCGAGAGCAGTTCCGCCCACGGGACCACCCGAACGATCACTTCTTGCTTACGACCGTTGTCGGGTCGTACCCGAAACCGACGTGGCTCCACCGCGCCCGAGAACTCCACGAGGACGAGGACGCCGACTTCGACGATACAGACTTCGACGAGGCGAAGGACGACGCCGCTCGACTGATCACCCGGGAACATGAGCGGGCCGGGCTCGACGTCGTCGTGGACGGCGAGATGCGGCGCAACGAGATGGTGGAGTACTTCGCCCACCGCATCGACGGCTACGAGTTCAACGGCCC
>CAYUFG010000045.1:10904-13896 GCA_964443815.1 uncultured Halobacteriales archaeon | reverse complement strand
CCCGGTCGAGGTCACCCAGGCCGTACATGTCTGTCTCGACGCGGTCGTGCAGCCGACAGTTCGCCGGCGTGAGCTTCGACTGGACGACGGCTCGGATGGCGTCGGCCGCGGGCTGGACGCCGTCGAAGTACACCGCGGCCGCGGAGCGGTACTCCGGTCTAGGCTCGACCCGCATGCACGCCTCCGTGACCACTCCGAGCGTGCCTTCAGAGCCACAGACGAGCCGTTTGGCGTCCGGGCCCGCACCGTGGGCGGGCAGCCGCTGGGTCTGGAACGTGCCCGCGGGACAGACCATCCGTACGCTCTCGACGAGTTCGTCGATGTGCGTGTACCGGGTGGCGTAGTGGCCGCCGGAGCGTGTCGCGATCCACCCGCCAAGCCCGGAGAGTTGGTAGGACTGAGGGTAATGCCGGAGGTGCAGGTCGTGCTCGCGGAGCTGTTCGTTGAGGTGTGGGCCCATCGCGCCCCCCTGAATGCGCGCCGTCCGCGAGGTCTCGTCGACCTCGAGCACCTGGTCGAGTTCCCCCAAGTTTAGTGCGAGCGTGCCGTCGTATCGCGATCGCAACTCTCCTTGTGGCGGCCCACTGCCGCCGACGACACCCGTGCCGCCGGTTACCGGCGTGACCGCGACGTTCGCCTCGGACGCCCACGCGAGCACCTCCGCGACCTCGTCCTCGGTACGGGGCGTCGCGACGAGATCCGGCGCGGGTGCGAAGTCGCCGTGAAAGGCCCGGATCGTCTCGGGGCGGGCCATGCCGTAGGTATGCCGGGCCCGTGCCGCCCGCTCGTCCGTACAGTAGTCAAACAGCGACTCGGGAACCGACAGCGTCGAATCCGGAACGTCGGCCTCGGAGAGTGGCACCGGCTCGAGGACTGGCAGATTCGGAAAGCCAAGTTCCGATTCGAGGAAGGCCTTGCGCTCCTCCACCGTCTCGCGGTCGGGTTCGGTACCGGCGACCCCCCAGCCCCAGCGACGACGTGGGGCCGTCGGATCCATCATACGGGCCACCCTCCCGAGGGGCAGGTCTCTCTGGACATGACACCCACACGCACGGCGCCCTCCTACATAATCGGTGTCCTCCATGGGGAGTACACATATAGTCATCGCGGCCACCGTTTCGGGCATGCGTCGCGCCCTCGTCGGCTTCGCCATCGCCATCGCGACGCTCGTGGCCTTTCTCCTGCTACTAGACCCCGCCGCAATCTGGGCCGTTCTCCGCGGGGCGTCAGTCCCGTGGTTCGCGGCCGGGTTCCTGGCGGTGCTGGGGGCGGTCGCCTGCTGGGCGGAGTCCATGCGCCGGGTACTCATAGCTGCCGGCGGCCATCTAGGCCCGGTTCGCGGGTTCGCGGCTTACGGGACTGGCATGCTCGCGAAGCAGATTCTCCCAATGGGCAACGCCGGCGGCATCGCGATCATGGCCTACGCTATCGGCCGCGAGGCCGACCTAGACCTCGACCGTAGTCTGGCTGTGGTTACCATCGGGGATTTTCTGGGATTGCTCTCGACAGTCGTCCTCGCGTTCGCCGGCATTGGCTACGTCGTCCTCACGCTGCCGCCATCGCGGTTGGTCGACGTGGCCCTCCTTGGTGTCGTCCTCGTCGGCCTCGTCTTCGTCATGCTCGGGCTGATGCTAGTCTACTGGCGGGGCCTGCTCCGGCGGCTCGTTCTGGCCGTGGCGCGGCTGCTCCGACTGACTATCGGCCGGGTCTCGGATCGCGTGGCGGCGAAACTCACCCCGAAGACCGTCGACGCCGGCATCGAGCGCTACTTCGCGACCTTCGACGCGGCGGCCACCGACCGTCGCGCGATGGCAGCCGCGGCCGGCCTTGCCCTGCTGGGGTGGACGCTGTTCGCCGTGCCGCTATACACGAGCGCCGCCGCTGTCGGCGAGCCGATCGCGTTCGGGCTCGTGCTATTCGTCGTCCCGGTCGGCGGGTTGGCGACCGCGGTCCCGCTCCCCGGGGGCATCGGCGGCGTGGAGTTCGCCGTGACGGGAATGTTACTCGCCGTGACGACGATCGAGCCGGCGGTGGCGGCAGCGCTCGTGTTGCTGTACAGGCTGTGTGTCTACTGGTTCCTAATCCTTGTCGGGGCAGGTAGCCTCACCTTCACCGCGACGGATCTGCGCTCGCTCGCGAGCGACGTCACGGACGAGCCGGTCGTGGAGGAGTGATCAACCGGTCGCGTAGACGACGTGGACCGACGCTGAGACGGTGACGTCCTGGGTGTCGATGTCAGTGCTGGCGCCGCCGTCGGCAGCGACGGCGGCCGCCTCGAGCCGGTATGGCCGGACATCGGTGCCGGTACTCGAGACCGCGCTGACGCCATCGACCTCAAGCCCGGTCGCGTCGGCGAGGACGTTCGCCTCGTCGCGGGCGCTCTCGACGGCGTTTCGCAGGGCCTCGTCGCGGGCATCCGCACGTGCGTCTTCCGAGAGCGTGAAGCGGACACCGTGGACCTCGTCAGCGCCGTTGGACACCGCCGTGTCGATGACTGAGCCGACACCCTCGACGTCGTCGAGCGTCACCTCGAAGCGCTGCCGGGCGACGTACTGCTCCTCGACATCGCCCCCTGGCTCGCGATCTGTATGGACGTCGTAGCCGACGGATTGGATGCCCTCGTCGGGAATGCCGGAGTTGGAAAGTGCCTCACGGAGGTCGGCCGCGTCTGCGGCGACCGTCTCACTAACGGAGGTGCCGTTCGTTCCGCTGGCGCGAACGGTGAAGTGGACGACAGCCGAGTCGGGTGAGACCGAGACGTCACCCGACCCGGTGACCGTGATGGTTTCGTTGCCTGGTTCGCCGGCATCGTGGCCGACGGCGAGCGCCGAGCCCGCGACCCCGGCGACGGCAGCCACCAGGACAGCGACGACGAGTAGCGATCGAGTGGATGTCATTGCACGGGATGGGACGGCGGGGAACGGCTTAGGCAGCGCGGTGACTCAAACCGCCGTTTGAGTGACGCCCGGGTCGGCAACGTAGGCCGTCGTCG
>CAYUFG010000045.1:0-10804 GCA_964443815.1 uncultured Halobacteriales archaeon | reverse complement strand
GTGACTCAAACCGCCGTTTGAGTGACGCCCGGGTCGGCAACGTAGGCCGTCGTCGCCCCCTGTCAGAAACTATAACATCTGAAAATAGATGAAATCAGCCGCCGCTCGCTCATCCCCAGATAACCGTAATTCGTTGTCCGGCTCTTCCCTGGCGGCCGATAGTGAATCGATACACTTCCACTCCTAAATTATCATAAACAAAAATCACTGCCCTAGATTTATCAACCAAACGTTGGCATGGACTGCTGCTGGCACCGCCGCGGTGCCACTCCCCCCACCACCACCCACTCTTCCGATGCTAGGCCCACCGAGCCACCGGCTCGCGCGGCAGTCTTCACGGACGTGACGGTGACAACGAACGTCGGGGTGGACGACCGCCCTCAATTTTCAGTGCCCGTCGTCGATGCGTTCGTATGTACGGGGCTGCCAGCGCGACCAGAAAGGCTATATGGTGGTGTGGTATACCATAGCATGTATGGCGTCCGCACCCGGCGACGACGAGCTTTTCGACGCGTTCCTCGCACAGCGCGGTCACGACGTCGAGGCAACCGGCTGGGACCGGAGTTATAACAAGCTACAGTGTCCTGACTGTGGTGGATTGCACACAGCGGGCGCAACGGAGTGTACGGTTTGCGGGTGGACGCCGGAGTAGGCGACTACGAAGGGGGGAGTGGATAGGGGTGGCCCCTCACACCGCGTCGAGTGCAGCGTGAAGGAAGAGTCCGACAGTGAGGTGTTCGTACATGGCGTCCTCGAGCGCGTCTCGGGCCGCCGACTCGTCGTCGATTGCATACTGCTTTGTCTGGACCAAGTCGTGCCTGGCGAGTACGCCCGACTCGTCGAGGTCGTGCAGACGCGGATAGACGGTTCCAGGGCTGGGCTCGACGTCGAACAACGTCGCCATGTCGTCCATAAGTCCCGTGCCGTGGGTACCGTCCTCGCGGAGTGCGATCAGTCCGAGCAGGATCTCGTCCAGGCTGTGTGTGACGACCGCCTCGCCCACGGCGGACGTCTCTTGGCCGTCCTCATGGAGCAACGATTCCAACTCCGACATGACCGCCTCCGGCGTCCGATCCCGGCTCGACCCGCGAAGTCGGTTCAGGAGCGCGGGTGTGACTGGGGGGGAGCTGTCGTGGCCCGCCTCCCCCGAACTCGCACGCAGGCCGGCCGAACGTTCATCACTCGACATGCTGGACGGGATCCGTACGACTTACTGGTGTTAGCACGAACTTAACCGCCCACGAGCGGTTTCAGGTTCTGAAGGAACCGGCCCGATAACGCTTTTGTGCCCCGGTGTCGATTGAACCGTCTGTGGTGGACGACGAGGGCGCAATCGAGGAGGTCTTGGACACCATCGGCGACCAACACGCCAGACGCGTCCTCGCGGCGGTCAGCCGCGAACCCAAGCCGGCCAAGCAACTCGCCGAGGAAACCGACCTCTCCTTGCCGACCGTTTACCGGCGGATCGAGATGCTTGACGAGTACGACCTCATCAACGACCGCACACTCGTCGCCGACGACGGCAACCACTACAAGGTCTACGAGTCGAACTTCGAGAGCACGGTGATCTCGCTGCAGGACGACGAGTACAAGGTGCGCATCTACCGGGAGGAGAATCTCCCGGACCGGTTCAGCCAGCTCTGGGACGATCTCCAGACCGAGTAGTCCGATCCGGAGCCACGTTTAATACGCGGGTTCGCGTACCTATTTTAGGATGGTTGACGCCTCGATGCTGGCGCGGGGCGCCCTGGTCGTGATGCGCTTTGCGGTTTTCGGGTTGACCTTGGGGATCACGCTGATCAGCTTTCAGGCCTACCAGAAACGCCAGTCGGAGCGCCTCCAGTATGCCTTCCTCGGCTTCGCCTTCATCAGCATGGGGGTGGCCGTCACCAGTATCGTCACCCAGCTCGGCGCGGAGGCCGACAGCGAAGTGTGGACCTTTCTCCGGATTGCCGAGACCGTCCCGTTCATAATCGGCTTCAGTATGCTGTACCTCTCGTTGTACCGGTAGTGGCCGGAAGCCACGCTGTTTATGCGTTCCCGGCCCCTGAAGGTGTGCAATGACCGAGGTCATCCGGCTGTTCGGCGGTCCCGGGAGCGGGAAGACGACGGCACTGTTGGACCGGGTCGAGACGCTCCTCGAGGACGACGACGTCGAGATTCGCGACGTCTTGGTCGTCTCCTATACCCGGGCCGCGGCGGCGGAGATTAGAGAACGTCTCGCCGAACGCCTCGGCGAGTCCCCGCGGGCACTACGGGGTAACGTCTCCACGATGCACGCGAAGGCCTACGACTTGCTCAACCTCTCTCGCGGCGACGTCGTCGGCGAGTCCGACAAGGAGGAGTTCTGTGACGGGTACGGTCTCGATTTCGAAGACGAATACGAGGGCTCACGCCGTCGGTCGGCCAGGTCTACGACGCTCGGCAACAAGGTGATCGCGACGAGCCAGTGGCTCCAGCGCACCCGCCGGGACGTGGCCGACTGGTACGACGTCCCCTTCAAGTGGAACGCCGATGAAGTCCGCCTGCCGCCGGACATCGACGACAACGCCCAGACAGGCAACAAGTACACACCCACCTGGCCGAGCGACGACGATCGGCTGGATATCCCCGAAGCGATCCGCGCCTGGCGCCAGTACAAGGGTGATAACGACCTCGTCGGATTCGCTGACATGCTCGAGCGGGTCAAGCAGCGGTCGTTATTGCCGAGCGTGGACTACCTCGTCATCGACGAGTTCCAGGACATAACCACCCTCCAGTACGACGTATACGAGGAGTGGCGCCCCCACATGAAGCGCGTCCTGATCGCCGGCGACGACGACCAGGTCGTCTACGCCTGGCAGGGGGCGGATCCGGACCTCCTGCTGGACGAGGACGTCACTGAGGACATCGTGCTCCCGAATTCGTACCGGCTACCCTCGCGGATCCTAAACGTGGTCAACCGGCAGGTCAGCCATATCGAGAAGCGCCAGGACAAGGACCTCGAACCCAGGACAGAAGGCGGCAGCGTCCAGGGCGTCGCCCACCCTTCGATGCTCGACCTGGTCCGGAACGTCAGGGGGACCGTCGACGCCGAGGAGGGGACGTCGATGGTACTGTTCCGGGCGCGGTATCAACTGTTCGAGTTCATCGACGAGTTCATCGACGAGGGTATTCCCTTCCAGTGTCTCACCGACCAGCGGATGTGGACTGACCGCCTGAGCCAGTATGTCGCAGGCATCGAGGCGATGGCCGCAGACGAGCCGATGACCTGCCTCGAGGCCCGCCGTATCGCGGACATGCTCGCGGATTCGGCCTTCGGTACCGGCGAACGTGACGATCTGTTCGACGCCTTAGAGGAGATCGCCGACGCCGCCGACACCGACGACCTCGAGGCGATCGAGGTCGACCCCGACGTGATCCGTGATCACGCCCCGTTCGCGCCCGAACCGCGCTCGGCGGCGGACATGCTCCGGAAGGTTACTAGCTATCAGGAGCGCTCCGTCGAGGCCTACTTCGCGGGTGATTACCAGGACCGCCATCCGTCGGGCGTCCGGGTCGGCACCATCCACTCGGCGAAGGGACGCGAGGCCGACCACGTCTTCATCGCGACCGACCTGACCGAGAAGGTGGTCGAACAGATGGCGGCCAAGCTCGACCAGGAGGGCGAGGCGGTGCCCGGCGGTGGCGAGTTTACCAAGACCACCTCGCCGGTGCCCACCCTCACGGACAACGAGCGTCGGGTCTTCTACGTCGGGATGTCACGGGCCCGTGAACGACTGGTCATCATGGAGAACCTCGTTGACGGCGCGCCGACGCTGTCTATCGACGTCCTGTTGAACAACGAACCAACCGGCGGGAGTATCGAGGAGGTCCTCCAGGCCGCCCAGGAGCCGGCCGCCCCGCAGGCGGACTGACTACGTCTCCTCGGTCCGCCGCGGGTTCGCCAGTTTGGGCAGTGGCACGTCGAGCCGTCGGTCCGTCTCGTCGACCTCTTCGCCCGCCTGCCGGAGCAGGTCGGCGTAGAAGCGGGAGAACGGTTGGTCAGAGTCCTCGGTCATCGACTTACTCACACTCACGGGTCTCACCGGTATCAGTGTCGACCCCGGAGCGGAAGTAATCGGGGTCGGCGAAGGGCTCCGCCTCGCCAGTAACCGCGAGAACGTCGAGCGCTTCGACCGTCGCGTCGACGCCGAGCTCGTCCGCCAGGCTCGGCTCGGTCCGCCCCCCGTCGCCGTTGACGAGTTCCTTCACGTAGAGCCCGCCCTCGCCGTGGATTTCGACGGTTGCCGAGCGCTCGCCGTCGAGTTCCCCGGTGGCCTCGTATACCTCGCGGGTCCGGGTTCTGCTCGCCCGTCGGTGGTCGACCCGCTGGGGGGTCTCCTGAGAGATCGTCTTATCCTCGATCGCGGCGAGGGCCCGCTCGAACGCGCGCTTCTCGACGGACGCATCGAACGTCACGGCCATGCGGTAGCGCTTGCTCGCGTCGAGTTCCTTCACCCGCTCGACCATCTCGTAGGTGGCCAGTCGCAAGTCTTGCACCTCGACGGCGCCCTCGGCCGCCTCGTTGATCTCGGCCTCGAGGGCGTCAATTTCGGGATGTCTGGTCCGGGGCGACGCCACTTCGACCACGAAGGGGCGGCCTTCGCCGAGCATTCGTGCATCGACGTCCTCCCGGCCGGCGCCGTGGAAGGTGGCGTCCTCGCCGTCCATCGCCTCGCGGACGTGCGGGGCCGTGTACTCCTCGACGCTATCGTCGTACCGGTAGCCGGTGCCGTCGCAACCCCGACAGATCTCACCCTGGATTGTCCCGGTGGCATTGCAGTCCCGACATGGCCACTCTGTCTGTGGGATGTGGCGTTCGAGTTTTCGATATCTGCCGTAGATGAAGGCGGCGTTGACCTGGACATCCACGTCGTCGGTAGCTAGGTCACACCTGACGACCACGTCGGGGCGCTCGAAGTCCACCTCGGTCTCGGTGCGCTCGCCGAGGCGCTTGCCGACCTCGCGGTTGAACTCCGATTTCAGCAGTTCGCCCGCCTCCGGGTCCAATCCCGCGTCCTCGCGGAGCAGGCGGTCGTTCTCCTCAAGCAGCGGGGGGACGGACGTGCCCACCTGATAGGTGTCGAACTCGTAGTTGCGCAGCGCCGTGACGGCCCGCTCGGCCCAGATGTCGTACCGGGCGCATTCGCCCTCGCAGACCCAGCAATCCGCCGCCGGCTCGAAGTCAGTGTCGTCGGCGAGTGCGAGAGCAACGCGGAGCGAGCGTCCTCGCTCGCGGTTAGTCAAGCCGAAACTGCGGTCCGCGACGAGACGGCCGAGACAGGGGTCACAGAGCGGCCCGGACGCGAGTGCGTCACGGGCGACCGCGATGACGTCCATCGTCGTGTGGTGCGAGATTGGAGCCTAATTCGCTTTCGGACCGCCGTCGGCGATGGGGCGGCTCCCGACTCCAGCCCTTGACGCCCCACCCTCGCGGACGTGGAGGTCCCGCTGTGGGTAGGGGATCTCGATCTCGGCCGACCGGAAGGACGCGTAGATCTCCCGGAGGAGCGTGTCCGTGGCCCGCCCTCGTAATCGTGGATCGTCGATCCAGCAGAGCAACTCGACATTAAGGCCGGAGTCGCCGAATGCCCTGAGCCTGACGCGGGGGTTGGGCCGGTCCCTGACGAGGTCCGCATCCGCGGCGACGTCGAGCAGCCGACGTTCGACCTCGTCGAGGTCGGTGCCGTAGGCGACCGAAACAGGGATTTTGAGTCTGCGGTGCCGCCGTGGGACGGATTCGTTGACGACGGCGCCGTTGTTGAGGGCGGCATTCGGGACAGTTACCAGGATGTCGTCGCGCGTACGGACGACGGTGCTTCGGATCGTCACGTCCTCGACTCGACCGCGGGTGCCATCCTCGAGGACGACGTAGTCGCCCACAGTGTAGGTTCCGTCGGCGTACAGGGCGATGGAGCCGAAGAAGTTCGCGACGGTGTCCCGCGCGGCGAGGCCGACGACGATACCGAGCACCCCCGCCGAGGCGAGAAGCGGCGTGACGTCCACCCGCCAGATGGCCATGACGGCGAACAGCGAGACGGCCAACACCACAACGGTCCAGACGTTCTGGAAGATGGGGCGGATCTGGTCGTCGACGTAACTGCTGTCTGTCGCGGCCGTCAACAGCGGCGGGCCGATCCGGAGGAGAACGCAGCTCCACGTGAGCGCGATGATCGTGAGCGACGCGGCGCGGACCGGGGTGGCGAGGCCGTCGAGGAAGCCGACGCGGTGGAGGCTGAGCGAGACACCGCCGATCAGAATGGTCACCCAGACACCGAGGTGGACGTACCCGAAGACCACGTCGTCGACGTCGCCTGGGATGCGAGCGGTCAGTCGCTTCAGGACTCGATCGCCGCCGACCTGAACGACGGCCGAGAGGACGATAGCGCCGAAGAGGAGTCCAAGGACGGCTTGCCAGTCGGGAAGCGCGGCAAGCCAGTTGGCCGCACCAGCCGGCGAGAGCGGAGACATGCACTGGATAGGCATCGACGAGATATATACTAGCCGACAGGAACGCCACCGCGGTGCTTTTGGTCCGCCCCCCGGTGCTCCCGCCATGAGCGAGTGGCTGGTCGCTGCGGCCCTTGGCCTTCTCCAAGGCCTGCTCGAGTGGTTGCCCGTCTCGAGTGAAGGCGCCGTCGCGGTGGCTCGATCGGCGCTTGGGGCCACCCCCGACGCGGCGACCCGGTATGCCCTCTTTCTCCACGCCGGCACCGCCCTGGCGGCCGCGACGTTCTACCGGGCCGAACTATACCGAATCCTCCGCCGCATCCCCGACTTGCGGCCGCGCTCAACTTTCGACGCAGAGAACGCCGACTTGTCCTTTTTCGGCGTCGCGACGCTCGTCTCCGGCGTTGTCGGCGTGGCGGGCTACGTCGCCCTCTCGGAGGTCGCCGACGCGGCGGCTGGCGGCATCTTCGTGGCCGCTATCGGCGCCCTGCTGCTCGCAACCGGGGTGTTCATGCGGTTCGCCGAGCGACATGCGACGGGTCGCCGCGAGTCCCCCTCACTGGTTGATGCCGTGTTGGTTGGCGTACTGCAGGGGCTCGCGGTTTTACCGGGGGTCTCTCGATCGGGGACGACCGTTAGCGCGCTGCTGCTCCGCGGCCACGCCGGTCCGGACTCGCTGCGGCTGTCGTTCGTACTCTCGATTCCGGCCGCAGCGGGCGCGGGCCTACTGGTCGTCCTCGACGACGGCGTCGCGGGCGTGGCGTCCGGGCCGGCGCTGCTGGCCCTCGCGCTGAGCGCCGTCGTCGGCTATATCTCCGTGGGCGCACTCGTCCGCCTGGTCGAGCAGGTAGCCTTCTGGCGCGTGTGTGTCGGCTTTGGCGCGCTCGCCGTGATCGGCGGGCTTGCGCTACTTTAGACGGGCATCGCCGTCTCAAAGAACGCGAGGTCGTGTATCCGGGAGTCGCCGGTGAGTTCGGGGTGGAAGGCGGTGCCGAAAACCGGTCCCTGCCGGACGGCGACGGGTCGGCCGTCCCACCGCGCGAGAACGTCGACGCCGTCGCCGACGTCGTCGATGACTGGCGCCCTGATGAACACCGCGGGGAAGGGCTCGTCGAGGCCGTCGACCGGTAGCGGTGCCTCGAAGCTGTCGCGCTGGCGACCGAAGGCGTTGCGCTCGACGCGCACGTCGAGAAGGTCGAGCGTGGCGACGCGATCGTCGTTGGCGTCGCGGCTCGCGACTATCAGGCCCGCACAGGTGGCGAGCACGGGCTTGCCGGCCGTGGCGTGAGCCTTGATCTCCTCGTCGACGCCCTCCCGCGCCAGTAGCCGGGATATGGTCGTCGACTCGCCGCCAGGGACCAGGAGGACGTCGCACGCCGGGACGACCCCAGCCTCGCGGATCTCCCGGACGTCGGCGTCTTCACCATGGGCCGCGGCCGCCCGGCGGATGGCCTCGTCGTGTTCGGCGACGTCACCTTGGACCGCGACGACGCCCGCGACGAGTGTCATTGGTGTCGAATTGTCGGCGGCGGGAAAAAGCCTCTCGGCTCGGCTGCTACTCGGCCGCCGCCCGGGCGTCGGCGGCTCGCCGTTTGGATACCTCCGCGATACCCACGTTGGCGGCGCAGTTCGGACAGGCGTGGATCCGCCCCCGCGCATCGGCGAACACCCTAGCGAAGTCCTCCGAGACGTGCCGGTTGCAGTGATCACAGCGTGGCATGTGACTGTCCCACGCGGACCGATGGGCCCGCTCCTAAAGGTGATTGTCCGAACTCCGACCCAATTTCGCCCGGATTCAGTCCAGCATCGACTCGACGTACTTCGCAATCACGTCAACCTCGAGGTGGACAGGATCGCCCGGCTCGAGTCCGGAGACCGTCGTCAGCCGGTACGTTTCGGGCACTATCGCGATGTCGACTCGGTCTCCCTCGAGGGCGGCGACGGTCAGACTGACGCCGTCGACCGAAATCGACCCCTTCTCGACGACATACTGCGAGAGCTCGTCGGGAACGGCGACGGTCAGGCGCCAGTCCTCGCCGACCGAATCCATGGCCCGTACCTCGCCCGTTCCGTCGACGTGGCCCTGGACGATGTGGCCGTCGAACCGACCGTCGGCCGGCATCGCCCGCTCGAGGTTGACCCGGTCGTCGACGGCGAGGTTGCCGAGGTAGGTCCGATCGCGGGTTTCCTCGGCCAGAAACACGTCGAAGTAGCGGTTACCCCCCGACCGGTCGCCGAAGGCCTCGACCGTCAGACAGACGCCGCTGACACTGATCGACTGGCCGACCGAGAGGTCGTCGAAGGTCGTCCCGAGCCGCAGCCGGACACCCTCGACCGTTTCGTTCACGTCGAGGACCGCCCCGGTCTCCTCGACGATGCCGGTGAACATAGTGGGTAGTTGCCGCCGGCGAGGCAAACCTTTTCGATTCAGCACGGTTTTAGACACTCGGGCGCGATGCAGACACATGGCCGAGGGCCTCATCGACTTCTTGGAGTTCGCCGCTGCGGTCGTCCTTGCGGCCCCCGTCGGGCTCCTCGGGGTAATACTCCTCTCGAACGGCGACGCCGTCGGCGGCGTCGCCTTCCTCGCCATCGCGGTCGGGATGGTGGCCCTCGACCGGTACGTCGTCGCTCCCCGGGACCTCGTGACTGGCTTCCTCGCCGGGCTTGTCGGCCGCGCCGTCGAAACTGACGACGATTGAGGCCCGGGTCGTCTTTTTATTCCACCACCTCAATTGTGGAATATGACACCCGAGTCCGCTCACCCCGCCTCGGTCGGTGCCTGGGATCCGATCGAGTTCGAGTTCGAGGCGCTGCCGGTTCACGCCGCCCTCTGCCATACCGGCAACGTGCTCGCCTTCGGCAGCTCGGGGAACGACGAGGCCCGCCTCGAGGTGCCCCATCCGCCGGAGCTGTTCGACCCGGACGGCGGCACGGTCGAGGTGGTCGACCAGGACCTCGCGGGTGACCTGTTCTGTGCCGGTCACGCCTTCCTCGGGGACGGTCGCCTCCTCGTAGCGGGGGGCACCCACGAATACGACGGCGGGCTCGAACTGCCGGGCCTTCCCCGGCTGCCACCGTTCCGCGGACTCGAGCAATCATATCTCTTCGACCCGGAGACGGAGCGGTTCACCCGCGTCGGGGATATGGCTGCGGGCCGGTGGTACCCCACATGCGTCACGATGGGTGACGGGACGGTCCTGACGGCCGCTGGACTCACGCGGCGATTCCCGTGGATGGCGTTGCGGACACTCGAACGATACTCCCCCAGCCTTGGCTGGGACGCCGTCGACGACGCCGGACGGTGGCTACCGCTGTATCCACGTCTACACCTGTTGCCCGACGGGACCCTCTTCTACGCGGGCTCGTACAACACCCACTACACGTTCCCGTTCTCCCTGTCGGCCTTCCCGACGGCGACCCTCGACCCCGACGGGGGGACCTGGACCGCGTACGGACCGCCGATCGAGGCGGAGCGCGAGGAAGGGGCCTCAGTGCTTTTGCCGCTCCGGCCCGGCGACGACTACCTGCCGCGTGTGCTCTTGGCTGGCGGCGGGACGACGAGCGGAACCGAGGCAACCGCCGACGCGGAACTGATGGACCTCGACGCCACCGACCCGACCTGGCGGTACGTAGATACGATGCACCATCCGCGGTACTACTGTTATGCCGTCCTCCTGCCCGACGGTACGGTCTTCGTCTGCGGCGGCCGGAAAGGATCGAAAGGCCACACCCATGACCACTTCGCTGCGCAGTCGGGGGCGCTCCCGACGATCGACGGCGCGATCCACGAGGCCGAGCGGTTCGACCCCGTGACAGAGACGTGGGAGCCCCTGGCTTCCATGCAGGTCGACCGACTCTACCACTCGAACGCACTCCTGTTGCCCGACGGGCGGGTGATGACCTGTGGCTCAAACCCCGCCCGTCGCGTGAACGAACTCCGTATCGAGACCTACCGCCCCCCGTACCTGTTTGAGGGCCCGAGACCCACCGTCGAGTCCGCCCCCGACGCAATTGGATACGGCGGGAAGTTCGCAGTCGAGACGCCGGCCGCCAGGACCGTCGACGAACTCGTCCTCATCCGACAGTCCTCGACGACGCATTGCCTAAATACTGACCAGCGGTTCGTCGAGGTGGCGATCGACGACCGGGACGGTGATCGGCTCACCGCCACGCTGCCCCGGACCCCGGATCTGCTACCGCCGGGCCAGTACATGCTGTTTCTCCTTCGGGACGGCGTCCCCTCCGTGGCGCCGTTCGTGCACGTTGGCCACGGGGTGTGAACTACCCCACCCTACCGCACTCGGGGCTACTCGCCCCTCGCTTGTTGAGG
>CAYUFG010000044.1:0-14913 GCA_964443815.1 uncultured Halobacteriales archaeon | reverse complement strand
ACGACAGCGGGCGGACGTCAGCCACGCTCCGGAGCTGGGACGGCCCTGACGCCTGATTTCAGTCCACGATAGCGCGACACAGCCGCTTATGTGCACAGGGCGTCGACCGTCGGCCAATGAGGCTGCTCCGGGATCCCGCCGTGCTCGCGGCAGTCGCGATTCTACTCGGTGCCGCGGCGACGGGCCCGGCCGTCGGACTCGTTCAGGTCCCCGACGCGGGTCCCGTCGAACTGGGGACCGGCCAGGCCGACATCGAGATCCGTTCCGTTCCCGAACGTGCCACGCTCACGCCGGGGGCTTACACTGACGTCCACCGACTCGACGTGCCTGCGATACCGACCAGAGTGGTCGCGGTTTCCGGGACCCCGACAGTGACGGCCTCGATCGACATCGAGCGCCTCGGGTTCAGCCGGAGTTCCACCTTCGCCCTCGAGGATGGGTCGACGGGAGATCGATCGTTCGAGATCAGCCCAACCACGATCGAGTCTCACCGGTTGCAGAACGACGTCTACCGGGGCACTCTCCGGCTCGTCCGCCGTGACGGCGGCGGCGCGACGGTCCTCGTCGACGAGCCGATCCGGATCGTGGTGACCGAATGAGCGGGCGCGAGGCGAACGACCCGATCCGCCTGGAGTCCAAAGGTGGGGCGCTAGTCTTCGGCGATCGACGCGGCCTCGTGATCTTTCTCGTCTCCGTACTCGGCCTGGGACTGTTCTGGCGGGCCGGCCTGTTTATCACCGATTCGGCGACGATCGTCCGGGCACTCGACGCCGTCGCCGGCGGCACGCTCCAGATCGACGTCGTGACCGGCGACCACTTCAGCGGGCCTGGAGCCGTCGTCCATGACGGTGCCGTATACGGCCGGAACTACGGGCAGGTCGTTCTCAGTCTCCCCGTTCTGTGGGGAATCGAAGCGATTTCGTGGCTCGCGGAGGTGCGCGTCGGGCTGGTCGCGCTGTGGCACCTTCTCGCGATCGGACTGCTGGTTCAACTTGATCGGTTGTTCGGCAGTCCACGGGGGCTCAGATTGGCGGGGAGTAGCGCCGTGGTGGTCTCCTTCGTCGGCAACGCCCTGTTGGCGACGTCGTTCGCCGGGATATCGAAATCCATGCTCGCCCTCCAGCTATTCGGTATCCTCTGCGCCGGCGCGATGGGTGTCGCACTGTACAGGCTCGTGGCGCTGTTCCACCCGGGCCGCATCGCGTGGCTGACCGGCCTCGCCGGCACACTCGTGTTGCCGATCGGCTTCTGGGCACAGTTGCCCAAGCGCCACGTCCTCGGATCGCTGTTCGTGGTCTGGATCCTCTTGGAATTCGCCCAGAGCCGCTCGGCACACGGTCACGCTGGACCCTTCGGCCTCGACGTGGCCATCCACCACCGTGCAGCGATGTACGCACTCGTCGGCCTGCTCGCGTGGGTACACGCGGCCGAGGCCGTCTTCGTGTTGCTCGCTCTGGCCGTCGTCGACCTCCCGACAGCGCCGTCGAACGATCTCCGAACACTCACGTTGCTGGCAGGTGCCTTCGGCGTTTCTCTCGTCCCGTTCCTCCTCACGAACGGACTAATATCCGGGGACGTCCTGGCACCGCCACGGACGTTGCCGCCGGCGGATGCGGCCGATCCAACCGCCAGCGGCGTGCTCGCGAACAGCGGCGTGGATAGCGGAACCGGCTCGACGTTGCCCGGAGGTGTGGTCGTCGAAAAACTGCTGTGGGTGGTGAGCCTGATCGTCTCACAACTCTCCGGCAGTCTCGCCCAGCTTGGGAATCCCGACGTGGTGCTCCGGACGTGGCTCCGGAGCGGATCGCTCGCAGGTCTCGCTGAGGGCGGGCTACCGGAGTTCCGGGCCGTCAACCTTGCCGTCTTCGAAGCCGCGCCGGTGCTGATCGGAGCGGTCGCCGCCGCGGCCGTCTCGCTTGTCGGGGCGCCCCGTGCTGCTCTCTCGAAACTGAGGCCCACCGACGCTGCCGCAGTGACACTCGCAGTCGCGTACGTGGTGCTGTTCATGCAGTCGCTGCCGGTCCACGTCCAGGTCACGGTCCGATACCTCCTCCCAGTCTACCCGTTGGGGCTATTTCTTCTGGTTCGCCAGGGTCCGATCCGTGACCTCATGGCGTCCGAGGGCGACACCGTCGGCTGGAGTTACCTCGCCGTCGTGCTGCTCGGCTCGCAGCTGATCGTCGCGACGGTCGTCGCCACCGGCATGACGGTTTCGGAGGCAGCCCAACTCCACGCCGGGCTCGGCCTCGTTGCCGGGGCCGGCCTCGCAGTCTCGATCCTTGCTACGAGGGTGCGGGCCGGCCTCCGGCCGCTCGCCGCCGCGTGGCTCGGCGCTGCGGCCGGGCTGGGCACCGCCTTCGTGCTCCTCACCGGCTTCGCCTACTTTTCGTTCATCGGCCGATACATCCTGCCGATGTCGGGGGTCGTGGCAGAGCTGATCGGCCGCATCTAGCCAACCTTTTTGGCTCGGCTGCCGGTACCGCTCGCATGGATCGACTCGCGTCGTCGCTGCGCGACGCGCCCGTCGTCGAGAAGGGCGACTACCACTATTTCGTCCACCCAATCACCGACGGCGTCCCTCCGCTCGAACCTGCATTGCTCCGGGAGGTCGTCGTGGGGATCGTCCGACGGGTCGATTTCGACGGCGTCGACAAGATCGTGGCTCCGGAGGCGATGGGGATCCACATCGCGACCGCGGTCTCGCTCACGACCGACATCCCCCTCGTGGTCGTTCGAAAGCGATCCTACAATCTGGACGGAGAGACGGCCGTCTCACAGGTCACGGGATACCAGGAATCGGAGCTGTTCGTCAACAGCGTCGACGCGGACGACCGGGTTGTCCTCCTCGACGACGTCTACTCCACCGGTGGAACGCTCGCTGCGGTCACCACGGCCCTCGATGACATCGGCGCGGATATCGCCGACGTCGTCGTCGCGATCCGGAAGGTTGGCGGCGAGAAGGCACTCGAGGGATCACCCCACGAACCACTGTCGCTCATCGACGTCGACGTCGTCGACGGCGAGGTCGTGATCGTGGACGGTGATGGCAGTGGCTGAGCCAGGAGACGACGTTGCCGAGCTGATCGAGGTGCTCGCCGCACACCTCGACGCGACCGAGGAGATGGCCCTGACCGAGGACGCCAATCGACGGCTCGGTGAGGCCGGCGCCGTGGCGAGCGACGTGGCCGAATCGGACGTTTCGGCGGAGACGATCGGCGACAGAGTCGAGACGGTCATGGATCTGCTCTCGGAGGTCGACGGCACCGGTCACGAGGAGGCCGACCAGCACGTCGCGGCCGCCCGTCGGGCCGGCGAGCGGATTCTCGAGCGCCAATAACCGGACTCAACTGCCGCTTGACCCCTCCCCGACACTCGGGGCCTCGACCCACGGGACCGTCGGCCACGTGCTCCGCGAAGAACGTTCTCAGCGAGCCTCGCGGGAGGTGGAGTTGGACCCACGCCAAGACGGTCGCCGCGCTCCGCTTGGCGTTGGGACTCGTCTACGTCACATCCACTCGGGCGAGTCTGCTCGAACGTCTGGCATCGAATTGAACCGCCGAGCCGTGAAGGTCTCGCAAAACATAGCGGGAGGTGGATTTGAACCACCGATCTGCGGGTTATGAGCCCGCCGGAATCTCCTGGCTATCCCATCCCGCTATCCTCCCGTAACTACGAGCCCCGGTTAAGGTTTGTGATACGTGCCGTCCCCGAGTTTTCGGCCCGTCTCAGCCTCGATGCACGCGCCACGTGAACAACGATTCGAAGGTATAATTCACCAGCACAGCGATCCCGATGGCCCCGACTTTCGCGACCACCAGCCAGGCGTCGATGCCCCACACCGTGAGTCCGACGGCCACGTACCGGTACAGCACGACGAACAGCACGAACTGGGTGAGGCTACCGACGGCCCTGACCCCGTGTGAGCGGGCCAACCGAGCCAACAGTGGCCGGCGACCGGGGGTGCCCTCACTGGCGAAGGTCCACCGCTCATTGACCGCAAACATCAACAGGATGGCCGATTCGATCCCAGCCAGCGTCGCGAGTTCCGGAAGGACGCCGAACCCCTCGGTGAGGACGACCAGGACGGTCACGTCCAGCAGCGCGCCGAGGATACCCACGGAGATGAACCGCCCGAAGCGGACGCCCGACGCGAGTGCTCGCAGGCGCGGCCTGCCGTCGGTCATTCCTCGTCCACGAGCGCGGTGGGCTCGGTCCGTCGCGAGGCGATCGCAGTGTGGAGGCGGTCGTCTTGAAGTCGCCTGGCGCGGTGTCGTGCCCGCATCAGTGCCCGCGCGAGCGCGATCGCGTCCCGGACCGGCGACACCGTCGACCCCGGCCGGTCCTCCCACTCGATCGGAACTTCGCGGACGGATAGGTCGACCGCTCCGGCGATGGCGATCAACTCGACGTCCCAGGCGAAGCCCGGCTCGTAGAGGTGTTTGCGAACTCGTTTCCAGCCCTCGGCGGTGATCGCCTTCGCGCCACACTGGTAGTCGTACAGGGGCACGTCGAGGAGTCGTCGAGCGACGGCGGCGAAGGCGTCACCCATGAACCGCCGGGCGAACGTCTGGTGGGACGCCACGGTGGCGTGCGGGTGCCGACGCGAGCCCACAGAGAGGTCAGCAACCCCGTCTTCGACCGGGTCGATGACGGATGAAAGTGACCGGGCCGGCGTCGACCCGTCGGCGTCCGAAAACGCCAGCACATCGGTTTCGAGTGCTTCGAATCCGGCGGTCACGGCCGCACCCTTCCCGCGACGGTACGGCACCGCGTTGACCGTGGCCGGGACAGCCGCGAGCGCCTCCCGAACATCCTCCGTGGCGGCGTCGACCTCCACCCGAACCTCGGCGGGGTCGAGCACCTCGTGGAGCTCCCGGAGGTACGCCGCGAGCCGCTCCACGTCGGGCCGGTAAGCCGGCACGACGACGCCGAGGGCCGGAGTCATTGGCGAATCCTCCGTGTCGGCGAGTAAAAGCAGTTCGACTACGGGTCACAAGAGGTATACTGGGCCGTGTGCCATCACCCGGCGATGGCACTGGGGTCCGTGCTGGCCTGGCTGGCGCTCTCGCTCGGCATCCTCGCCGTCGGGACGCCGATCACGGCCGCGCTTTTCCCCAGACTCGCGGACCGAGGCGCGAGCGTCGCGCTCCCGCTCGTGCTCACCGTCGCCTTCTACGTCAGCTTCTACCTCGGACGACTCTCGCTGTGGCTCGCTCTCCCGGTCTCTATCGCAGTCGTCGCGGCTGGCACGGTGCTCGCCCACCGGCGAAACCCCGACATCCGCTGGGACCGCGTCGTCGAGATCGGCGTCGTCTTCACCCTGGCCTACCTGTTTCTGGTCTTCGTCCGTTCGACGGATCCCGCGCTTCTGGCCACCGGCGGCGAGAAATTTCTCGACTTCGGTCTCCTAAAGACGCTCCTCCGGGCCGAAACCGTTCCCCCGCTCGACTTCTGGTACGCCGGCGAGCCGGTGCTGTACTACTTCGGCGGCCACCTGCTCGTCTCTCAGGGAATCCGTCTGCTCGGGTCGGCCCCCGGCGTAGCCTACAACCTCGCCCTCTCGTCCGTCTTCGCCGCCTACGTGGCCGCGGCGTACGGGCTCGCGGGCAACATCGCCACACGCGACGGGTCCTTCGAGCGACGGGCTGCACTGCTCGGAGCCTTCTTCGTGGGATGGGCAAGCAACCTCTTCACGCCGATCCGGCTCGTCCTCCGGCCGCTGCCCGACGGCATCGCGGAAGGTATCGCCAGGAGGTTTGACGTCTGGGCCGGCCGGTTCGGACGCGAGGGCGCACTGATCACCGACGCTGAGCCCTTCTCCATGTGGGACGCGACGGGCGTGATCGACGGGGCGATCCACGAGACCCCGCTGTTCGCCTTCGTCAACGGGGACCTCCACGCCCACATGATGGCGCCAGCCATGACGCTGCTCCTGGTGACGACGCTGTTTGCCTACGTACGGACGCCGGCCACCCAGCGGCACCGTCGAACCCTCCTGCTCCTTGGTATCGTTCCCGCTATCGGCGGCGCCCTCGCCGTGATCAATACCTGGTCGTTCTTCGCAACCGGAGGCCTGACCGTGCTCGCCGTCCTGTCGGACCGCGGACTGTCTACGACCGTTCCGGCCAGTCTTCGATACGGGCTGGAGGCGACGACCCCCCGCCGGGCGATGGCGGTGCGGCTCGGAGTGGCACTCGGAGCCGGCATCGTTGCCACGTTGCTGGCCGTCTGCGTATCGCTGCCGTTCTGGATCGGAAGTGTCGGCGGCCGGACCGTAGGCGTCCTCCCGGACCGGAGCTCGTTGCCGGCGTTGCTGGTCGTCCACGGACAGTTCCTGATACCAATCGCCAGCTATCTCGGGACGGTCGCGTGGGCACGGCTCGACTTCACTCGGCTGCAGGCGGTCGCAGGTTCCGTCGTGGTGCTCGTCGGCGTCGCCGGCGCCAGCCTACTTGGCCTCGCCGCTGTCGGCCTCGTTCTCCCATTCCTGTGTCTCGCGGCCGTCCTTGGTCTCCCCGAACTGTCCGCCTTGCGTTCCCGGCTTCCCCATGAGCAAAACGCGGACTCCCCCCTCCCCGGCTTCGAACTCGTGCCGATCGTGGGCGGTCTCGGCGTGATTCTGCTGGTCGAGTTCGTCTACCTCCGCGAACACGCCGGCGTCGGCCGGTTCAACACGGTCTTCAAGATGTACGCCCAGGTGTGGGCACTGTTGGCCGTCGGGACAGCTGTCGCGCTCGGTCGGCTGGTGGGCCTCGCCTCCGCCGTCCGACCGGTGCCGCGGTGGCCGACGGTGGTTCGGGTCTTCGTCGCCGTACTCGTCCTCAGTACCGGCGTCTACGGTGTGCTGGCGGTCGGAAATCACGTCGACGGCGGCTCGGCCCGCCACCTCGACGGCACCGCCTGGATCGATCGATTCCACCCCGACGAGGCCCCCGCCATCGACTGGCTCGACGATCGCGAGGGACAGCCGACGATCCTGACCCGACCCGGCGAGGCGTACACGTGGCACGGCGGCATCTCGGTGTTCACCGGCCTCCCCACGGTCATCGGCTGGCAACATCACGAGCGCGGCTTCGGTCGATCCCCGGCCGCCGTTGCCGCGCGGGTTGCGGACGTGGACGCGATCTACACCGGCCGGGCCGCGGTTCAACGCGACCTCCTCGCGAAGTACGACGTCACGTACGTCTACGTCGGGCCGGCGGAGCGTGAGCGGTACGGCGACGGCATCACCGTCGACGAACTCGGCGGCCTGACTGTCGCCGAGGAGTTCGACGCAGTGACGATCTACCGGGTCGAGTCGGCGATCGCCGCGGCGTGAGAATCAGGCCGGCGTCTCGACGACGGCGATAGCCTCGCCGTCGACGGATTCGGTGTCGAGGTGCATCGGGATGTACTCACGGCGGTCGAAAGTCCCCTGTTCGTCGGGGGTGCCGATGGTACACCACAACTGGACCCGGTCGGGCCCGTGCCAGTCGCCCTGGCGGTGGACGCTGAACACCGTGTACTCCTCGCCGTCGTACTCGATGACGGCCCCCTTCCGGATCCCGGGGTCCCCGCGGACGATCAGCTTCTGCATGCACTCTCGTTCGTAGATGGCTCACTTAGAGACTTCGAAGCCTCCGTGGGGGTGTGGCGCCGTCTCCGAACGCTAACAGCCCCGACCTGCTGGACTTCCGGGGCTCACTGCGCCTTTCACTCGGGTGTTGCCGTGGCCACGTCATCCCGGTTCGCCAGGGCGTCCGCCCTGTGCAGTCCAGCCCAACTGGTAGTGGCCGGTCGGTCGGTACAGCCGGTGAGTCAGCGAACATCGGGTGTGACTGACCGTGACTGGGTCAGAACAGCCGAATCGGGGTGGAGCCACTGCGTGTCGAAACTCCGACGACCCGACGTCCACCGAACCAAACGGGTTTTAAGCGCCGATGGCGAATCCAGGGCAAGGACGATCTCTCATGCAGATGCCACGCCGGTTCAACACCTACTGTCCGCACTGTAACGAACACCACGAACACGAGGTCGAGAAAGTCCGGACGGGACGCCAAACGGGCATGAAGTGGATCGACCGCCAGGAGAAGCGCAACTCGGGCATCGGGAACGACGGCAAGTTCTCGAAGGTCCCCGGCGGCGACAAGCCCACGAAGAAGACGGACCTCAAGTACCGCTGCTCGGAGTGTGGCAAGGCCCACCTCCGCGAGGGCTGGCGGGCGGGCCGCCTCGAGTTCCAGGAGTGACCATGCCGGGCAACTTCCTCCGAGTCACGTGTGCGGAGTGTGACAACGAACAGGTCGTCTACGAGAAGGCGGCAACGGTGGTATCGTGCAGCGAGTGTGGGACGACGCTCGTGACCCCCGGCGGCGGCAAGGCGGTCATCGCCGGCGAGGTCGGCGAGGCCGTCGAGGCGCGATGAAGTACACCGGCTATCCCGAACCGGGCGAGCTCGTCGTCGGCCGTGTCGACGAGATCGAGGACTTCGGTGTCTTCGTCGACCTGCTCGAATACGGGGACAAGCGTGGCCTGGTGCACGTCAGCGAGGTCGCATCGGGCTGGATCAAGAACGTCCGGGACCACGTCAACGTCGACCAGCGGGTCGTCGCCAAAGTGTTGGACGTCGACGAGGACGCCCAGCAGATCGACCTCTCCATCAAGGACGTCAACGACCACCAGCACAGCGAGAAAATCCAGGACTGGAAGAACGAACAGAAGGCCGACAACTGGATGGAACTGGCCTTCGGTGAGGACGTCGACGACGAGACCTACTATGCTGTCGCCGAGGAGTTCCTCGCCGCCTTCGGCTCGTTGTACGACGGGTTCGAGCAAGCGGCGATCCACGGCGAGTCCGCCCTCGAGGAAACCGGCCTCGACGACGACCGGATCGAGGCCATCGTCGAGACGGCCCGGGAGAACGTCTCCGTTCCGTATGTCGAGGTGACCGGATACGTCGACCTCGAGTGTCCAGACCCCGACGGCGTTGACGTCGTCCAGGCGGCACTCGAGGCCGCCGAGGGCAACGGCGAGCTCCCCGAGGAGATCCAGCTCGAGGTGACCTACGTCGGCGCGCCGGAGTACCGAATCCAAGTGCAGGCGCCGGACTACAAGACGGCAGAGACGGCCCTCGAGGACAGCGCCGAGCGGGCGAGCGGCGTGGTCACGGACCACGGCGGCCGTGCCGCATTCCATCGCGAGCGCGCCGAGGCCGACGAATAACCCGGCGATGCGATCGGACATTCACGTCTGCACCGACTGGGACGCCGCTCACGATCGACCCATCTACACCCTTGGCGACGTCTGCCCCGAGTGTGGCGCTGACGCCGTCAACAGCGCGCCCGCACCGTACAATCCGGCGGATCCCTACGGCGAGTATCGACGCGCACTTAAACGGCGGCGCGTCGACTGAGGTATGGACGAGTTCTCGGTCGAGTGGCTCGACCGGCCAGACCTGGACGATCCGGTCTTCATCGAGGGGCTGCCGGGCGTCGGCCACGTCGGAAAGCTGGCCGCGGAGTATCTGATCGAGGAACTGGACGGCGAGCAGGTCTGTCGGGTGTACTCGACGCACTTCCCGCCGCAGGTGACCGTCGAGGACGGCATCGCGGAACTCGCGGGCGCGGAGGTCCACGCCGTCGAAACGGACGGACGGGACCTGGTCGTTCTCACGGGCGACCACCAGGCCGGCACGCCCCAGGGCCACTACGCCTTAACGGAGGCCTTCCTCGACGTCGCCGAAAAACTGGACGCCGACCGAGTCTTCGCGCTCGGAGGGGTCCCGACGGGCGAACTGATCGAGGAGTACGATGTCGTCGGTGCAGTCACCGACGCCGACCGAAAGGCGGACCTCGAGGCGGCCGGCGTCGAGTTCGCGGACGACGAACCCGCGGGCGGCATCGTGGGCGTAAGCGGCCTGTTGCTGGGCCTCGGCGAGCGCCGAGGCGTCGATGCGGCCTGTCTGATGGGCGAAACGAGCGGCTACCTCGTCGACCCGAAGAGCGCCCGAGCCGTGATCGAGGTCCTCCAGGCGTTGCTCGACTTCTCGGTCGACTTCTCCTCGCTCGAGGAGCAGGCCGAGGAGATGGAGGAAGTCGTCCGACAAATGGAGGAACTCGAGCAGGGCTCCAGCCCCGGCGCGGGTGAGGACCTTCGCTACATCGGCTGACGGGCGAGAGATTCTTCCCACCGCTCTCCCAATCCGGTCATACAGCTGTGGACGTCGTCTCCGAAATCCCGACGTGGCTTGTGGGCGGCGTCGCGCTCGGCGCACTCGTGAGCCTAGCCATCGCCGCCCTCTTCGTGCTCGTCGAGCGATACCTCCCCGGCGGAGCGCCCGACCCCGGACAGGACGGCGAGTCGGTTCGTCGACGGGAGTGTCGCGACTACCTCCGGGCCATCGACGAGCGATTCATCGAAAACACCGAAGTCGCCGGCGAGACGGTCGCGTTCTATCTGCCCGAGCGGAGCGTGGCGGTGACGTTCGACCCCCGCGCGTACTACCGGCTCGACGGGTCGTCGGTGACGCCAATTCTGCTCGAACACGAAGTTCCCGGACACGCACTTGGTCGCCGGCTGCCGTTCGAGACGCCCGACCCGGCGGGTTCGCCGAACAGCGGGGAGCCGGTTCGGCAGGCGTTCGCCGCACTCGATCTGCCACCGACGGCAGATTCGGCAGCCGTCACCCGGGCTTACCGCGATCGGGTGACGGACGTCCACCCCGACCAGGGCGGCGACGAGGCGACGTTTCGGCAGCTCCGGGAGGCCTACACAACCGCAAAACGCCACGCTAGCGACGACTAGCGGCCCTGCCGCATCAGGTGACTCCGCATGAGATCGGCCTCTTTGCTGCCCGCCACCGGGTTGACGATGACCACCTCGGAGGCGGGGCCGAGTTCACCACGTTCGGCGAGTGATCGGGCGGCCGCCATCCCGGCACCGCTGGTGACACTCGCCGGCAAGCCGGCCTCCGCGAGCCTCTGGGCGCCACCCAGAATATCGTCGTCGGTGACGGCGACCGCCGTCCCGTCGCTCTCTCGGATCGCCGCGGTCGCCACGGCGCCGCCTGCCGGATCGGGTATTTCGAGCGTGCCGACCACCGTGTCCGGGTGCTCGACCGCACGCGGCGCATCGGTGCCAGCGTCGATTGCATCGGCGATTGGCGCACAGCCCGCGGCCTGGGCGGCGACGAGGCGTGGGGCGGCGTCGATCACGTCGAGCTCGACCAAGTCGCGAAAGCCCCGGTGAATGCCGACGAGCTGAGTGGCCTGGCCGGTCGGGACGACGACGTAATCCGGCGCGGTCCAGTCGCGGGCAGCCGCAAGTTCGTATGCCAGCGGCTTGACGCCCGTCTGGCGGAACGGCGTCGCGAACGGCGCCAGGGGATACCACGACTCGTCGGCGACCGCCTCGTGATAGGCCGCCTCGGCCTCTCGGTAACGACCCTCGACGACCGTCATGTCGCCCCCGTGGACGTTGATCATGGCCTTGTTCACGAAGGGCGTCCTGGAGGGGGCGAACGTTTGCGAGGCGAGGTCGGCCCGGGCGGCCGCGAGCGCCGCAGCCTGTCCCCCGTTGCCCGTCGTCGGCAGGGCGACGGTGTCCGTGCCGGCCGCGTCGGCAGCGGCCACGGCTAGGCACATCTCCCGGTCGACGAGCCCACCGGAGGGATTCCGCCCTTCGTCCTTGAGTGCGATGGCCGCCAGGCCGAGGTCGGCCGCAACCGCCGGCGCGTCGATCAGCGGCGTCTCGCCCTGGCCGAGGTCGATCCGGTTCCGAATACCCAGCAGCCCCTCGAGCCCAGTCCGGTCGATCAGGGGATCGGTGGCCCCACTCACAGGCGCGACGTCTATCGCCTCGTACTCCAGCGCGAGTTGCAAAACGCCCCCGCACTCGGGACAGTCCCGGAGGTCGGGGGTCGAATCGGCGGTCGCCCCACAGTTCGCACACCGGAAGCCGGATAGCGCCGCCGTCACATCCATGCGGCCGTCGTCGGCGGCGATGGCCAAAGCCCTGTTCGTTTGCCGCGGCGCTTTTGGTAGGTCGGGCCGGACCGGCCGCCATGGATCGCGTCGCGGTCGTTGGCGGGGGCCTAGCCGGACTCGTGGCCGCCCGGCGGTTAACCGAGCAGGGCACCGAGGTCGACCTGTACGAGCGTACCGGCCGCCTCGGCGGACGCGTCGGCAGCGAGACGCTCGACGAGTTCGTGCTCGATCGGGGCTTTCAGGTGCTCTTTCCGACCTACCCGGCGGCCAGGGAAGAACTCGACCTCGGGGCCTTGGACCTCGAATCGTTCGCGCCGGGCGCGGTCATTGCCAGGCCGGGCGAACGGTCTGTCCTCGCGGATCCCTTCCGGGACCCACGAGCGCTCTCGGCGTCGCTGTTCAACCGAGAGGTCACGGTCGGCGACAAGCTACGGGCGCTGCGGTTGCGCCGACAGCTCGCCCGCAAATCCGTCGACGAAGTGCTCGCGGACGACGGCCGAACGATCGAGGCGGCGCTGTCGGATGACGGCTTCTCCACGCGGTTCCGCGAGGCCTTCGCTGCCCCGTTCCTCGGCGGTATCACGCTCGATCGAAGCCTCTCATCAGCTGCCTCCGTCTTCCGATACGCCTTCAAAATGTTGAGCGAGGCGAACGCCGCAATCCCATCGGCCGGGATGCAGGCCATCCCCGATCAGCTGGCTGCGCGGGCTCGTGATGCCGGCGTGGAGATCCACTTGGAGACGCCCGTCGAGTCGCTCCACGCCGGCGAAGGGGTCGAACTCGAAACTCCGAAGGAGACGGTGGCTGCCGACGGCGCGGTGGTCGCGACCGATCCCGCGACCGCCGAATCGCTCACTGCGGTCGACGTACCGACGGAGACGAGAGGCTGTGTCACCCAGCACTTTAGCCTACCGGAGACCCAGCACCTCGACCTCGGTCGGCGGCTGCTGCTCAACGCCGCGGACGCACGCCCGAACCACGTCGCGCTGATGTCTGCCGTTTCTGGGAACTACAGTCCCGACGGAACGCGGTTGCTGAGCGCGACGTTTCTCGGTGTCCCGGACGAAACCGACGAGGAGCTCGCCGACGAGGTCGTCGGTGCCATGACGAGCTGGTATCCCGAGCACAGCTTCGCGAACCTCGAGTTGCTCACAACCCACCGGATTGCGGACGCACAGCTCGCCCAGCCACCGGGCTACCGGTCCAGGCTGCCGCGCCAAGACGCGCCCGATGGTCCGGTCGTTCTGGCGGGGGACTACACTCGATGGTCGTCAATCCAGGGGGCCCTCGAGAGCGGTCGACGGGCCGCGAACCTGCTGGCCGAGTAGTTAGAGCTGCTCGCGGAACTCGCGAAGCCGGGGGAAGGAGACGACCTCACTGGCGTCGTCATCCCAGACGAGCGGCGCGAGGTCAGCGGGATCTCCCACCAGCGGCGACATGAAGCCGTCCGCATCGAGCCGGGTAATCGAGACACCCCGGGGCAACCGGCTGAACGCCGGCATGACCACGATGTCGCTGCCGTCAAATGCGTCCTCGCCGACGAGATAGCACGGTCGGCGACGACCGGCAGCGTCGAGGATCGGGTGCTCGTGGCCGAGAACGTACCGAGACGCGGATTCGCCCGGCGTTTCGTGGCCGTGGCAAACGATCGTGTCGCCGACTCGGTGGAACTCGTGGAGGTCGCCGTCCCAAGCCGACGCGAGCATGGTGTCGTGGTTACCTTCGAGCAGTACCACTCTCGTGCCGGCGTCTGCAGCGGCGTCGACGACGGCATCGAACACGTCACGGACGCTCTGGGGCAGCGTCGAGAACGAGTGGAGCACGTCGCCCGCGATGACGAGTTCGGCCGGCTCCGCCCACACAAGCAGGTCGCGCAGCCGCTCGACAGTGTCGGTACCGTCGCCGACGGGAAAGTCGATCGCGGACGTCGCCCCCTGACCAAGGTGCAGATCCGCCACGACGAGCGAATCCTCGACGAGGACGGCCCGGTCCCGGAATGACAGATCGTCGACGACTGCCGGGGCCTGGTCCTCGTCCATACCTCACGGTAGGGCGTAGGCGCCAAAACCCTGGCCGTTTCGCGTGTGGTTTTAAGCCCGGCCGGGCGAACCCGAGTGCATGGTCGACGTCCTGGAAAGCCAACGCGAGGCCACCCGGTTCCGGATCCTCGTGGCCATCGCGGCCCGCCAGCCGGCGGTCAGCCAGGGCGAGATCGCCGAGGCTGTCGGTGTCACGAGCCAGGCGGTGAGTGAGTACATCCGCGAACTCGTCGACGAGGGTCACGTCGAAAAGGAGGCCCGTGGCCGCTACCGCGTCACTAAGGAGGGAGTCGATTGGCTGTTCGGCGCGGCGGAGTCGATGCGCCGGTTCGCCGACCACGTCACGAGTGACGTCCTCGGCGGCGTCAAGGAAGACGCTGCCGTGGCATCTGCCGCCATCGAGGCGGGAGACCGGGTCACTCTCTCCCTGCGAGATGGGCTGTTGCACGCCGCGCCGGGTGGGGAAGGGAACGCCACCGGCGTGGCGACGACGGACGCCGCAGCAGGCAGTGTCGTCAGTGTCACCGACTTCGCCGGCGTCATTGACATCGACCCAGGTGAAGTGAGCGTCGTGCAGGTCCCGTCCACACGGTCCGGCGGCGTCGAGGACCCGGATACCATCGCGGCGCGGGCGGCTGACGCAGATCTTCGCGTGGCTGCCGGTGTGGAGGCGGTCGTCGCGCTCCGGACGACGGACACGGAGTACGCGACCCACTTCGCACCGGGCGAGGTGGCCGCCGACGCGGCGAGTCGGGGCCTCAACGTGGTAGTCGTCGCCACGACAGACGAACTCGGTCGCGTGACCGACGCCCTTCGGGACGCCGGTGTCCCATACGAGGTCGGCGACGGGGCGTAAATTGGCGGGTAGTCCCAAGTTTGACATCCTCCTACGACTGAAGTCGTGGGATTCC
>CAYUFG010000043.1:2158-14914 GCA_964443815.1 uncultured Halobacteriales archaeon | reverse complement strand
TCGTAGCGACGACCGTCGCGTACGTGGTCGGTCGGGATCGCCGGCTGGCGCTGTTGGCGGGGGGACTTTCTGGCGTGATGACGGCACTGGCGGCGATGACGGTCGGTGACAAGCGGGATTGATTCGGGGGGTGGCACGCGCGTGCCTGGAATTCGAGAGGACGTCCGGAGAGACCATCTTTATCTATGGCCCTGAGAACCACTGCATCCGGATTTCCACCCACTTCGGCGGATTTCTCGATAGGTCAATCCGCCAACGTAGCCGCCCCTTCGAGTACTGGACCGACCGCGACGACGACCCTTAATCCAGATCGAGGATCCGCCGTGGGTTGTCGCGAACCATCGTCTCGACGTCGGCCTCGGTGACGCCGGCGTCGAGCATGGCCGCGATGAACTGGCGAAACATCTCCATCGCCGGCGGGTTGCCCGTGGCACCGCCGTCAGTCGCCATGACCACGTTCTCGGGCCCGACTGCCTCGACCGCCGCGACGAAGTCCTCGACGGACGCACACTCGTCGAGCATCGGCGTCGTACACGCCCAGTGTAGTTCGAGGGTGGCCCCGAGCTCGGTGATCTCCCGCATCTGCCGGTGTGAGTAGTCGAGAAAGCCCATGTGGGGGTGTTGGACGAGGCATTCTGACACGCCGCGATCCGCCGCCGCCTCGACGAAGGCGATGGCTTCGGCCGGGCTGACGTGGGAGGTCCCCGGGACGAGATCGTGGGCGGCGATGCGGTCGACGACCGCGAGAGTGTCGTCGGTGAGCTCGCCTTCGTCGTCGACGAGCGAGACACCCGGCGACTCGCCGGTCGGCGCCGACGTCGCCAGATGCGAGGGAAACTCGCCGGCACTGAGGTGGTGGGCCGCGGTGATCGTGGGGAGCCAGACGATGGTGGCGTCGTGGGCGGCGGCTCCGTCGACTGCCATCGTGTTCATGCCGCCGACCCACTCGTTGAGGGTGACGCCGCCGACCACGTCGAAGCCGGTCTCGGCGGTGGCCATCCCGGCTCTGGCGGCCGTCTCGAAGTGGTGGGTCTTGATCGCGATGCCGCGCATACCGTTATCGCGGGCCTTTCGAGCGGCCGCGAAGTCCGAATCGCGTCGCTCGGCCGCGTCCGGTGCCGTGTGCATGTGGGTGTCGACGGCGCCATCGAGAAGCCGGTCGACCGCGGGGTCGTCAGCGTCGACCATGGATGGTTCGGGATGGCGTGACTGTTAAGCGTTCGCACGCTCCGCTCCCACCGGACGGTATTTCCGGGGGTCCGGAGAATGGGACCCATGCGCGTCGGCATCGCGGGACTCATGCACGAGACCCACACGTTTCTGCCCGAGGGAACCGGCCTCGAGACGTTCGAGAAGAGTGTAACGCGGGGCGACGCGGTCATCGAATCCCACCGCGGCACCAACACGGCTCTCGGTGGATTCGTCGATTACGCCGAGGCCGCGGGCATCGATCTCGACCCGATCGTGTCGGCTCACGGCGGCATCTCCGGCACCGTCGAGGACGCCGTCTACGACCGATACGCCGGCGAGATGCGCGAGGGCTTCGCCGAGCGCGCCGCCGACCTCGACGGCATCGCACTCTTCCTCCACGGCGCGATGGTCACCGAGTCCAACCTGTCACCGGAGCGGGACATCGGCACGGCGGTTCGGGAGGCGGTCGGCCCCCACCTGCCCATCGTCGTCGCGATGGACCTTCACGGCAACGTCGGCCCGGACATGCTCGCTGACGTCGACGCCATCTGCGCCTATCAGAGCAGCCCCCACGTCGACAAGGCAGCCACCGGCCGGCGGGCCATGTCGCTGTTGGACCGGACGGTCGCCGGCGAGATCGAGCCGACGATGGCCATCGCGAAACCCGGACTGGTCGTCCCCAGTCCGTTCAGCGCGACGACGACGTCGCCGGCCAAAGACGCCGTGATGCACGCGCTAACGTGGCAGTCCAATCCAGCCCTCCACGATGTCACGAGATGGGACCAGGCGGACCGGGTGCTCGACGTGTCGCTGTTCTTCGGGTTCGCGTGGGCCGACGTGCCCCAACTCGGCGTCGCGGCCGTCGCCGTCACTGACGGTGACCCCGATCTCGCGACGACCATCGCCGAGGACGTCGCGGACGTCGTGTGGGACCACCGCGAAGGGCTCACCGATCCCGACGGCGTGTACGGCGTCGCAGCGGGCGTCGCCGAGGCCCTCGACCGAGCCGAGGACGCCGACGCCCCGATCTTGCTGCTCGACGCCGCCGATCGGCTCGCCGAGACGACGTACGTCCTCCGAGAACTCGTCGAACAGGACGCGGACAACGTCGCGGTCCCCCTCCTGTGTGATTCGGAGGCGGTCGAGGCCTGCCGGGCGGCCGGCGAGGGGGCGACCGTCGACCTCTCGGTCGGGAGCAAGACCTCACCGCGGGGCGGCGGCCCGGTCGATCTGACGGCGACGGTGGAGTGGGTCGGGCACAACCCCTACGTCGCGACCGGCCCCATCTCCCAGGGTGAGCACGTCGACCACGGCCCGACGGCCATCGTCCGGTCGGACGGCCTCTGGCTCCAGCTGACGACGGAGCGTGATACCTTCGGCCTCAACGATACGGACGCCATCGAGCAGTACGGATACGAGACGACCGACTTCGACGTCGTCGTCTCGAAGTCGAAGACCCACTTCCGGGCCGTCTTCGAAGATCTCGCCGACTCGATCGTGATCGTGGATTCGCCGGAGTACAGCCCGATCGACCTCACGCACTTCGACTACGAGCACGCGCCCGCGGATCTCTACCCGCTGTCGGGCTACTGAGCCCGGGCATCCTCGACGTACTGGACGATCGTCGCGATCATCGCCGCTCGCAGTTCCTCGCCCTTCTCGGCCGTCGCGAGCGTTGGATCGCCCCGGTGGCCGGGGTGGCCATCCGCCTTCTTCTCGGCACTTCCCTGCCAGCTCGACGCCGTCTTGAGCGTGTCGTGTTTGTCGATCGCCGACCGCGTCAGGCTCTCGGAATCGGGCCGGCCGGTGCTCGGCTCGAACGCGGCCTCGCTGACGAGGTCGGGGTATTCCGAGAGCATGAACGATGTCTCGAACTCGCCGCCGTGGGTGCCGTCCTCCGGGTGGCCATCCATCAGTTTCGTGTGGGCCGTCACCGCCACCCGGACGAGGTCGGCGAGGGCGAAGTCGACCGCCGGGTTGGTCTCCTTGGCTGTGCTCATGGCGTTCTCGATGACGGCCACGTTCGCTCGCCGGTGGCCGTTGATCGTGACGACGCGGTCGAACCCGTGGAAGGCAAACGAGTCGTAGAGGTCCTCGAGGAGCGCGATGACAGTTTTCGGCCGGAGGGCGAGCGTGCCCGGATACGCGAGGTGGTGGCGGGCGTCGCCGTACCAGATCGGGGGCGCGACGAGCAGGTCGAGCGCTTCGGCGACGCCTTCGGCGACCGATACCGCCTCCATCGCGTCCGTCCCGAGCGGCAAATGCGGGCCGTGCTGTTCGGTGCTCCCGATCGGGAGGAGCACCGTTCCCTCGTCGGACAGGTACGACTCGATCTCGGGCCAAGTTCGTTCCTGCAGCCAGACGCTCATGGCCGCTGATCGGTCGCGGTGTGCGGAAAGCCGTTGCGGTCCCACCACCGGATTTATGCCCGCGTTCGGTATGGGGGAGGTATGGAAATCAAGCGATACTTCGACGACTTCGAGATCGGCGACACCGCAGAGTCGGACGGCCGGACGCTCTCCGAGGCCGACATCCACCGGGCGGCGGGCTACGAGTACGGCGGCCGCGTCCACGTCGACCGTGAGTTCATGAAGGACTCCGAGTGGGGCGATCTCCTCGTCCAAAACACCGTCCTGATCACCATCTCGTCGGGCCTGTGGAACGAGCTGCCGGGCTGGGAGTACGAGGCCTCCGTGGCCTACGGCCGCGACAATATGCGGTTCGTGACGGGTGCCCACCCCGGCGACACCGTCCACCTCGAGGCCGAGGTGACGAACAAGCGCATCAGACAGAAGGACCTCGATCGCGGCCGCGAGCGCGGCATCATCACCATCACCGAGAAACTCGTCAACCAGGACGGCGACCTCGTCCTGATCAACGACCATCACTCGATGCTGCCCTGGCGAGACGACTTCGATCCCGAGGCGAGCCCGATCGAGATCGAGTAGCGCTACGTCTCGGGCTCGGGGAGGTACGCCGGCTTGCCCCGCGCAGTGACGAGTTCGCCGATCAGAAACGACGACGCGTCGCTGACGAGGAACTCGACGACGTCGGCGATCTCGTCGACGGTGCCGACCTGCCGGTCGACCGCCTCGCGGTCGATCGTCGCGGGGTCGACCGAGCCGGCGGTGACGGCCTGTGGCGTCGCGATGAAGCCGGGGACGACGCAGTTCACGCGGACGCCGTCGGGCGCCCACTCGCGGGCGAGCGAGCCGGTCAGATTGTTGACGCCGGCTTTCGCCGCGCCGTAGTGGGTCTCGCCGGGGGCGGCCTCCTGGCTACGCGTGCTCGAGACGTTGACGACCCACCCGCGGCCGTCCTTGAGGGCGTCGCTCGCGGCGTGCGTGCAGTTGTACACGCCGTTGAGGTTGATGTCGACGATGGTCTGCCAGGCGTTCTCGCTCAGGTCGTCGAACTCGGCGTGGAAGACGGCGCCGGCGTTGTTGACGAGGATGTCGAGGCCGCCGAAGGTCTCGACCGTCTCGTCGATCATCGCCTCGACGGCATCCTTCTCACGGACGTCGCACTCGATCGGGAGTATCTCGCCGGGCCGGTCGCTTTCGGCGTTCTCGTCGGCGACGGGGTCGACGTTGTCCTGCTCGCGCGAGCAGATGACCGTGTCGATGCCCTTCGCCGTGAACTGGAGGGCGATCCGCTTGCCGATGCCGCTCGAGGCGCCCGTCACGAGCGCCGTCTCGCCGGGAATCTCGAACGCTGTCGTTGCCATCAGTTCCCGGTTCAGCACCGGCCCACAAGGTCGCGTCGATCCCGAACAGCACAAGAGGTTTCTCGCCGCGGCGACTCCCCAGGCCCATGGCCGCGACCGCCATCAACCACGTCAACCTGCCCGTCGACGACCTCGAGAGGGCCGTCGCGTTCTACGAGGCGGTCCTGGGCCTCGAGCGGATCCCCGCGATCAACTCGAGCGCCCGCGGCGCCTGGTTCCGCGTGGGTGACGCGCAACTGCACCTCACCGAACGGGGATCCTCGGCGCCGGAGATCCACCACGTCGCCCTCACTGTCGACGACCTGCCGGCCGTCTACGACGAACTCGTCGAGCGTGACGCCCTCGACGAGACGTTCGGCGCATCGGTATACGAGTTTCCCGACGGCGCCGTCCAGGTGTACTTCCGTGACCCGTCGGGCAACCTCATCGAGGCCGATTGGCCGGACGTCACCACGCTGCCCGCCCGGATCCGCGACCGTGCCCGGACCCGCGCGGAGGTCCTCGACGCACCCCAGACCGGCGCCGCGAGCGAGGCGACGCTGTTTCCCGATTAGGCCGCGCCGCCGTCGATTTCGAGAACCCGACCCGAGATGGCCTCGGTTTCGGCGAACAGCCGAACGGCGCTGGCGACCTCCTCGGGCTCGACGAGGCGGCCGATGGGCGAGGCCTCCCGCCGCGCTGGCCGTCGCTCGTCGGGGAACATCTTCGTGTCGACCGCCCCCGGCGCGACCACGTTTGCGAAGATGCCGTCCTCGGTGTAGTTGCGCGCGATGGACTGGGTCAACCCGATGACGCCGGCCTTCGACGCGCCGTAAGTCGGGTCCGTTGGACTCCCGCGGGTGCCCGCCCGCGAGGAGATCGTCACGACGTTACCGCCGTCCTCGAGCAGCGCCGGCAGCGCCGCCCGCGTCACGAAGATGCTGCCCTCGGTGTTGACCCGCATCGTCGTCCGGATCCGCTCCGGCGAGAGCTCGAGCAGGCCCTGCATGAAGAACACCGCCGCGTTGTTGACGAGGACGTCGAGCCCCTCGAAGTGGTCGACCACCGCCTCGACCATCGTCAAAATCTCGTCGAACTCGAGGAGGTCGGCCTGGACGGCGATCGTCTCCGCCCCCTGGGACTCGGCGGCGTCGGCGGCCGCCTCGGCCCCCTCGCGGTCGGTGTTGTAGTGAATCGCCACGTCGTGATCGCTCGCGAGCTCCGCCACACACGCACGGCCGATACCGCCGCTACCGCCGGTGATGAGGGCTGTGGGTCGAGTCATACCGACACCTCCGACCGACCGGGGTAAAACCTTGTCCGAACCGGAACCACTACCTGCCGGCCGGCGCACCGAGGGAGCATGCAACTGGGCGTCGTCGGACTCGGGCGGATGGGACGCATCGTCGTCGACCGGACCCTGGACGCCGGCCACGACGTCGTGGCCTACGACGTCGACGACGACGCGGTAGCCGACGCCGTCGATGCCGGCGCGGACGGCGTCGACTCGCTGGCGGCGCTGGCCGGGGTGCTCGCGGACCCGAAGCGGATCTGGCTGATGGTTCCCGCCGGCGACCCGGTCGACGCAGCGATGGACGAACTCGAACCGCACCTCGACGAGCGGGACGTCGTCGTCGACGCGGGCAACTCGCACTTTCAGGACTCGACCCGCCGCGCCGACGCGACCGCCGCCACCTACCTAGACTGTGGCACGAGCGGCGGCCCGGCGGGCGCGGACCTTGGCTTCTCGCTGATGGTTGGCGGCTCGGCTCGGGGCTACGCCGCCCTCGAGCCGATTTTCGATGCCGTTGCGACCGGTACTGATGGCCACGAGCGGATGGGACCCTCGGGCGCAGGGCACTACGTCAAGATGGTCCACAATGGCGTCGAGTACGCCCTTATGCAGGCCTACGGCGAGGGGTTCGAACTCCTCTCCGAGGGTCGCTACGACCTCGACCTCGAGGCGGTCGCCCGCACGTGGAACAACGGCGCGGTGATCCGGTCCTGGCTGCTGGAACTCTGTGAGGAGGCCTTCCACGAGGAGGGCACCGACCTCGGCGACGTGGCTGACCACGTCGCGGGCGGGTCGACGGGGACGTGGACCGTCCAGGAGGCGCTCGAGCAGGAAGTGCCGCTGCCGCTGATCTACGGCGCCCTCGCCGAACGCTTCGGTAGCCGGTCGGACGGTCGGTTCGCCCGGCGGCTCGCCAACCGCCTTCGCTACGGGTTCGGCCGGCACGAAATCCGCCGGGACTGACGGCCGTGGCCCTACGCGAGCGCGCCGTCCCGCCGCTGGCCTGGCTGGCCGTCGCCATCTTGGCAGTCAGCACGAGCGCCATCCTCATCCGGTGGAGCGAGGCGCCGCCCCAGGTGGCCGCGTTCTACCGCACCGTTTTCACCATCCTCCTGCTCGCGCCGCTCACACTGGCTCGCCACCCGCGAACGCTCGAGTCGTTCACTCGCCGCGACGGCGTGATCGCCATGCTTGCGGGCGTGGCGCTCGCGGCTCACTTCGCCGCCTGGTTCGAGAGCCTCTCCTGGACCACCGTCGCCGCGTCCGTCACACTGGTACAGGCCCAGCCCATCTTCGTCGCGGTCGGCGCGTGGGCGCTGCTCGACGAGCGGGTGACCCGTCGGATGACGCTCGGCATCCTGATCGCCGTCGCCGGCGGCGTCGTACTCTCGCTGGGCGATGCCGCCGGTGGGTCGGCTGCGGCCGCCTGGCCGCTCTGGGGCAACGCGCTTGCGGTTGTCGGCGCGCTCACGGCCGCTGCGTACATCCTCGTGGGCCGCTCGTTGCGCCAGCGGCTGCCCGTCCTGCCGTACGTGGCCGTCGTCTATACGGCCAGCGCCGTCGGCCTGTTCGCGTTCGTCCTCGCTGCGGGGTTTCCGCTCGCCGGGTATCCACCGCGAGAGTGGCTCCTGTTCGTCGCGATGGCCGCTGGCCCGGGCGTGGTCGGCCACACGGTGCTCAACTGGCTGCTCGAGGAGGTCGAGTCGACGGTCGTCGGCGTCGCGCTCGTCGGCGAACCCGTCGGCAGTACGCTGCTCGCGGCCTTGCTGCTCGGCGAGATTCCCGGGCTGATCACCGTCGCCGGCGGGGTGGTAGTGCTTGCGGGAATCCTCCTCACCGCGCGGCGTCGACACGGCACGTGACTCCCTGGAGGGGAAGCGTTATGGGGCCCTTTTCGCTAGGACGGCCGTGGAGTCGCCACACGACGTGCTCGGCGTTGACCCAAACGCCGACGAGGGGGAGATCGAGGCCGCCTACCGACGGCGCATCAAGGAGACCCACCCCGACCAGGGTGGGTCGGTCGGTGCGTTCCTCATGGTTCGGTCGGCCTACGACCGGTTGCGCGAGAACGGCGCGGTCGCCGCAGGTTCGGAGCCGGCCAAGGAGACCGAATCCGAACCGGAGCCGACGCCCACCACCGTCGAGTACCTCAACTACGACGTCCTGGCGGACTTCGGCTGGTCGCTCGACGACCCGGCCCTCTTCGAGCGAGCCGTCGAGTCGGATCTCGAGCCGCCGGACTTCGGTCGGTTCGCAGTCGACGACGAGGCCGAGAGCCTCCTCGAGGCGGCAGAGGGGTGTGGCTTCGCCTGGCCCTTCGCCTGTCGTGGTGGTGCCTGCGCGAACTGCGCCGTCGCCGTCCACGACGGCGACCTCTCGACGCCCGTCAACCACATCCTGCCCGACGAGATGCTCGATCGCGGCATCCGATTGTCGTGCGTCGGGCTGCCCAAATCCGAGGCCGTGCAGGTCGTCTACAACGTCAAGCACCTGCCGGAACTCGACGACCTCCGCCTGCCGCCGCGGCCCTTCGAGGCGGCCAACGCCGGCGATTGAGGTGGTTCCAGCCGCCGACGATGTACAACCCTTTATCAATTGGACGGTCCAACCGCGACCATGTCTTCGGGTGCGGGCGTGCCGTCGATCGCGGATGCGGTGCGACGGCGGCCGGCCGAGGTGGGCTTGGCCCTCGTCGGCCTGCTCATGCTCGCCGATCTGGCCCGCCGGCTCGACCAGGGCTCGCTCGGCTGGGCGCAGTTGCTCGGGTTCGTCTGGGACGGCACCGTCCTCGGCCTCTCGATCGGGCTCGCTGGCATCGGACTCGCCTTGACCTACTCGATCCTCCGGTTTGCGAACTTCGCCCACGGCGACCTCGTGACCGCGGGCGCCTTCGCCGGCTGGCTCACCACGTTTCTCGTCGTCGGGGTGGGCTCGGTCGCGCTCGAGGCGCTCGTCTACATCGGCGGTCCCATCTCGATCGACACACAAACACTCGGGATCAGCATTACCAATACCCCGTTCGGGATTCTCCTCGGATTGCTCGTCTCCGCGGGTGTGACCGCCGCCCTCGCCCTCGCTATCGACCGGCTCGTCTTCCGCCCGATGCGGAATCAGGGCGGCATCGCGCTGCTGATCGCGAGCGTCGGGGTGGCGCTGACGGTGCGGTACCTGCTGGTCTTCTTCTTCCAGGCAGGTAACCGCGGATTGACCTCGGGTCCCGTGACACCCACCTGGCGGGTCGCCGTCGGCGGCGGTACCGTCACGATCACCGCCCACGAGCTCACGCTCGCCGCGGTCGCGGGTCTGCTGATGGTGGGGACCCACATCCTGCTTCGGTACACCAAACTCGGAACCGCGATGCGGGCGATGGCCGACAACCGCGACCTCGCGCAAATCACCGGCATCCCCACCGAGCGGGTCGTCCGAGACACGTGGTTGCTCGGCGGTGGCCTCGCCGGTGCGTCCGGCTTCCTGATCGCGCTCGAGAGAGGCACGCTCACGACCGAGCTTGGTTGGGGGCTCCTGCTGCTCATCTTCGCCGCGGTCATCCTCGGCGGCATCGGCTCCGTCTACGGCGCTATCCTCGGCGGGCTCGTCATCGGTATCACCAGCCGCGTGTCGCTCGTGTGGATCCCGTCGAGCCTCATCATCGCCGCGGCATTCCTCGCGATGATCACGATCATGCTGGTCAGGCCCTCCGGCCTGCTCGGGGGTGTTCGAACGGCATGAACGCCGCAGGTGCCAGGCGTGCCGTCGAGAGCTGGATCGGCGATAGCGACCTCAGGCTGCTGATCGCCCTGCTACTCGGACTCTACGCCCTATACACGACAATATCGTTGCTCCTGGGGCTCGACGTTAACGGCACCGTGAATACACTGCGTCGGATCACGTTCCTTTCGGCCATCTACGCCATCCTCGTCCTCGCGCTGAACGTCCAATGGGGCTATGCCGGCCTGTTCAACATCGGCGTCGCCGGCTTCATGGCCGTCGGTGTCTACACGATGGGAATACTGAGCACCTCGCCATCGGCTACTTTCCCAGGCCTGGGCCTGCCGTTACCGCTCGGCATTCTCGGGGGTATCCTCGCTGCGGCACTAATCGGTGTCGTCGCCTCCTTGCCCGCGCTCCGGCTCCGGGGGGATTACCTCGCGATTGTCACGCTCGCCCTCTCGGAGATCATCCGGCTCGGGATCCGCTCGCCCTTGGCCGAAGAGTTCACGGTCGGCGGCGTGACCCTCGGTACCGGCGGATCACGCGGCATGGCCCTCCCCACGAACCCACTCCGGATCCTCTTCTTCGAGGATCCCGCCGCGGCCGGGTCGGCTCCTAACCCCCTCGGACAGCTCCTGTTCGATACCTTCGGTGCTGCCGGGATCACACAGTCCGTCGTCATGGGGTGGGCCTACGTCGTCGTGTTGTTCCTCGTGCTCGGTGGCGTCTACTGGCTGTTGCTTCGGATCGGGTACTCGCCCTTTGGCCGCGTGCTCAAGGCGATCCGCGAGGACGAACTCGTCGCGAGCTCGCTCGGCAAGGACACTCGCTGGTTCAAGATCAAGGTGTTCGCGTTGGGCTGTGGGCTGATGGGGCTGGCCGCCATCCTCTGGCGGCTCCCCGGCGGCTTCGTGGCGACAGGGTCGTTCCGGCCGATCCAGACCTTCTACGTGTTCGTCGCACTGATCATCGGCGGAGCGGGCTCCAATACTGGCAGCGTAGTCGGTGGGGCCATCTTTGCGAGTCTGCTGTTCGAGGGGCCGAACTTCGTCCGGCGGGTGGTCGTCAGCCTCGTCGACCTTGGCAGCGCGCCGAACACCATCGGCCAGGGTTTCGCGGCCCTCGGCGGGCTCGACCCGGTGCCGCTTCTGGCCTACACGCTCTCTGACGTCAACGTCGCGGCCCTCCGGCTGGTCCTGCTTGGCGTCGTCCTCGTCGTGTTGATCCAGCGGCGGCCCCAGGGCCTGCTTGGCCACCGCACGGAGGTGGCCGCGAGTGTCGACCTCTCCGAGCGGTCCCGGGACGGTGAATCATGACGGCCGAAGCGCTACTCTCGGTCGACAGGCTGACGAAGCGGTTCGGCGGCATCACCGCCGTTGACGGGCTCAGCTTCGACGTCGAGGCGGGGACGCTGACGGGCTTGATCGGGCCGAACGGTGCGGGCAAGTCGACGACGTTCGACCTTATTACCGGCGTCCACCGCCCGGACGCGGGCGAAGTTCGCTTCGCCGGCCAAGATATCACGGGCGATAGACCCAACGAGGTCGCCAGTCGCGGCCTCGTGCGCACATTCCAGATCGCGCGGGAACTCGAGGAGATGACCGTCCTGGAGAACGTGATGCTGGCGCCACAGCATCAGCTCGGTGAGCGGCTGTGGCGGGCGGTCACACCCATCGCGCGACGCGGCGTCGTCGCCCAGGAGCGCGACCTTCGCGAGGCCGCCTGGGAGACCCTCGAGTTCTTCGAGATCGACCACCTGGCCGAGGAGCGCGCGGGCAACCTCTCCGGTGGCCAGCGGAAGCTGCTTGACCTGGCCCGGGCGCTGCGGACCGACCCCGAGATGGTGTTGCTCGACGAACCCTTTGCCGGCGTCAACCCCGTATTGCAGGAGAAACTGCTCGACCAACTGGCCGACCTCCAGGACCGTGGCTACACGTTCCTCCTCGTCGAGCACGATATGGACGTCATCATGAGCCACTGTGACCCCGTGATCGTGATGCACCGGGGTGAGGTGCTCGCGAGTGGCAAACCGGCGGCGGTCCGCACCGAAGAGCGAGTGATCGAGGCCTACCTCGGCGGCGAGGTGAGCGAATGAGCCTCCTCGAGATAGACAACCTCGACGCGGGCTACGGCGACCTCCAGGTGCTCGAGAGCGTCGATTTGGCCGTCGGTGACGAGGAGTACGTCGCCATCGTCGGCCCGAACGGGGCCGGCAAGTCGACGGTGATGCGTGCGGTCTACGGCCTCGCGACGCACATGGGCGGGTCGATCCGGTTCGACGGCGAGGACATCACGGGGCTCGAGACGGCGGCGATCATCGGTCGAGGGCTGAGTTACGTCCCACAGACGGACAACGTGTTTGCCGGTCTTACCGTCCACGAGAACCTCGAAATGGGCGCCTATATCCTGGAAGAGGTGCCACAGGAGCGGCTGGACGCCGTCTACGACCGCTTCCCGATCCTCGACGAGCGGCGGGGGCAGACGGCGGGATCGCTATCGGGGGGACAGCGCCAGATGCTGGCCATGGGCCGGGCGCTTATGCTTGACCCCGACCTCCTGTTGCTCGACGAACCGAGTGCGGGGCTGGCACCTGATCTCGTCGCCGAGACACTCGACCGGATCGACGAGATCAACGACGCCGGTACGGCCATCCTGATCGTCGAACAGAACGCGAGAGAAGCGCTTCGGCGGTGTGACCGGGGGTACGTGCTCGTCCAAGGCCAGAACCGGTACGAGGATACCGGCGACGCCCTGCTCGCAAACGAGCAGGTCCGCGAAGACTTCGTGGGCGGGTAAGTTAGGGCGTGAGCGTGCCGATCACTTCGAGGCCGTCCTCCGTGAATCGGAAGTGCTC
>CAYUFG010000043.1:0-2058 GCA_964443815.1 uncultured Halobacteriales archaeon | reverse complement strand
AGGGCGTGAGCGTGCCGATCACTTCGAGGCCGTCCTCCGTGAATCGGAAGTGCTCGTAGTTCGCGCTCGCGAGGTCACCGTTCTCGTCGAATTCGACGGGCCCGGCGACGCCCTGGTAGTTGATCGCATCGCCGTTCGCGGCCATCTCGATGCCGTCGACCAGCGTCTCGGGCGTGACCTCCTCACCATCACCGGAGGTAACCGCCCGCATCTGGTCCCGAACCGCCGGACCGTCATTCTCGCCGGCAGCCGCGTTCGCGAGGACCAGCGTCGCTGCGGCATCGTATGCCTGCCGAATGAACGGCTGGCCCGCCGGGTCGGCATCGTAGGCTTCGGAATATTGCGTGTTGAAGAACTCGAGGCCGGGCCCCTCGCCGATCGGGGCGGTGCCCTGGATGTTCGTCAAATCCTCGCCGACGTCCCCCGGTAGATCGCTCGATTGGAGGCCGTCGGCCACGAGCAGCGGCATGTCGGCGTCGTGGTTGTCGTAGAAGTCCCGGAGGATGTTGATGCCACTGTCCGGGTAGCCGACGATCAGCATCGTGTCCGGGTCGTCTTCGAGGGCCGTCTCGAGCCGAGAGGCGTAAGACTGTTCGCCAGGCGTGTACGACACCTGCGTCGTGACTTCGCCGTCGTGGTTGCTCGTGAACGCGTCGGCGAATCCCTGTGACAACCCGCTGCCGTACGCGTTGTTGATGTAGAAGGTCGACGCCGTCGATGCGCCGATCTCCTCGGCGGCGAGTCTCGCCAGCACCACGCCCTGGAGGGCGTCCGTCGCGGCCGTTCTGAAGACGAAGTCGTTGTCGTCGAGATCCGTAATGGCCGGGGACGTGCTCGCCGGCGAACACATGACGGTCTCGTTTGGAATGGCGACGTTCGTCGCGACCTGTATCGTCACTTCGGACCCCAGGGCACCGCAGATCATCGGATACCCGGCGTTGACGACCGCCTCGGCACCACTGATGCCTTGCGTCGCGGACGTGCCGGTGTCCTCGAACTGCGTGTCCACGGAATGGGGCGTATCGGCGTCGTTTACCTGGTCGACCACGAGGGTCGCCGAGTCGCGTATCGGTGGGCCCAGCGACTCGAGGTCGCCAGTGACACCCATGACGATGCCCATCTGAATTTCACGTCCGCCACCGCCACCGCCACAGCCTGCGAGGCCGACGGCGCCGGCGGCGCCAAGTCCGCGAAGCATCGTTCGACGGTCGAGTGTACGTGTCATGTCCAAGTAGTATTCGGACGGGGTGCGTACAAAACGCTTGCCCAACGAACCGGCGAAATAGCCCTTGATACCCGGTTTGCCACTTCGGCTCACTGCCTCATTCCGTAACCGCCGCGGGAGTCCCGTCCGCCGCCTCTACCAAGTCGTCGGGGTCGATGGGGAACACGGCCTGTGGCGTCCCCGCGGCGGCCCAGACCTGGTCGAATTCGAGGAGCGTCGGATCGATCAACACAGGGAGGTTTCTATCGTGACAGAACGGCGGAACCCCGCCGATGCCGTAGCCCGTCACCTCCCGGACGAGTTCGGGATCGGCCATCTCGACGCCGTCGGCACCGAGGTGGACCGCAAGCCGATCCTCACTCACCCGGTTCGCTCCGCTCGTGATCACCATGACTGGGTCCCCCGCTGCGTCGAAGACCAGCCCGCTCGCGATCTGCGCGACGTCACAGCCGACGACAGCAGCGGCGTCTTCGGCGGTTTTCGTCCCCTCGTCGAACTCCTCGACGGTCACGTTGAGCCCGTATTCGTCGGCCGCCCGCCTGGCGAACTCCTCGGCACGGGGGTGCATGCGCGGGGGTTCGACACTCGCCGAAAAAAGCGTCGTGGTCGGACGCCAGCGCTGGTGCAGGTGAGCGACGATGGCATCAGCCGTCCATCAGGACAGCCGGCGATCTCCGGATCCACTTCTCGGATCGTCTCCGTTGACGAAGTGACGGGCGGCGAGGGATTTGAACCCCCGACCATCTGGTCCGGAACCAGGCGTTCTGTCCGCTGAACTAGCCGCCCACGCCACAGGCTTGCCGTCACCGGCTCTTAACCGTTGTGACCCGTTG
>CAYUFG010000042.1:0-14916 GCA_964443815.1 uncultured Halobacteriales archaeon | reverse complement strand
CGCTCACGCAGCGAGCGGGACCGGCGTTTCTCCGCGATGATGACCGAACAGTCCACGTCCTCCACGATGTCCATGACCAGGGAGCCGGACACGAGCCGAGAGAGGAGTCCGCGTTCGGTCGCACCGATGACGAGCAGCGAGTGGTCGGCAGCGGTCCGTTCGATGGCGGCCCCGACGTCGCCACTCTCTACGATCCGCTCGGCGTCCGCTAGCCCGTGTTCGGTGGCCCAGGCCTCGAGGAAGTCCTCAGCCTCGGCGCGGTCGGCTTGGGGTGAGACGTTCAGCAGCGTCACCTCGCCGGTTAGTTCCTCGGCGAGTAATCGGGCGATTTCCCCACTCAACGCCGAATCGGGCCCACCGGCCGTCGGGACGAGAATCCGGGAGGCGTCGAAGCCCCGATCGCGAAGCACGAGAATGTCACAGGGGAGCGATCCGACGAACTCATCCATTGCGCTCTCGGCCCGGCCGGGGGAGCCGTGTGCGTCTGCCCCCCAGCCCATGACGACCAGGTCCGCATCGTAGGTGGTCGCGGCGTCGAAGACCTCCTCGAATTGCCGGTGGGAGTAGATGGTATGGGTTTCGACCGGCACACCGAAGGTCTCCGCATCGGCCTTCGCCGCCTCGAGTAGTTCCTCCGACGTTTCGTCAAGCTGGTCGCCCTGTTCCGCCGCGCGGGCGAGTGGCGTCTGGTCCGGCACGGTCACGATGTGCGTGGCGATTACCGTCCCGCTGCGTTGCTTCGCGATCGCACTCGCGAGCGTAATCAGCTCCTGTTGGTTTTCGGGGTTAGCCAGTGGAACCATCACCCGGTACTGACCACCGTCGGGTTGGACAGTCGTGGCTGCACTCACAGCGCTGTCCGGAAGCACGTCGGCTCGTTCGAGGATGTACTGGCCCAGGATGCCCTGCTTGTCCGCTCGCGGCCGAGCATAGACGAAAAACCAAAGGATGCCACCGGCCACGAACGCTGCCGCGAGCCCCAGAACCGGTGGCGGATTGAACGCGATGAGGCCGAACGACGTAATCGCTCCAATGGCGGGAACGAGCGGATACAGCGGCACCGTGAAAGACGGCTCGTACTCCGGCGGATTCGCCTCGCGCATGACGATCAGGGCAACGTTCAATAGGCCGTAGACGATCAGATGGAGGACTGCTCCCGCGTTTGCGAGTATCTCCACATTGCGGACGAGTATCAAGCCGAGGATGATGATTCCGGTAACGAGAATGGATCGGTAGGGGGTTGCGAAGCGATCGTGGATCTCGTTCAGCCAAGGCGTAACGAGCTTGTCACGACCCATAGCGAAGTTGATCCGCGAGGAAGCCAGTATCGACGCATTTGCACTAGACGCCGTCGCGAGTAAGCCCGCGAACGTAACCGTCGCGACGCCGAGGGCCGCAATGCCGACGCCCCCGAAGGCGATCCGAGCAACCTCGATGACAGGCGCCCCCTCACCCAGTTCCATCGCGAGCCGCTCGAGTTCTGTCCACGGAACGACCCCCATCATCATCACCATCACGATGAAGTACATCGTCGTCACGATGACGACGGAACCGATCACGGCAAGTGGCAGATTCCGGCCGGGATTGCGGATTTCCTCGCCGACAGTTGTGATCTGTACGAATCCGAGATACGAGACGAAGATCAGTGCGGTCCCCGGCAGCAGGGGCCCGAAGCCCATCGGCGCGAACGGCCGGAGTGTCGAGAGGTCGGCCTGGAGGAAGCCGAGCACAGAGAACACCGTCAGAATCGCTACGAGCAGTACCACGATGATGTTCTGGAGTCGGCCGGTCTCCTTGGCGCCGATGTAGTTCACGAGGACGAAGAAGGCCCCGGCGATCAGAGCGGCAACTTGCGTCTGGGTCAGCGTCAGGATGCCGAGCGGGATCGTGGGAACGGGCAGGAAGGTCCGGATATAGCCCCCGAACCCCAGCATGTAAAACGCCGAAGCGAAGGCCAGCCCCATCCAGTTGCCCAGTCCGGCAATCGATCCAAAGAGGGGGCCGAGAGCGTGGTTGACGTAATAGTAGGCGCCACCGGCCTTCGGCATGGCCGTTCCGAGTTCGCTCGCCGAGAGTGCGGTGAAAATCGAAATGACGCCGCCGATGACGAAGGAGACGGCGACGAGCGGTCCTGCGCGGCCGGCAGCAATTCCCGGCAGGACGAATATGCCGGCACCGATCATCGTCCCGACGCCGATCGTCAGCGCAGCGAGGGGGCCTAAGTCCTTGGCGAGTTCATCGTCCGACATGCTCAGTCCTCGTCCTCCACGTCGGGGAGGACGATCACCGGTCGATCAGTGCCGGTGACAAGGTCCAGCGCGACGTCACCGGTCAACAGTCGCACCCACCGACTCCCGCCACGAGGCGTAAACACGATCGCCGAAGCGTCGTGATCTGCCGCCGTCTCGAAGATCGCCTCGGTGACGTCGGTTCCGTACCTGAGGTCGGTATCGACTGCGATGTCTGTGAGACAGTTCTGCACCGCGGCGAAGATCTCCTCGGCCCGCTCCTCGCGCTGCTCGACGCTCGCTTTATCGATCGCACCCCCTGCCTTCTCGATGACGTGCACCGCGACAACGGACCGGGGTTCATACTTACGGAGGGCCAGACAAGTTCGCCTGGCGTCCTCCGGATCGGCGACCGGGACACAGACGCGGTTCAGCAAGTCCGCCATACCATCCCCTCGAAATGTCCATACCCCCACTGGCTGTGACGCTGTCCCTGCATAGTCCGGTGGACTTCCGGATACGGTTTAAGGCTCACGTCCCAGGGCTCGGCGCGACAGTCGTAGCGTTTTCGATACTGCAGTCCGAATCGTCCCACGAACACACTGTGCAGACACTCATCACCACCCTGACGCCACGCTCCATCAGGCCATGAGCGAGGCCATCGAGATCATCGGCCTGGTGGTCACCATCCTCGGCGTCGGCGTGGGAGCGCAGGTACTCGCCGACCGGCTCCGAATCCCGAGCGTCCTCTTTCTCATTCTCGCGGGAATCCTCGTGGGTCCCGAGGGATTGGGCGTCGTCGATCCTTCACTCTTCGGCGATACACTCCCGGCCATCGTGGGGTTGAGCGTCGCCATCATCGTCTTTGAGGGGGCGTTTCACCTTCACATCGACCGGTTGCGCGAGGCCTCGCGCGAGTCGCTCCGCCTCGTCACCGTCGGCGCAGTCCTCTCGCTGATCGGGACCGCCGTCGTCGTTCGGTTTGTTATCGGCGCCTCGTGGCAGCTGAGCCTCCTGATCGGCTCCTTGCTCATCGCCACCGGACCGACCGTGATCACGCCCATCATGAACGTCGTGCCGGTTCGCGAGCGGGTCGCCGCCACGCTCGAGATCGAGGGCGTCGTCAACGACGTCACAGCCGCCATCCTCGCGCTCGTCATGTTCGAGTTCGTCGTCCTCGGGTCCGAGGGCATCCCGACGGTCCTCAGCGCGTTCGGCAGCCGGCTCGTCCTCGGAGTCGCCGTCGGCTGTGGAGTCGCAGCCCTTGTCTGGTACCTGCTCGAGCACGCCACTCTCTCCGCCGAGAACGCCCCACAGAACGCCAGGTTGATCGTCTTTATCGCGGCGCTCGGTGCCTACGGTTTGGCCGAGATAGCGGCCGCAGAGATCGGTATCGCCGGCAGCCTTGGATCCGAATCGGGCATCGCCGCCGTCGCCGCCGCCGGGTTCGCCCTCGGTAACGTGCCGCTGCCCTACCGCGAGGAGATCGAACAGTTCAAGGGCGATCTCACGCTGATCGTCCTCTCGTTCGTCTTCATCACGCTCGCGTCGCTGCTGTCGCTGTCCGATCTGACCGGCCTCGGCCTCGCGGGCCTGCTCGCGCTCGTGCTGATCGCGGCCGTCGTCCGGCCGCTCTTAGTTCTCCTCTGCACCGTCGGCGATCGATTAACGCTGTCAGAGCGGTTGTACGTCAGCGCGATCGGCCCGCGAGGAATCATCCCTGCTAGCGTCGCGACGTTGTTCGCGATCCAGCTTGGGCCGGGAACGGAGGCAGGGGCCACCCTCGTCGGGACGGTCTTTCTCGTTATCCTCGGAACCGTGGTGTTTGAAGGGGGGCTGGCCCGACATATCGCCCACTGGCTTGACGTGATCCCCATGCGTACAATTATCGTCGGCGGCGGCAGGGTTGGGCGAGCGCTCGCGGAGCGACTCGTCGAACGCGGCGAGGAAGTCGTCATCATCGAGCGCGACCCGGACCGAGTCGAGGCATTGCGTCGCGATGGATTCACGGTCCGCCAGGGTGACGGTTCCCAGCGCGACGTTCTCGAATCGGCGGGCGCGGAGAACGCAAAGGTCATCGGTGCCGCAACCGGTGACGACGACGCCAACCTGCTCGTCGGCCAGCTCGCGAAGAACACGTTCGACGTGGAGACGGTGGTGGCACGGGTCAATCGGCCCGAGAACACCGAAGCCTTCCGGAACCTCGATATCGAGTCGATTTCGGCGGGGCTCTCGGTGGCGCAGTCGATGGACAACGTGATCGAACGGCCCGGGATCGCCCGCTGGATGTCGGAACTAGACCGCGACGGGGACGTCCAGGAAGTCGAGGTGCGCGCCGAAAGCATCGCTGGCGAGACCATCGCCGAACTGCGGACGGACCTCCCCGACGATGTCCACGTCGCCCTCATCACCCGGGACCACTCGAACCGGCTGCCCCACGCCGACGACCGAATCGAACTCGGCGACCACCTGACATTCATCGGGCGGAAGGCGTCAGTCCGGCAGGCACTCGAGTACTGCGAAGCCTGAGTCCGGCGGTAACGCGGGTCGGCTTGCGATGAAAACCCACTTATCCGGGCCAGCGGAAGGTGCTCGACATGACCGCGTCGGAGGGTGAGGTGTGCGGATAGTGGTCGTCGGAGCCGGACAGGTCGGCTCGACGATTGCGACAAGTCTCGCCGACGCCCACGAGATCGTCGTCGTCGACCTCGACGCCGCGCGGGTCGACGAACTCACGTACGCAGCAGACGTGCTGACCCTCGAGGGAGACGGCACGGACGTCGACACGCTCCGCGATGCGGACATCGAGTCGGCGGACATGTTGATCGCCAGTACCGACGACGACGAAACGAACATCGTCACCTGTGGGACCGCGAAGACGTTGACGAACTGTTTCACCATCGCCCGTGTCAGAAACACCCGCTTTCTCGACACCTGGCGGCAAGCCCGCGGCGAGGCGCTCGGGGTCGACTTCATGGTGGGGACGAACCTGCTCACTGCAACGACGATCGTCCGTCTCGTCGGCCTCCCCGCGGCGCGGGACGTGGATACCTTCGCCGGAGGACTCGTCCAGATGGCGGAATTCGAAATCCCGAAGGGAAGCCCGCTGGCCGACCAGACGGTCCGAGAGGCCGATCGGTTCGATTCGCTGACGTTCGCAGCCATCATCCGTGAGGACGACCTCGTGGTTCCGCGCGGCGACGCCGTGATTCGCGCTGGAGACGACGTCGTTGTCATCGGATCCCGGGGAAGCGTCCGCGACCTCGCCGCGGAAATCGTGCCGCACGTCGGCAATGGCCCACGCAATATCCTGATCATCGGCGGGAGTGATATCGGCTTTCAGACCGCCCGGTTGCTCGAAGAGCAAGGCGTCGCCCCGAGACTGATCGAGCGCAACGGCGAGCGGGCGCGCCGGCTCGCCGAGCGGCTGCCGGACACGACCGTCCTCGAGAGCGACGCCACCGACAGGTCGTTCCTCGAGCGCGAGCACATCGACGACGTCGATGTCGCCGTGGCCGCCCTCGGCGAGGACGGCACCAACCTGCTCGCGTCGCTGTTGGCCAAACGACTCGGCGCCGAGCGGGCCGTGGCAGTTGTCGATGCCCAAGAGTACGTCGACCTCTTCGAGGAGGTCGGCGTGGACGTAGGCGTCAATCCACGGAAAGTGACCGGCGAGGAGATTACCCGGTTCACCCGTGAGCGCCGCGCCGAGAACGTGGCAGTCATCGAGGACGACCGCGCCGAAGTACTCGAGTTCGAGGTCGATGGCGAGAGTGTACTCGTGAACCGACCCATCCGCGAGGCCGTCGGTGACCTTCCCGACGGGATCGTCATCGGTGCCATCACCCGGGATCGCGAGTTGGTCGTCCCCAGAGGTGACACGGTCGTCGAGCGTGGCGATCACATCGTCGTGTTCGTCGACAGTGGGGTACTCGACGAGGCCCAATCACTGCTATGAGCGCCGCCGAGCCCCCGACTGGACTGATTCGATGCGGTCGGCGTCCCACAGCGCTGACGCGGGTCGGGCTAGGGGGTGGCGACCGGTGAACCGACTCTACGTGGAGTGGCGAAAGAGCGTGGCGCTCACCGGTACGGTGATCAAGTGGCTCGCGGTGGCCATGCTTGTCCCACTCGCGACGGGGATCGTTTACGGCGAGGACGTCTGGGTTTTCATCGCCTCGATGGCCATCTTCGTTTCGATCGGGATCACGCTCGAGCAGCTCGATTCCGACGATGACCTCGGCGCCAGGGAGGCCCTCCTGCTCGTTGCCCTGGCCTGGGCGGGCGTCTCGGTCGTGGGCGCTGTCCCCTACCTGCTCGCGGGGATGGGGACCGAATCGACACTCGCGCAGCCGATCAACGCGCTGTTCGAGTCGACGTCCGGGTTCACGACGACGGGAGCGACGGTCATGGGCGAGATTTCCCTCGAGCAACACTCCCACGCGCTGCTCATCTGGCGGCAACTCACCCAGTGGCTTGGCGGGATGGGGATCATCGTCCTCATGATCGCGATCCTTCCCGAGGTGGCCGTCAACGGGGCACAGCTCATGGAATCCGAGGCGCCCGGTCCGGAACTCCAGAAACTCACGCCGAAGATCGCCGAGACCGCCAGGGTTCTCTGGCTGGTCTACCTCTTTTTCACACTCCTGTTCGTCCTCGTGATGGTCCTGATGCACGTTTCGGGACTCGCGCCGGAGATGGACGTCTACAACGCAGTCGCACACGGCTTCTCGACGCTGCCAACCGGCGGTTTCTCCCCGGAGGCCGACAGCATCGGCGCCTTCGGGCCCATCGTCCAGTGGGCGGTCATACCGTTCATGATCGTCGCGGGGACGAACTTCGCGTTATTCTGGTTCCTTCTCAACCGTGACGTGAGCAGCTTCGTCGGCAACCGCGAGTGGCAGACATATCTTGGTGCCTCGGTCGTAATCACGGGGGTGCTCGCGGTCTTGCTCTACCTCGGTGCTGCTCCGGCGATGCGACTCGGCGGCGTGACCGCGGGTGCCATCGAGAATTCACTCAGGCAGGCGGCCTTCCAGATCGGATCACTACTAAATTCCACGGGATTCGCGACCGCCGACTTCGCTCAGTGGGACACCGCCGGCCAGATGGTACTGCTATTCGCCATGTTCATCGGTGGCTCGGCGGGCTCAACCGGTGGCGGCATCAAGGTTGTCCGCTGGCTCGTCGTCGTGAAGGCGATGCGCAGAGAACTGTTCACGACGACGCATCCTGAGGCTGTCCGGCCGATCCGGATCGGGTCGAACGTCGTCGACGAGGGGGCGGTCCGTGGGGTCATCGCCTTCACACTGATGTACCTCACCCTGTTCGGCGTCGGCGCGGTGCTCATCGCCATCGACGCCAATCGGGTGGATCTAGGCCTCTCGGCGCTCGAGGCGGCCAGCGCGAGTCTCGCTGCCATCGGCAACATCGGCCCGGGCTTCGGGGAACTGGGGCCCTTTGGGAGTTACCTCGGACTGCCAAACACCTCCAAACTCCTGATGGCACTTCTGATGTGGATCGGCCGACTCGAGATCATCCCCGTCATGGTCCTGTTCACGGGCGCGTTCTGGCGGTCGTGAGCAATCCCAGGCATTGAACACAAGCGACAGGTATTCCTCGCACCGGTCAAAGCCCCGCGTATGACCACAGGGGTCGTCCTGCTGAACTTCGGTGAGCCCGCCGAGCCCGAACGCGATATCGTCGTCGACTACCTCCAACGAATCTTCCTCGCGAACGCCCCACTGGAGGAGGCCGAGGATCCCGAGACCCGAGCGCGGGAACTCGCGAAGCGGCGTGCCCCCGGGCTGATCGAGGAATATGAGGCGATCGGCGGATCCCCCCTGAACGAGCAGGCGGCCGGACAGGCCGAGGCGCTTGAATCCCACCTCCAGGCGGCGGAATACGACGTTCGGACCTACGTCGGCATGCAGTACACCGAGCCGTTCATCGGCGACGCTGTGGCCGCGGCACTGTCCGACGGTGTGGACCGCATACTCGGCCTGCCGGTCTACCCGCTCTGTGGCCCGTCGACGACCGTGATCGCGCTCGACGAACTCCGCGAGGAACTCGAGGACCGGAACGCGGACGTCCCGCTCCAGGAGGTTTCGGGCTGGCACCGCCATCCGGACTACGCCCGACTGCGCGCGGACACCATCCGAGCGTTCGTCGCGGACGCCGGGCTCGACCTGGACGACCCCGACACCACGCTCGTGTTCTCGGCCCACGGCACGCCCGAACACTACCTCGAGGAAGGCAGCCGGTACGACGTTTACGTCGAGGAGTACTGTTCGGTGCAGGCCTCGTTACTCGGCGTCCGCGACTACGAGATCGGCTACCAGAACCACGAGAATCGCGACATCCCGTGGACCGAACCCGAAGTAGAGGAGCTGATCGAGGAGCTCGACGCGGCGCGTGTGGTCGTCGAGCCGGTGAGTTTCCTCCACGAACAGAGCGAGACGCTCTCGGAACTCGACGTCGAACTCGCCGAGGAGGCCGCCGAGATGGGCCTCGACTTCCACCGGGTTCCCATCCCGCACGACGACGAGCGGGTGATCGGTGTCCTCACAGATCTGGTAGAGCCGTTCCTGGCGGATTTCGATCCTGGCTACTACCAACTGCGGCAGTGCCAGTGCCGCGACGAGCCCGGGACGATGTGCCTCAACGCACCTCGGTAGCGATGCGGGTCGGCATCGTCGGGGCGGGGATCACCGGCCTCGCGCTGACGCACCACCTCGCTGACCGGGGCGTCGACAGCGTGACGCTCGAGGCTGCCGAGGCGGCCGGCGGCGTAATCGAATCAGAGCAGGTGAACGGGGTGGTTCTCGAGCGGGGGCCCCAACGCATGCGACTCACACCCGCGGTCGAGACGTTGATCGAGGCTGCGGAGATCCGCGATGAACTGCGCACCGCCGACGAACTGCCGCTTTACGTCTACGCCGACGGTGCGCTGGGCGAGGTGCCGTTCGACCTGGAGACGTTCCTCGAGACGGATCTCCTGTCGTGGCGTGGCAAAATCCGCCTGCTCGCCGAGCCACTGACGCGGGCCGGTCGTAGCGACGAGACCATCGCCCGGGTCTTCACGCGAAAGTTCGGCGTGGAGGCCTACCGCAACGTCTTCGGCCCGCTCTACGGGGGGATCTACGGGTCCGACCCCGCCGAGATGCCCGCTCGACACGCCCTCGCCGGCCTGCTCGAGGCCGAGTCCGACCTGCACAGCTTGCTTCGGGCCTTCTTGCACCGTGTCGGGAGCGGCCGACAGTTCCCCCCGGTCTCCTTCGACGAGGGGCTCCAGCGCCTCCCCGACGCGTTGGCCGAGCGTTACGACGACCGTGTCCGGCTTGGGACGCCCGCGGCAAACGTCAGCGCTGCAGACGACGGCTATCGAATCGACACGCCCGGCGGAGCGGAAGCCGTCGATCGGGTGGTCGTCACCGCGCCGGCTCCGGTCGCGGCCGACCTCCTCGGTGACCTCGCCACCGGCGTCGAGGGGCTCGCGGACCTGACGTACAACCCCCTCGCGATGGTCTACCTGCGAGCGGACGTGGACCGCGAGGGGTTGGGTTACCAGGTGGGCTACGGCGAGGACCTACACACCTTAGGCGCGTCATGGAACGCACAGATGTTCGGCCGTGACCGGCTCTACACCGCGTATCTGGGTGGGATGCACGAACCGCACATCATCGACAGGAACGACGACACGCTCGGCCGGATCGCCGCGCGTGAGTTCGAGACGGTCACAGGGGCGACAGCGTCGGTCGTCGAGGTGTCCCGCCTCGAACGGGGATTCCCCGCCTACGACCGCTCCTGGGATGCACTCGACCGGGTCTCCCTCCCCGAAGGCGTATCGCTCGCCACGAACTACACGGCACGGATGGGAGTCCCGAGTCGGGTGAGCGAGGCCGCGGCCGTGGCCGAAGCGATCTCGTCCGATTGAGGTCACCGGTCGATCGACTTCGCCGTCTCGACAAACGCCCTGACTCCCTCCACCGGGGTGTCCTTGTGAACGCCGTGACCGAGGTTGAGAATATGCCCCGCCGGTCCGGCAGCGTCGATCACCTCTCGGGTCATCCGTTCGACGAAGTCGGGATCCCCGAACAGGTACGAGGGATCGAGATTGCCCTGGACCGGCGTCTCCCCGAGCCTCTCTCGAGCCGTGGCCATGTCGACCGTCCAGTCCAGCCCGACCACGTCCGCCCCACTGTCTTCGAGCAGGTCGAGCCGGCCGTTCATCCGCCGGACGAACACGATCGACGGCGCCGCGAGGCCCTCGAGGATCTCGCGGTGGAGCGGGAGGACAAACTCCCTGTAATCCGCCGGCGTCAACTCGCCCGCGTAGGTGTCGAACAGCTGGACAACGTCGGCGCCGTTACCGATTTGGAACGCCAGGTACTCTCGGACAACGTCCGCAAAGGCGGACAAGAGCGTTCGGAAGGCATCCGGGTGTTCGACCCGGAGTTGGCGGAGCGGCATGTTCGTCCGGCTGGGGCCGCCGGCGACTGCGTATGAGGCCAGCGTGAACGGCCCCCCCGCAAAGCCAATGAGCGAGGTCTCGTCGCCCACCTGCCGGTCGAGTTCCACAAGGAGTTCGCCCACATAGTCGAGGCTTCGGACGACGTCCTCATGCGTCCGGTCGACGTCCTCGGGTCCCTGGACGGGGTTTTCGACGACCGGACCGACGCCGCTTTCGATGTGGTAGGAAAAGCCGAGCGGCTCCAGAACAGTGAGGATGTCCGAGAACATGACGAGCCCGTCTGGTCGATAGTAGTCCCAGGGGAGCAGAGTGATCTCGGCGGCGACCGATGGGGTCTTGATCGCCTCGAGGAACGAGTATTCCGACCGGATCTCGCGGTACTCGGGGATGTGCCGGCCGGCCTGGCGCATCAGCCACACGGGCGGTCGCGTCGTGCGCTCGCCGCGAGCGGCCCGCACCAGTAACGGATCCATCACTGGACGGTTGAGGGGTCGGGGGCTAAGGGTTTCGACTGCCGAGTTCGGGAAGGATTTTGTCCCGCGCAACGAGGACGGCAAACGCCAGCAAGACGCCGCCCATGAAGAGAGTCCAGAGTTGGGTCAATCCGAGCGTGCCGCCGGTGAGACCGACGTATTCGATCGCTAGCCCGGCGAGCGTCAACGCTCCAGCGAGGAGGGCGTAGGCGATCACGATGAATGGCTCGAGGAGTTCGATGAGGACCTGTTTCATGCGTGAGGGCAACCGAGCGGCGGGGATAGAGGTTTCGACACGACGGCCGATCGGTCGCGTATCCCTTCCACCGGCGATGTTTCGATTTTGAGTTTGGTCAGCGAGCGGGAGGGGACCCCCGGTTCGGATCCCCGGCTCGTGCGCGGGCGTACGGGTTCGGACACTGCCCGTTGGCGGGGCTGCATACGGGGCCCAGAACGGCCTGTCGACCCGCCAGTCCGCGGCGTCGAAGGCGCGGTTGGACAAACCTTTATCCGCGGCCTGTAGAGCCAGGAGCATGAGTGAACCGCGCGTTCTCATCCTCGGGCCGCCGGGGGCCGGCAAGGGGACACAGAGCGCCAATATCGCCGACGCCTACGAGGTGCCACACGTTACGACCGGAGACGCGCTCCGGGCGAACAAAGAGATGGACATCAGCGACATGGATACGGAATACGACACGCCCAGGGAGTACATGGACGCGGGCGATCTCGTGCCCGACGACGTCGTCACCGCCATCGTCGAGGAAGCGCTGTCATCGGCGGACGGTTTCGTGCTCGATGGCTACCCGCGGAACCGTGACCAGGCCGACGAACTCGCGGAGATGACCGATCTCGACGTTGTGCTCTCGCTTGCGGTCGACCGCGAGGAATTGGTCGACCGGCTGACCGGCCGACGGGTCTGTAGCGAGTGTGGTGCCAACTTCCACGTCGAATTCGACCAACCCGAGAAGTCGGGCGTCTGTGATGACTGTGGCGGCGAGCTGATTCAGCGTGACGACGACACTCGCGAGGCCGTCGAGCACCGCCTGGACGTCTTCGACGAGAACACCGCGCCGGTGATCGATCGGTTCCGCGACCACCCAGGCTTCGTCGAGATCGACGGCAACCGGTCGCCGGGGGCGGTCTGGGCGGACATCAACGCCGCGATCAAGCGACACGTACAAGGGTCGTAGCCGCCCAGATTCACCAACCGTGCCACAGACCGCCCGAAAGGTGGACGAACTCGCCGAGGAGGGCGAGTCGATGACGGAGGCCCTCTCGGCGGTCCTCGAGGTCGCGGAAACCGAGGGAACGGTCACCTGGAGCGACGTCAGCGACGATCTGACGACGGGCGAGTGGGGCCGGCTGATCGAGACGGGCCTGCTCGTGGACGCCGACGGCGACGGCTTCGTCGTGGACGACCCGGACGGCGTCAGGGAGGCGCTCGGCGAGGCCGATCCCGCGGAAGACGGCGAGGAGGACGCCAGTTGGACGACCTACGACAAGGCCGCCGCGGTCGGCGCCGTGGGGATCATGATCGGTTACATGGACCCCGGAATTCGCGAGGCCGTCGGCACGACCATCGACCTCGCGCTCGGTCCGGTCGAGGCCGCGCTGCCCTTCTACATGGTCATCCTCGTCCTCGCGGTGCTGACTGGCCTCTGGTCGACCATCCTCCAAGACAACCTCATGAACATGGACGTCATGAGCGACTACCAGGAGCAGAACAAGGAGCTGCGCGAGCGCCGAAAGAAGGCCAAGGAGCGTGGCGACGACGAAGAACTCCAGAAGATCCAGAAGGAGCAGATGGCGATGATGTCCGAGAACATGGGCATGTTCAAAGCGCAGTTCCGGCCCATGGTCTGGATCATGCTGCTAACCATCCCAGTGTTCCTGTGGATGTACTGGATGATCCTCGACGTCGGCGTCGGCGAGGGCGTCGTGATGGTCATGCCGCTCGTGGGCGAAGTGACGGGCTGGCAGATGGGCGTGCTCGGCCCGCTCCAGGCGTGGATTGTCTGGTACTTCGTCTGTTCGATGGGCTTTGCCCAAATCATGCGCAAGGCCCTGAACGTCCAGACGTCGCCGACCTGAGGCGCCGACTCGGAACCTCTTTGGGGCGCGCCGGCACAGGCCAACCATGTTGATCACGGTCTCCGGTCCGGCCGGGAGCGGCAAGAGCACGCTCGCGTCCGGCCTCGCGGACCGGTTGGGGTACGACCACGTCTCGGGTGGCGACATCTTCCGGGACATCGCCGCGGAGCGTGACCTCTCGCCACTCGAGCTCAACCGACTCGCTGAGACGGACGACCAGATCGATCTCGATCTGGATGCTCGCCTCCGGACGACGGCCCGCGAGCGGGACAACCTCGTCCTCGAGTCCAGGCTCGCCGGGTGGATGGCAGGCGACTACGCCGACCTCAAAGTGTGGCTCGACGCCCCGCTCGAAATCCGCGCGGCCCGCATCGCCGACCGCGAAGACAAGGCACTCGACACCGCGACCGAGGAGACACGGGCCCGCGCCGAGAGCGAGGCGACCCGCTACCGGGAGTATTACGGGATCGAGATCAAGGACCGCTCGATCTACGACCTCGTCGTCAATACCGCCCGGTGGGACGCCGACGCGGTCCTCGATGTCGTCGAGACAGCCGCGACGGGCTTCGACCCCGGCACCGACGAGGGCAAGACACCCACGACCGGCGTCGAGTACGCCTTCGAGTAGATGCTCCGGGATGCCCCCGAAGACCGCGACGTCGCCACCCTCCTCGAGTTCGGCGTGGTGAATGTCGACAAGCCGATGGGGCCGTCGTCCCACCAGGTCACCGGCTGGGTACGGGATGCGGTGGGCGACGCGCTCGAGAGCGCCGGTGGCGAGGCCATCGATCGGGCGGCCCATGCCGGCACGCTGGATCCGAAGGTCACCGGGTGTCTGCCGACCCTGTTGGGCGACGCGACCCGCATGGCGCAGGTGTTCGCCGACAGCGAGAAGACTTACGTCGCCGTGCTCGAGCTCCAGGGCCCTTCTCCGACCGACTTTGGGCCCACGGTTGCCGCATTCGAGGGTGAAATCTATCAGCGACCGCCGCGCCACAGCGCGGTCGCCCGGCGCCTGCGGACGCGGACTGTCCACGACATAGACGTCCTCGAGCGCGACGGACGGCAGGCACTACTCCGAATCCGGTGCCAGGCGGGAACCTACATCCGAAAACTCTGTCACGACATCGGCCTTGCGCTCGGGACGGGCGCGCACATGGGTGATCTCCGCCGGGTTGAGACGGCGGGATTCGACGACTCGGATCTCGTGTCCCTACCGGACCTCGTGGATGCCCTCGCGTTCTGGGTCGAGGACGACGACCCGTCCGAACTTCGCAGCGTGGTCGAGCCCGCCGAGCGGGCGCTTGCCGGCCTGCCGCGGATCGTCGTCGCGCCGAGTGCCGCCCGCGAAGTCGCCGAGGGTGCGCCCGTCTATGCCCCTGGGGTGATCGAGCATCGAGCGGCCCCCGTGGGTGGCGCCATGGCATCTGTAGGCGATCTCGTGGTCTGTGTCACGCCCAACGACGCCGCGGTCTGTCTCGGCACGCTCGTCGGCGATTCCGACGCGGAGTCGGGCGAGGTCGTCGACCTCGAGCGCGTGCTCGTCTGAGGGACTCGGCAAATCGAATGGCTTAATGGCCGGAGCAGCCTCGGAATCGAATGCGGGACCGTGGGGTAGCGGTATCCTCGGCGCATGGGGTGCGTCGGACCC
>CAYUFG010000041.1:0-15297 GCA_964443815.1 uncultured Halobacteriales archaeon | reverse complement strand
GTCGAACTCCACGATATGCACTCGGAGCGCTACCGGGACCAGAACGTGCGGAACAGGCAGCGCTACGTTGAAGGAATTCTCGCTGCCCACTGGATCTGACGGACTGCCTCGGTACAGCCGCGTCGCGAAGCTTAATCACGCCGTGTGGGCAATATCTACCATGGCCGAGCGCGTCCTGGTGCCCGTCGACGAGTCGGACCACGCCCGCCACGCCCTCGACCTCGCCCTCGAGGAATTTCCCGGCGCGACGCTGCTGCTCCTGCACATTATAGATCCCGGCGAGGTCGGGTTCCGCGCCAGCGCGTCAATGCCGTCATTCGCAGAGGACTGGTACGCCGACGCGAACGAGCGGGCCGAGGAGTTACTGGCGGACTTCGAGGCCTATGCTGCCTCCCAGGGGGCGACCGTCGAACGGGCGATCGAGGTGGGCAAGCCGACCCGGATCATCGTCGCCTACGCTGATCAGGAGGACGTCGACCACGTGGTCATGGGGAGTCACGCACGCGAGGGCGTCACGCGCGTCCTGCTGGGGAGTGTGGCCGAGGCCGTCGTTCGCCGTTCACCGGTACCCGTGACGGTAACGCGGTAAGCTCGGTCGCGACCGGCGCGGTCTGCCGGGCTATCCGCGGACGAGGGTCAATCCTCCGGACACGGCCGGGAGCCACGTGTCCGCGGTTTTTTGGTTCTTTCCGGACGGGGAGTCGACCCCTCGAGGTACCCGAGGCCAAATTTGTGCTCTCAGAAGATGTTCGCCTGCTGGTAGACGTTAATCCCGTCGTCGGTGATAGCGTATGGTTTCTTCTCGCGAGAGTGGTTCGCGTTCCGGATTTTCATGATCTCGACGGCCAAGCGGGTCTCGCGGGACTCCGCCCGGACGTACTGGAGAACGAACACCGCGTCGGTGAGGTACTCGATGATACCGAACCGTGAGGCGTAGGGGTTGGCCTCGGAGGCCTCGCTTGTGAGAAACGTCGTGACCCCCGCCTGCTTGAGCGCGCGTGTGAAGTCGTACACCTCGGTTCGTCGTTTGGCCTGGTCGTCGTACATCATTTCGAGTAAGGAGACCGAGTCGAGCACCAGCCGATCGGCGCCAAAGTCCTCAATGAGGCCGGGAAGTTCGCCCCGAATGTTGTCGAGGCTATTGGCCATTTCGACCGGATCGAGGTCGACGATGGCGAGTTCATTGTCGGCCTCGTAGCCCTCGAAGTCCCACCCCCACTCGTTGGCCGTGTCGAGGATCGACTGGTGGCTCTGCTCCAGGGTGATGAACACGCCAGGCTCGTCGTGCTGGAGGCCATGGTGAAGGAACTGCAGGCCGAAGGTAGTCTTGCCGGTGCCGGCGGCGCCGATAGCGGTCATCAGGTGGCGCTCAGGCACGCCCCCCTGGATCATCTCGTCGAGGCCGGCAATACCTAGGTCCAGCCGGGGGATGTCCGTGTCGAGATCATCGTCATCGAAGGCGGCCTCGCCCCCGGCGTCGAAGGCGCTCGCGAAGTCCTCATCGAAGACGTCGTCGTCGCCCGCCTCGGCGTCCATCGCCGCGCCGAAGTCCTCGTCGCCGAAAGGCGACGCCTCCTCGGCGTCGCTGTCGGCATCGGCCGCCGCCCCCTCGCGGACGGCCTCCTCGAACCAATCAGCGTCGTCGGCCCTCTCGTCGTCGCTCATGGGTGATATCCGGCGCCTGTCGTGTCAGTACTGATACCCCGGCCGTACATCAATTGCCCGGCTAGTCAGACGTTGCGTAGAGAACGGGAGTCGCGACCAGCAGGGCCAGCCCCACCAGCTTGTACTGCAGCGCGCTCCCGAGCAGGTGACTCCCACCGGGCGTCACCGACAGGGCGCTCGCGGGCGTCAGGACGAACAGAAGCCCGAAGGTCGCGAAGTGAAGCAGCAGCACCTTCCAGGACTTCAGTGGGATGACCGCCAGGATCCCCAGCACGAACAGCACCAGGATCGCGTCCCCAGCGTTGTAGTTGAGGAGGAAGCTGTCGATCACCTGGAGCGGGAGCGCTGGCATCCGTACGAGAATCTGGCCCTGTGTCGACCTTCAAACTTCCGTTCCGTGCCGGCTCACCCGGCCACGTCGACGGGCCCGTAGACGACGTACGCAGCACCGTGGGCGCCGCCGGTGGGTACGACGCGGACACGCACGCTGCCCGGGCCGTTGGCCGTCTCGCACGCGACACTGGCTTCGAACGGGCGCCCGGCCGTGACCGCCGAGACGATACCCTCGACGTCCGTCTCGACCTGAAGTGACTCTGAGAGCGGACGGCCTTCGAGGTCGTCAGGGTCGACGCCGAAGACGTCGCCAAAGGCCGGGTTCGCCGCGAGCACGGCCGGGTCCTGGCCCGCGACGAAGAGGATGGGATCGGGATTGGCCTCGAAAAGGTCCGCGGGTTGTGGGGCCGGCGTGGCCTCGCCCACGTCGACCGTCACATCGGCCGCTTCCTCGGCATCGTCTGCGGCCACGAAGAGCCAGACGGCCGAGCCCACGCCGCCCCCGACGGCCGCCCCCACACCAGCCGCCACGGTCGGTGCAAGCGGCCCGCCCACCACCGTGACCACGCCGCCAGCGATGGCCCCGAGTGTGGCGGCGCCGACGACGATGGCCGCGATGAGGGCCCGCAGCGTCCGCGGAATCGCAGGGCCGACGACGAGGAGGCCGAGCCACGCTCCCGCGGCAGGATCGTGGACCCCGACCGGAATCACCAGCGTGAGCGCGCCAACGGCGGCCGCCCACGCTGCCTCGGATCGGCACTGGGTCATGAGCAGGCGTTCCCCGCCGGCGATGTTAAACGTATCCACGGAGAGAAGAGGCTCTATTCGGCCGCCGGGCAAGGCCGGACGTGTCGGATGTCAGGCCGATGGTTCTGGCCGTCGACGATGAGCGACCGGTAACCACCGCGTTCGCCGACCACCTCGGCGAGGGCTACGCCGTCACCACCGTCTACAGCGGCGAGGCCGCACTCGATGCCACGGACGCCACCGTGGACGCGGTGGTGCTCGACAGGCGGCTGCCGGACCGCCACGGCGACGACGTCCCGTCGACGCTCCGTGAAACCCTCGTCCGGCACCTCGCGCCCGCCGACCGAGGTCCCCGGCTCACGGAGTTCGTCGGGCTGGCTGCGAAGCTGGCGGTCCTCGAGGAGGAGCGGCCGGACCGGGTGCTCGAGGACAGCGACAAGTACCGCCGACTCCGCCGACGGACCAGGCAGCTGGCGGACGGGATGGAAGGGGAGGTAGATGGCTTCGCTGACGCCGTCACGGTACGGCGAGTGCGAAAGGAGGGCGAGGAGTGAAGGGATCCGCGGGACTCCCCGCGGATGCGTACCGGGATGGGCCGACTGTCAGTAGGCACAGAACAACAACTATATGCCCGCCGCGGCGCCAGGACAATCAACGTCCCCGCTATGGCTCCGACACGCGCGCTGGTTGCGTTTTTACTCGTACTGACACTGGGCACCGGCGTCGCCGTGGCCATCTCGGGCGAGCCGGTCCTGTCCGCGACGCTCGAGTCGGAACCGGTCTCGCCCGGCGAGGAGACCACGCTCGATATCACGATCCTGAACAACGGCTCCGTCGACGTGGGCTCGTTGGACAATCCCACACTCACCGACCGCGTCACGACTGCTCGCGGACTCACGATCGAGGTCGACCCGGACGACGATGCCCCGGTGACGGTCCACGCGGGCAGCTACGCCGTCGGCTCCCTGCCCGAGGGTGGCGAGGCACCGTTGTCCGTGCCGGTCACGGTCGACGAGGACGCCGATCCGGGCGAGCACCGTGTCCCGATAAACGTGACCTACCGCTACACTGAGGATATCGACAGCTCCGGCGAGGAGGACACCGAAACCGTCAGGCGGGACCTGAACGTCACGCTCCGCGTCGATCCCGGACCCCGATTCCGCGTCAGGGACGTTTCGACACCCCTCCGGGTCGGGTCGACCGACACGGTATCCGTGACCGTCGAGAACGTCGGTGCGGAAACTGCACGTGACGCCCGTGTCAGTCTCTCGTCGGCGAACGCGGACCTGACGTTCGGCGGCTCAGCCGCCGCCACCCGATTCGTCGGCGACTGGGCAGGCGGTGAGAACCGCACGGTCGCCGTGCAGGCGACCGCGTCCGATGCGGCCTCGCCACAGAACTACTCCGTGGACCTCCAGGCCACCTACGAGGACGAGTACGGCCGGACCCAGCAGTCGGAGTCGAACACACTGGCCATCCAGCCCGGCCCGGAACAGCACTTCGTCGTCGAGAACGTCGCGAGCGACCTCGCCGTCGACGACGAAGGCCACGTCAACGGAACCGTTCGGAACACGGGCAGCGAGCCCGCGACCAACGCCGTCGTGATATTCGCCCACGACGGTGGGACGGTCAGCGCCCGCCAGTCCGAGTACCCCGTCGGCACGCTCGCGCCCGGCGAGTCCGCCGCCTTCTCGTTCCCGCTCGAGGTCGGCGCCGACGCCGAACCCGGGCCGCGACAGTTCAGCGTGTCGACTCGGTATCGGACCGGCGACGACACGGTCGTCGAGAGTCCGACCATCGACGTGTCCGCGGCCGTCGGCGAGGAAGTCCCAGCGTTCGAAGTCGCGGCGGCCGACGCGTCCGTCGAGCCGGGGGGGAGCCGGACGATCAACCTGAGCGTGACGAACCGGGGCTCGAGCACCTACACGGACGTCTCCGCGAAGCTGTTCGCCGAGTCGCCGCTGTCGGCCAACGACGACGAGGCCTACGTGCGCGAACTCGCCCCCGGCGAGTCGTCCGTGCTGACCTTCTCGATTGCCGCGAGCGGCGGTGCCCTGCAGAAGGACTACCCCATTTCGCTTGACTTCCGCTACGACGACGGTGATGGCGACACGCTGACATCCGATACCTACCGTCGGGCCGTCACCGTTGTCGCCCCACCGGAGAACGGCGGGCCGCCGATCCTCCTCATCGGCGCCGTCGTCATCATCGTTCTGCTCGGGGCGGGATATTACTGGACGCGTCGCTAAGATGACCGGACCGGGCCGGTGGCTGGCGGCGATCGAGTATCAGCGAGCGATCGACTGGGTCGACGACCGGATCGTCGACCACCCCGGCCAGGTTGTTCTGCTCTTTCTCCTGCTGACGGCGGTGTTCACCCTGGGTCTCGGGAACGTCTCGACCGAGGCCGGGACCCAGCAGTTCACGACCGGACTCGACTCCGAGGAGGCTCTCGAACGGGTCAACACTGAGTTCTCGCCCACCTTCCAGCCCGACACCGGGGCGACGACGCTCATCCAGCGTGACGGGAACGTTCTCTCGCGGGCCGGACTTGGACGCATGCTGACCATCCAAGAGCGGGTTCGCGACCGGCAGAGTCTCCGCGTGACTAACACCGCAAGCGCGGCGAGTCTCGTCGCTCAGCAGCTCGATCCGACGGCAACCACCCCCGCCGAACAGCGTCGGACGGTCGAGCGGGCGACGCCGGGCGAGATCGATCGCGCGGTCAGGCGGCTGGCCGACGAGAACGACCGGTTCACCGGCCTGCTAAGCGTCGACTTCAACCGCCAGGACGCCTCGGCGTCGGCCACCATCGGCACGATCACCCACGAAGTTCCCGCCGGTATCTCATCGGGCGCCGGTCAAAGCGGCAGCAGCCCGCTGTCCTCCATCCAGCGCGAGGTTGGATTCATCGCGAGCGACGTGGGTGGCATGACGATCTTCGGCGGTGGCGTCCTCGCCGACGAGTTCTCGACCGTCATCGTCGACTCGCTGTTGATCGTCGTCCCAGCGGCCGTGCTGTTCATCCTCTTCTTTCTCGTGCTCGCGTATCGCGATCTCGTCGACCTCGGATTGGGCCTCTTGACGTTACTCATGGCGATCGTCTGGACGTTTGGATTCATGGGCCTCGCTGGGATTCCCTTCAGCCAGATGCTCATCGCGGTACCGCCGTTGCTGCTCGCGGTCGGTATCGACTTCGGCATCCACGTCATCAACCGGTATCGAGAGGAACGCGTCCGCGGCGAGGGCGTGAACCGGGCGATGCGGATCACCACGGACCAGTTGCTCGTCGCCTTCTTCATCGTGACGGGCACGACCGTGATCGGGTTCCTCGCGAACTTCGCCAGCGCGCTCGCACCGATTCGCGACTTCGGCCTCGTGGCCGGTATCGGCATCGTCTTCACCTTCCTGTTGTTCGGGGTGTTCCTTCCGGCGGCAAAGCTCTACATCGACCGCACCCGCGAGCGGTATCCGATTCCTACGTTCAGCGAGCGCCCCCTCGGCTCGGAAGGGTCGGTTCTTGGCCGCGCGCTCAACGGCGGCGTCGTCGTCGCCCGGTACGCCCCGGGCATCTTCCTGATCGTCGCTTTGGTGGCGACGGGTTGGGCCGGCGTCTACGCTACCGGCATAGACACCACGTTCGACCAGGAGAGCTTCCTCCCACCCGAGGACAGTCCGGACTTCCTCGAGTCGCTCCCCGAGCCCTTCGCCCCGAGCGAGTACACGGTTACGGCAACACTCAACTTCCTCGAGGAGACGTTCGCGGCGACCCAGCAGTCCTCGGCGACGGTCTACTGGGAGACCCCGATGGTGCGTGATTCCGCCCTCGATGAGATCGTGCGGGCGGGTGCGGACCCACCTGATTCGATCCTCCGCGACGGCCGCGAGGCCCAAGCCCAGTCGATCGTCTCCGTCATCGAGTCCCGCGCCGAGAGTGACCCTACCTTTCGCCGGCTTGTCGACCGCCACGACAGCGATGGCGACGGGCTCCCCGACGATAACCTCCGGGCCGTCTACGACTACCTCTTGGACTCCTCCTCGCGGTCGTCCGCCCTGTCGTACTTGACCGAGGACTACCGCAGCACCCGCGTCGTTTACTCACTAGACTCCGACGCCAGCCAAGCCGAGGTTGCCGCCGACGCGCGCCAACTGGCCGACCGTTACCGCGGCGACGCCACTGCCACCGGCCAGACCGTCGTCTTCGAGGACGTCGCCTCGCTGATCTTCGAGTCGGCGCTCGTGAGCCTCGTGATCGCGCTGTTTTGCGCGTCCCTGTTCCTGGTATTCATCTACCAGCTGTTCGAGGGCAGTTGGAGCCTCGGCATCGCGAACGTCATCCCCGTGTTCGTGACCGTCGCCGCCGTCGCGGCCACGATGCGGTACGCCGGCATTTCCTTCAATGCCCTCACTGCCACGATCCTCTCGATCACTATCGGTCTGGGCATCGACTATTCGGTGCACGTCACCCACCGGTACGCCGACGAACGGGGGGAACACAACCTGGCAACTGCGCTCGAACGGACGGTGCGAGGCACCGGCGGGGCACTCCTGGGGAGCATGCTGACGACGGTCTCGGGTATCGGCGTGCTCGCGCTCGCGGTCTTTCCCGCGATCGGCCAGTTCGGGATCCTCACGGGACTCTCGGTGTTCTACGCCTTCGTCGCGTCGATCCTCGTCCTCCCACCGGTGCTGGTCGTCCGCGACGGCCTGCTCGCCGACGACGTCCCACTGCGGGCACTACTCGCACCCTCGCTCGCGGGTGGACGGGCCTTCACCGACCCGGAGCCGGCCGGGCGCTGAGCCAAGCCGCGCTTGCCCCGGTGTGGCCGTGAAAGGGTAGGCACGCCGGCGTGCCCCGGGGTCTTCCGTAGGCCGTGGACAGTGCGCCCAACCACCGAGGCGCAACCGCTAACCGGTCGCCCGCGGAAGGGGAAACTGTGCAGGAGACGATCGACTGGCTCCGCGGCCGGCCGTACTACGAGGGGCAGATCGCGGACCTGCGGACGATCCCCGGGCACGGCGCCACCTTCGCCGACCTCGACGTCGACGAAACCCTCGCGGCGGCACTTCGGAAGCGCGGCGTCGACCAAGCCTTCGCCCACCAGGCTGACGCCATCGAAGCTGCGCGGGCCGGCCGGGACGTCGTCCTCGCGACGCCGACGGCCAGCGGTAAGAGCCTGGCCTATACGGTCCCCGCCATCGAGCGCGCCCAGGACCACCTCGGCACGACCCTATACGTCGGCCCGCAGGTCGCGCTGATCAACGACCAAGCCGAGACCCTCTCGGCCATCGCTGGCGACCTCGGATTCGGGTCTCGTGTGACCGTCGACCGCTACACCGGCCAGCTCTCCCGAACAGCGAAGGAGGCCGTCCGCGATCGCCAGCCGACGGTTCTACTCGTGACGCCGGACATGCTCCACTACGGCATATTGCCCCACGCCCACCGACTGTGGGACTGGTTCGTCGAGCGACTCGAAACCGTAGTGGTCGACGAGGTTCACGAGTACCGCGGCGTCTTCGGCAGCCACGTCTCGCTGGTGCTCCGTCGGCTGAACCGACTGTGCGAGCGGTTCGGCAGCGACCCCAACTACGTCTGCTGCTCGGCGACCATCGGCAATCCCGTCGAGCACGCCGCGACGGTTACCGGCCGAGACGTTGGCGACTACACACTCGTCGACCGCGACGACAGCGCGACGGGGCCGACCCACTGGCTGCTCTGGAATCCGCCCGAGTACGGTGACGGCGACGGGTGGGGTAGCGGCCGGCGTCGTTCGGCCCACGTCGAGACCCACCGGCTGTTTGTCGATCTCGTCGAGCGGGGGTTTCAAACGGCGGCGTTCACCGACTCGCGCCAGACCGCCGAGCGATACGCCGACAAGAGCGCCACCGAACTCCGGGAGCGCGGCGAGGCCGACCTCTCCCGGTCAGTCGCCGCCTACCAGGCCGCGCTGACCGACGATCGGCGCGAGGACATCGAGGCAGGCCTGCACGACGGCTCGGTTCGCGGCGTTTGGTGTACGAGCGCGCTCGAACTCGGCGTGGACGTCGGCGGCCTCGATGTTGTCCTGCTCGACGGCTACCCCGGAACCAGGATGCAGACGTTTCAGCGGGCGGGCCGAGCCGGCCGGGGGACGGACCCGAGCCTGGTCGTCCTCGTCGCCGGCGAGGACCAACTCGACCAGTACGTCGCCCGCAACCCCGACGCGCTGTTCGACGAGCCCCCCGAACGGGCGGTGACCAACCCCGCAAACGGGACAATCCTACCACCCCACGTTTGTTCGGCCGCGCGGGAGACCTGGCTCCGACCGGCCGATGACCGCCACTTTGGCGAAACCTTCCCAGACGTCGTCGCCGATCTGCAGGCCGCGGGCGATCTCGAGCGTCGGACCACCGAGGACGGGCTCAGGTGGCTCTACGCCGGCGAAGGCAGCCCGCAGCACGAACTCAGCCTACGGACTGTCGGCGACCGAGAAATCACGTTACGGACGCATGAGGGCGACCGGATCGGGTCACTCCCCTTCGGAGACGCCCTCCGGGACGCTCACCCGGGCGCAATCTACCATCACCAGGGACGGACCTACGAGGTGAGCGATCTCGACCTTGAGCACGACGTGGCCGAACTCGACCGGACGTGGGCCGACTACTTCACGCGAGTGCGCCACGACAAACAAATCACGGTGGAGGCTGACCGCCTGGAGACGGTCTCCGCGGCTCGTGAGGACGTGACGGTCCGGCTGGCGGACGTCACGATGCGCAAGCAGATCACCGGCTATGAGCGCCGTGACTCGCGGTCGGGGGAGGTGCTCGGCGAGCGCGCACTCGACCTCCCCGAGACCACGCTCGAGACGACCGCACTGTACTACGTCCTCCCGTCCGGCCTCACGGCGACCCTCCAGCAACAGGGGGACTTCCCCGGTGGCATCCACGCCGCCGAACACGCCATGATCTCGATGTTTCCGTTCTCGTTCCTCTGTGACCGCCGCGACATCGGCGGGCTCTCGACGCCGGTCCACCCCCACACCGACCGCAGCACGGTCTTCATCTACGACGGCTATCCGGGCGGCGTCGGCCTCGCCCGGTCGGGCTACGAACGTTTCGACGATCTCGCACGTACGACCCACGACATGCTCGCGGCCTGTGACTGTGCCGACGGCTGTCCGGCGTGCGTGCAATCGCCCCACTGCGGCAACGGCAACGACCCCCTCGACAAGGCCGTCGCGGCGGACCTGCTGGCCGAACTCGCCGGTCAGGCCTGATAATATTCCATTCACAGCCATACTGCTGTGGAGAGTCCATCTCCGTCTCAGTCGGGCCCGAGTTCGTCGAGGATCGGGATCTCATCGCGTTTCTCCGCGTCGAGGGCGTCCCAGTCGATCCCCGCCGGTTTGGCCCCGGTGTCGGTCTCGATCACCCGCTCAGGTGTGGCGATCAGATCGAGCGGCACGTCGTGGCCGGCCGGTGAGGGGGCGTCGTCGACGACCTGCCGCTCGTGGACCGTCGTCGCCACGGGCGTGTCGTCGGCGGCGCGGTCGAACTCCCGGAGGAGGGCGAACTCGAGATCGCTGTAGCCCTCGCCCTTGCCGATCCGGTGGCCGTCGGCCTTGACTGCGACGCTGCCGGCGACGACGCAGTCGATTTCGGGTAGGTCGTCGGGCCGGCGGGGCCGGCCGTACTCGTCGGCGCCGGAGATGGTCGTCGCGTCGTCGACGTCGTCGACGGTCGCGGGGTCGAGCTCGAGGAAGCACGCAGCCTCACGCAGCCGCGGCACCGCCACAAACAGGGTCTTCCCGGCCTCGAGTACCCGTCGCCGGACCGGGCGCTGCGGCGCGTCGGGGTTGCACTTGACCGTTTCTGCGTCGGCGAATGCCGGATGGGCAGCAAGTCGGTCGGCGGCCGCCTCGGCCCCTTCGTAGTTGGGAATGCGGCCGTGTGGCGGAAACGGAAAACGGGCGATACCCGCGCGCTCGAGCTCGTCCCAGACGCGCTCGCGAACGGCCTGCTTGGTCATGGGCGGGCATGGGCGGCCGCGGTCATGAATCCCGCGTGGCTCAGCCGATAAGGGCGAGGTTGCCGCCCGTGGTGAGTATGCCAAACCCGACCAGTAGTGCCGGCGGACCGTACGTGAACAGTCGATCGTCGTCGCGCAGGCCGTAGCGGATACACAGCCCGGCGCAGAACGCAACCGCGAGGAGTTTGAGCCCGACCAGACCCGCGACGCCAAATCGGCCGACCGCAGCCGCGACCAGCGGGTTCAATTCGAGGAGCTCGGGTGAGTGAATGACTGCGAGCGTCGTGGTGGTATCGCCGGCACCGTACGCGACCAGGGCGACCAGCCAGAGGAGCGAGAGGGCGGTCGGCACTGGCACCCTGATCGCACGGGTGTCGGCTGCCGTGGCCATGAAGCGTGGGTCGGCACCGACGGCGGATAAATCCGGACAAGCCGTTTCAGACGGTGAAACTTCCCCCGCCTGATGGGTAAAACATTAGCCGCTCCTCCCGGGAGTGTTCCTATGCTGAACCTTTCCGACGAGCAGCGAATGGTCGTCCGGATGATCGAAGACCTCGCTGAGGAGGAATTCGCCGATCGGGCGTTCGAGTGGGGCGAGGAGTACCCGTGGCCGAACATGGAGCTGCTCGCCGACCAGGGCGTGCTCGGTATCAACCTGCCCGAAGAGTACGGCGGCGGGGGCATGGGTGAATTCGAGGCAGTGCTCGTCGTCGAGTCCATCGGCAAGGTGTGTCCGGACACCGCCTACACGGTCTACGGGCAGTCCATGGTTGCCCCCCGGGCGATCGACATGTTCGGGACGGAAGCGGCGAAAGAAAAGTACATCCCGCCAGTGTGTGACGGCGAGTCCGCCATCGCCATTGCCATCAGCGAACCCCACGCCGGAAGCGACGCCGGCGCGATGAACACGCACGTCGAGACGGACGGCGATGACTACGTCCTCAACGGAGAGAAGATCTGGGTGAGCTCGGTCGAGGCCTCGGACGCCGCCGTTGTCTGGACGAAGTTCCCCGACGGCAACCTCGGGACCGTCGTCATGGACTTCGACGCGCCCGGCGTGGAGATAAACGAACACTACACAAACATGGCGGGCCACCGCCAGACCCACTTCTTCATGGAGGATGTCCCGATTCCGGCGGAGAACATCCTGGTCCGCGGCGAGGCGGCGCTGAAGGAGCAACTCAAGGCGCTGAACTGGGAGCGATGTGGCAGCGCCGCCGTCGCCAACGCCATGGCCCGGTGTGCCTTCGATATCGCGCTCGAATACGCCAAGGAGCGCGAGCAGTTCGGCCAACCGATCGGCGAGTTCCAGGGCCTCCGGTGGAAGTTCGCGGACATGGCAACCGACCTCGAGGCCGCCAGGTCGCTGACCTATCGTGCGGCGCTGAACGCCGAGGCTAGCGGTCGCGTCCCCGACCGACTCGAGACGAGCATGGCCAAGCTCCACGCCAGCGAGATGGTCGAACACGTCGTCAGCGAGGCGCTGCAGGTGACCGGCGCGACCGGCTACCAGACGGGTCACCCGCTCGAGTACCTCTACCGGCTCCAGCGCGGCCGGCGCATCGCCGCCGGCACCGACGAGGTCATGAAGAACACCATCGCGAACGCCGTCTTCGACGAGGGACTGCCGGGTTTAGCGTAACGGCAGTTTTACGGTCGCCCGACGGGAGCGGATGGGCATGCCCCAGCCCGCCTTTCTCGCCGGCGCCTTCGAGCACCCTACCCGCGAAGCGCCGGACAAGTCAGCGATGCAACTCCACGCCGAGGTCGCCCGTGGCGCCCTCGACGACGCCGGCGTCTCGAAGGCCGACGTCGACGCGCTCTTCTCCGCGGGCGTGCCCGGCCTGCCGCCGCTGTCGCTGTCGGACTACCTCGGTCTGCACCCCCGCTACGCCGACACGACCGACTACGGCGGCTCGTCGTACCTCGCCCACGTCGGCCACGCCGTCTCCGCCATCCGGGACGGCAAGTGCGACGTGGCCCTCGTGACGCTCGCGGGCCGGCCACGCTCAGCCGGCCAGGACACCGGGACCGGCGTCCGGTCGCTCGACACGGCTCAGCACAGTTTCGAGCGGATATACGGCACGTCGAACGTCACGCTCTACGGTATGGCGATGCGCCGGCACATGCACGAATTCGGGACGACACCTGAGCAGTTCGCCGAGATTCGCGTCGCCGCGTCCCACCACGCCCAGTACAACGAGGACGCGATGTACCGTGAGCCCGTGACGATCGAGGACGTGGTCGAGTCGAAGGTCGTCGCGGATCCGCTCCACCTGCTCGATTGCTGTGTCATCTCGGACGGCGGCGGCGCGGTCGTCGTCGTCTCCGAGGACGTCGAGCGCGACCTTGACCGGGAGTGCGTCGAGGTGCTCGGCCACGGCGAGGCCGTGTCCCACCACGACGCCGGCCGCGTCGATGCGACGCGGACCGCGGCGACGGACTCGGGCGAGCGGGCGTTCGCCGAGGCCAGACTCGGGCCCGAGCACGTCGAATACGCCTCCATCTACGACTCCTTCACCGTCACCGTCATGCAGGCGATCGAGGATCTCGGCTTCTGTCGGAAAGGCGAGGGCGGGGCGTTCGTCGAGGGCGGCACTCTACAAGCACCGGACGGCGACCTGCCCTTCAACACCGACGGCGGTGGCCTCTGCAACAACCACCCGAACAACCGCGGCGGCATGACGAAGATCATAGAGGCGGTGCGCCAACTCCGCGGCGAGGCCAACCCCGAGGTCCAGGTCGACGCCGACATTGCGCTCGCCCACGGCACCGGCGGCAGCCTCAGCACTCGCCACGGGTGTGCGACGCTGGTCCTCGGAGGTGCGGACCGATGACCTGGGAGCCGCGGCCGGTCCCCGAGGTCACCCCCGACAGCGAGGACTACTGGGCAGCCGCCGCCGAGGGCAGACTGCTCCTCAGCGAGTGTGCCGACTGTGGCCTCGTTTTCCACTACCCACGGCCGGTGTGTCCAGACTGCTTCGGCGACGCCGAGTGGCGCGAGGCGAGTGGCGACGGTGAGATCTACACCTTCGCCGTTGGCCGATCGCTGTCGGGCTGGCCGGACGAGGCGCTGCCGGCGATCGTCGGCTACGTCGAACTCGACGAGGGCCCGCGGGTGATGACGAACATCGTGGCCGACCCCGACGAGGTGGAGATCGGTGGCCGGGTTTCGGTCGATTTCGTCTCGACCCAACGCGACGACATCGCCGTCCCGGTGTTCCGCCCGGTCGACGGCTAAACCGGGAGTACACCTATGTGGTGAGTCATCCATAGCCGGGCCATGACCGACTCCGGCCCCCTCGACGGTATCGAAGTCCTGGAACTCGGCTCGGCGATCGCCGGCCCCTTCGCCGGCCGCCTACTCGCGGATAACGGCGCAAACGTGACCCGTGTCGAGCCGCTGTGGGGGACGACTTACCGTAACCGCCCGCTCGAGTACGACACCCACGGTGCCGACTCGCTGGTCTACCGGTTCATGGCCTACAATACCAGCAAGGACTCGATCGCTATCGACCTCAAGCGCGACGAGGGCGCCGAGATCCTCTGGGAACTGATCGACGAGGCGGACGTCCTCTTCGAGAACATGCGCCCGGGCGTGATGAACCGGCTCGGCTTCGGGTGGGACGCTGTTCACGACCGGAACTCCGAGTTGGTGTACTGTTCGGTGACTGGCTTTGGCGACGAAGAGCCCTACGCCTCGTGGCCGGCCCACGACACGTCCGTTCTCGCGATCAGCGGAATGGCGGATCAGGTGGGCGAACTCGACCGCCCCGAGCGGATGGATGTCTTTGCCATCGACCACGCGACGGCCATGTACGCGACCATCGGCATACTGATGGCGCTCATAGAGCGCGGCGTGAGCGGCGACGGTCAACTGGTCGAGGTGGCGATGTACGACGTCGCCCTCTCCTGGTTCGGCCACCAGTTTGCCGAGTATTCCGGCGCGCAGGCCGACCCCGACGTCGAGGCCGTCTACGGGGGGCACTTCGCGCCGAACGAGATGGTCGAGGTCGCCGACGGCTACCTGGCCTTCTTCGTGCCGCCCGAGGCCTGGGAGGAGTTCTGTGCGGCCGTTGACCGCGAGGACTGGGCCGAGCCCGACCATCCCTACGGCACAGTCGGAAAACGAGTCCAGAACCGGATCGAGCTCCGCGAGGACCTCGAGGCCCTGCTCGCCGACCGAACGGCAGAGGCGTGGGTCGACCACTTTGCCGAGCACGTTCCCAGCGCCATCCTCGCGCCGGCGACGCCCTTCGAGGAGGTGCCGGAGCACCCGTTAACCGAAAACCGGGACATGGCGCTGACGCGTGAACAGGAGGGCATCGGCGAGTACACCGTGCCAGGGCGGGCCCTCCACTTTTCGCGGACGCCCGGATCGACGGGCGATGTACCCACGCTGGGCGAGCACACCGACGAGATTCTCGCGGCGCTCGGCTACTCCGCGGCGGCGGTGGACGGGCTTCGGGATCGAGAGATCGTCCGTTAGGCGGCGTCGCGGTACTCCACGAGCAGTAGATAGTCGCCCACCAAGACGAGGTCGT
>CAYUFG010000040.1:0-15303 GCA_964443815.1 uncultured Halobacteriales archaeon | reverse complement strand
ACGGGATAGCAACGCATAACAGCGGACCGCGCGAACTGCGCCCGTGACCGCCGGCAGCCGCGTCGACATGCACGTCAAAGTGCTCGACGAGGACGTCGTCGCACGGGCCAAGCGCCGAGGCCTGGACGCGCTCGTCTACGCGCCACACTTCACGCGCTGGCCCTCGATCCGCCGCAAAGCGTCGGCCTTCTCGGACGAGGAGTTGCTGGTCGTCCCGGGCCGTGAGCTGTTCACGGGCAGTTGGCGCGACCGACGGCACGTCCTCGCGCTCGACCTCGAGCGGCCCGTGCCCGACTTCTGTACCCTCGAGGGCACGATGGCCGAACTCGCAGCACAGTCGGCGGTCGTACTCGTGCCCCATCCCGGCTACGCCACCGTGAGTTTCGGCCGCGAGCACGTCGGGACATACCGGGCGTCGGTCCACGGCGTGGAGACGCTGAACACGAAGTTCCTCCCCTGGCACGGCCGGCGAGCGGAGGCGATCGCCAATGCGTTCGACCTGCCCACCTTCGGGTCATCGTACGCGCACGTTCCGGAGACGGTCGGCCACGTATGGACGACGTTCGACAGTTCGATCGGGACCGAAGCCGACCTGCTCGAGGCGCTCCGAACCGGATTTGATCGCCGCGTCGAGCGCCGGTCCGGCCCAGGCCACGCCAAACAGCGAGCCCTCGAAGTCGGCCACATCGGCTGGGAGAACACCTGGGAGAAGTTCGAGCGGCTCTTCCTCTCCGGGACCGAGCCGACTCACCCGGCCCACGTCGCCTATGGCGGCGAGTTCGACGACGTCCGGGTCTACTGACTTGCGCGGTCCTCGGTGATAGCTTCGAACAGGTCCGAGAGGGCCTGGCGGGCCATCCGTTCGCGGTTCGCCGCGCGGTCGCCGTCGAACTCGTATCGCTCGACCGTCGCGCCGGAGGCCTGGCTCTCCCACGGGGCTGCCCACGCGACCGCGACGTAGACCGTTCCTACCGGCGTCGCGGGCGATCCACCCGAGGGTCCGGCCACGCCGGTGGTCGAGATAGCCCAGTCCGTGTCCCCAAGGTCGCGCGCCGCGCGGGCCATCGACCGCGCGACCGGCTCGCTGACCGCCCCGTGTGTATCGAGCGTCTCTCTCGTGACTGCCAGCACGTCGCGCTTGGCGCCGTACGAGTACGTGACGTATGTCCGATCGAAGTACGCCGAGGATCCCGGGACTGCCGTCAGCAAGGCGCCGACGAGACCGCCGGTGGCCGACTCGGCGACGGCGACGGTCTCGTCCCGGCCGGCGAGCGCCTCGCCGACGCGATCCTCGATCGGTGGGTCTCCGGCATGTGTCTCCATAGGCAACCCAGGGCGGGGCATGGCCAAAAGTTCCGAGGGAAAGAGCCAGGAACCTCCGAGCGCGACGGCCTCCATGGATTACGAGACGCCGCAGTTCTTCCGGGTCATGGAGTACGCCCGGCAGGCCGACCGAGACGTCGTCGACATGGTCAGCGGCGGGCCCGACTGGGCACCTCCCGACGCGCTGCTCGATGGACTTCGCGAGTACGCCGGCGCCGAGCCAGCGGCCTTTCAGTACCCTCCGAGCGTCGGTCTCCGTGATCTTCGGGAGGAGATCGCGGCCCGCCGCGGTGTCGACGTCGACCGGGTGATCATCACCAACGGCGCGGGGGAGGCAAACCACCTCGCGACCCACGGCGCGCTCGAGGCCACGTCAGGTGACGAACTGTTGCTTGCCGACCCCGTCTACCCATACTATCTGGGGCGGGCGAACTTGCTAGGCGCCGACGCGACGCTGCTGCCCGTCGACGCCGACGGTCACCTCGATCCGGCGACCGTTCGATCTGCCATCAGCGATCGGACAGCCGTCGTGATGCTCAACTCCCCCAACAATCCGATGGGGGTGACCTACGCCGGAGAGACCGTCCGCGAGATCGTCGCCATCGCGACCAACCACGACGCGGTTGTGATCAGCGACGAAGTGTACGATCACTTCGACTACAGCGGCCGGTTCGAGAGCGCGTTGACCGTCGATGCCCCGAACGTCGTCGTGACGAACTCGTTCTCGAAGTCGATGGCCATCACCGGCTGGCGTGTCGGGTACGGCATCTTTCCGCCGGCGGCGGCGCCGGAGCCATACAGCGAGATGATGGACCGGGCGCGGACCCGACACATGCTGACGAACCTGACCGTCTCGAGGCCGACCCAGGCGGCGGTCCTCCACGCGCTCCGGAACACCGGACCGGACTACTATGAGCGCGTCCGCGAGCGCCTCCAGGAGCGGATCGCCACTTTCACTGCCGCCCTCGACGCCGCCGGCGCCGACTACACCAACCCCGAGGGCGCGTTCTACGTCATGGCTCGGTTCCCCGGCTACCGGAGCACCTTCGAGAACGTCCGTGGGCTGATCGACGAGGCCGGCGTGGCCGGAATGCCTGGCGAAGCCTTCGGACACGCGCGGGCCGACTGGTTCCGGTTCGCGCTCGTTACGCCCCGGGTCGAGGCGGCGGCATCCCGCCTCGAGTCGCATTTCGGTTGACACGTAAGGGGGGCGATAGCGGGCCGAGAGCGACGGACGGCTACGGTACGAGTCGTGCCGAGCAGAGAGGGGAATAGCGACCGCCGTCTCCAATCCGCACCTTGAAATCCGGGGCCCCCACAGACACGGTGAATGGCCGAGGAGCCGTCGGCGGAAAACCCGACCGAGGTAACCGGCAGGCCACACTCCGACCTGGTTGATCGCTGGCCAGAGTACTTCGGCTTCGACGAACCCTACGACAATCAGGCCGACGCGATCGAGTCGGCGATCGCCGTGGGCGAGGCCAACGGCTACCTCGCGATGGAAGGGCCCTGCGGGACTGGGAAGACGATGGCCGCCCTCACGGCCGCGGCGACGCTTCTGCGCGAGGGTGACTACGAGACGGTGGTCGTGGTAACTCCAGTCAAGCAACAACTCCAGCAGTTCGTCGCCGATCTGCGGACGATGAATGCCGGCCTCGATGAACCGCTTTCGGGAATTTCCCTCGTGGGAAAGCGCGACCTCTGCCCGTACGGTCGCGAGGGCGTTTTCCCCGACGGTGCCAGTACGCACGGCCGGTGCGAGGACCTACGGGAGAACACGGCGGAACTGGTCGAGAGCGAGGGCCGCGGGGGAGACCAGGCGGTGGCAGAGGTGGCGGTCGGGGGCGAATCGGACGAGGACGTGTGGTGGGACCCACAGCGTGGTAGTGACCTGGCCCGCCACGCCCGGCCGGATGCCCCCGGACAGCGGAGCCTCGACGAGGAGTCCCTCGGTACCGGTGGCGCGACCAGCCCCTACCGGCGGACGCAGCCCACCGCCCCGCGGTCGATGGTGGAGGGCGATGACCCCCCTTTGTACTGCCCCTTCGAGGCAGACTGGTACGCTCGTAACAAGGGTTCGCCGGTGGATTTCGACGTCGGCGCGAACCGAGTCGTAACGCCGGAGGACTACCTTCCCGCCGCGGTCGAACGCGGGACCTGTCCCCACCGTGTCATGGGTGTCATGCTCGAGTCCGCCGACGTCGTTGTTGGGAACTATAACCATCTTTTCGACCCGGACTCGCGGCCGCTCCTCGAGTCGGTTCTCGACGAGCGGACGTTCGTCGTCGTCGACGAGGCCCACCGACTCGAAGAGCGGGTCCGGGACTTGCTGTCTGACCGCGTCGGTCGGGATACGTTAAAGCGCGCCCGCAACGACTGCGGGGCCGTCCTTTCACGGGCCGGCCAGAGCGCCGACCACCAGCAACAGATACGCGACGAGCTGGCATCCCGCGAGGTGCCACTCGAAGCCGTCGAACGGGCACGGGATTTCTACGACGATGTCCTCGGCTGGCTTGACGAACGCGTCGAACGCCACCTCGACGCCGAAGTCGGCGAAGACTGGCGCGTTGCGGCCAAAGAGCAACTCCCCGACCACGACGCCGAGATTCCCCTGCGGGACCCGGAGACGGTCGAGCCCGACGAGCTGTCGATCTGGACCGAGGCCAACTACGATGGCGGCCTGTGGCGGTCGCTGTCGACGATCGGCGCCGCCGTCGAGGGCACCATCGACGAGGTGGGCCTGCCTCGCCAGCCGGTCGCAGCCGGTGTCGGCGTGCTCATGAAGCGGTGGTGGGAGGGCGACCATGCCACGTCGCTCAGGGAGATCGAGCTCGAGCATTCGCCGGCGGACGAGCGCTCCGTTGACCGCGCCTGGGAGACCGCCTACACGGCGGCGCTGGTCAGGTTCGAGTGTATGCCAGGGACCGCCCTTCGGGAGGTGTTCGACTCGCTCGGGGGCGGGATCCTAATGAGCGCGACACTCGAACCGCTCGACGTCTTCGGCGAGGTCGCCGGCCTCGAGGAGCTTCGAGCCGCGAACCGTCCGGTCGTTGAGCGGAGTTACGCACTGCCATTCCCTGTGGAGAAGCGAGCGAGTTGGATCGTCGACGCCGAGCCCTTCACCGCGAGCAACCGCGGCGACCCCGCCGAGAACGCCGATCCGGACACCTGGAATCAGACTCGGGACGAATACGCCCACGTGCTCCGGACGCTGGCTCGGTCACAGGGCAATGTCATGATCGCGATGCCGAACTACCGGGAGGCCGGTTGGGCTGGCGCCTACCTCGAAACCGTCGTCGACAAGCCGGTCCTGGTGGACCAGAGCTCGAGCAACCAGGCGACGGAGACGCTCAAGCGCGACTTCTTCGCGGGGGACGGTAAGGTGCTCGTGACGAGCACGCGCGGGACGCTGACCGAGGGGATCGATTACGACGGCGACAAACTGCACTGCTGTGCCGTCGTCGGGGTGCCGCTCGTCAACATCGGTTCGCCGCGTGTGACTGCGATCCGCCGGGCCTACGCCGACGAGTTCGGCGAGGACAAGGCCTTCGAGTATGCGCTGACCGTCCCCGCCGTCCGCCGGGCACGTCAGGCAATCGGTCGGGTGATCCGCGGGTTCGACGAGGTCGGCGTCCGGGTCTTCGTCGGCCGGCGGTACGTCTCCGGTGCCCGTCACTCGGTCAACCCGTACCTTTCTTCGGCCGAACGCGAGGAATTCGTCCGGATGACGCCGGACTTCCTGGCCGACAAGCTCGCGTCCTTTTGGTCGGATCGATCGACGGGTTGAGGGGCGACCGCGGATAGGGATCCCCCATGGACCTCGAGGTCGAGCCGGTCGCGGAGGTCGACGAGACGGCGGTGCCCGCGGGCATCGACGCCACCGAGTACGTTCTTTACGGGGGGAAGGGCGGCGTCGGCAAGACGACGCTGGCGGCGGCGACGGCGCTGGCGAGCGCCCGCGACGGCACGGCTACGCTCGTCGTCTCGACAGATCCCGCACACTCGCTCTCGGACACGCTGGAAACCGACGTCCCAGCGGACCCCGCCCGCCTCTGCGAGGACGTCCCCCTCTACGCCGCCGAAATCGACGCCGACGCCGCCATGGAGCGGGCTCCCTTCGGCGCTGACGGCGGGGACGACCCGCTTTCGGGCCTACTCGGCGAGGAGGGCGCCAACCCCTTCGCCGGCGGCATGCCCGGCAGTGACGAGGCCGCGGCCATGTGGCTCCTGCTCGAGTACCTCGACGACGACCGGTTCGAGCGTGTCGTTGTCGACACAGCGCCGACGGGACACACCCTGCGGTTGCTCGAACTGCCGGAGTTGCTCGATTCCATGATGGGGACGATTCTCAAGCTTCGCGAACGACTGGGCGGGCTTTTCGAGGGTATGGGGAACATGATGGGCGAGGACGATGATGTCGACGGCCCGGACGACCTCGGCGACCTCGAGGCGGTCTCGGCCCGGGTCGAGCGGCTCCGGTCGATCCTGAGTGACCCGAACCGCACGGACTTTCGGGTGGTACTCGTTCCCGAAGACCTCGCCGTCGATGAGTCAGAGCGGCTGCTCGCCCGACTTCGGGAGTTCGACATTCCCGTGGGGACGGTCGTGGTCAATCGCGTCCTCCAGGATCCGGCGGAAATTGCGGACGTGGAGCCCGATCGGTTCGTGTCGCCCAACCACGCGGACTGTGAGTTCTGTGCCCGGCGCTGGGACGTCCAACGGGAAGCACTCGCCCGTGCGCAGGACCTCTTCCGCGGCCACGACGTTCGACGAGTCCCCCTGTTCGCGGCGGAGGTCAGTGGCGAGGATTTCCTGCGCGCCGTCGCGGCGTGTCTCGAACCCACCGACTAAGCGAACCGCCTGATCAGGCGGGTTCCCAATTCCCTGAGGCCGTCGGGGAGGAACCGGCCGAGGAGGAGCCACCGGGCGGCGGTCCCGACGGGATAGCGGGCGTGGGGGTCGGTCGTTTCGGCTGCCTCGTGGATGACCGCGGCGACGCGGTCCGGACCGATCGCGAGTGGCGAAGCGCCGGCGAGGATGCTGGTATCCTCGATGGCTTCGTAGAGCCAGCCGTACACCCCTTCCCGACGGTCGAGCCCGGCCGAGATCTCCTCACGGGAGCGCTCGGTGAAATTCGTCGCCACCGGCCCCGGCTCCACGAGAGATACATCGACGCCGAAGGCGTCGACCTCGCCCCGGAGGGCGTCACTCATGGCCTCGAGGGCGAACTTCGACCCGCTGTAGGCGCCCGACCCCGGCACGGACACCCGGCCGGAGACGCTCGAGACGTTGATAATGGTGCCGTCCTCGGCCTCGCGCATGTGTGGCAGGACCGCTCGCGTCAGCCGGTGCGGGCCGTACACGTTGACGTCGAATTGCCGGTGTAGCTCGTCCGCTGGGAGGTCCTCGAGTGGGCCATACTGGGCGTAACCAGCATTATTGACGAGACAGTCGATCTGACCCTGCTCGTCGACGACGCGCTCGACGACAGACTCGATCTTGCCGGCGTCGGTGACGTCGAGCGAAGCGGTGTGAATGCCATCGGGTAACGCCATGTCGGTGGGATCCCGGGCGGTCGCGTACACCGTCCAGCCTTCCTCGTAGAAAAGGTCGGCGGTGGCGCGGCCGATGCCGGAGGAACAGCCGGTGATCAGGACCGTCTCGCCGCTCATACCCGTCCCTCGGTACCCACGCAAGTAAGCATGGGCGATCCGTGCGCGGCTCAGTCGGTCAACTTGGCGGCCGCGCGGTCGGCGAGTCTGATCGGCTCGGGCAGCTTGTAACCGTCACACCACGCCTCGGCTATGTCCGTCGCCGTCTTCGTGTCGAGCCGGTGACCCGGGCTGACGTACACGGGATTGACGTGGCGACCCTCGCTGTCGAACTGGCGGGTCTGCAGCACGTGCCCGATCGGACCGTCCGTCGGGCCCTCGACCTCGTCGTCGGGATCGATCGGTATTCGCCTACCCGTGGGGAGTTTCCGGTCCAGTGACTCTCGTGGGTGGCCACAGAGCAGGTTTTTCGTGACGCCGACGGCGGGCACGTCCAGGACGACGCCGACGTGGGTTGCCAGACCGGCCTGCCGGTAGTGAATACGGCCGCTGCCGTCGAATAGGACCACGTCTGGGGCCCGATCGAGGGCCGACAGCGCGGCGATGACGCTCGGGGCCTCCCGGAAGGCGAGTAGGCCTGGAATGTACGGCATCTCGGTCGCGAGGCATGCACTCTCGCGCTCGACTACCTCGCCGCCTTCGATGACGACCACCGCGCTCACCGCCTCGTCACCGTCGAAGGCCTGGTCGACGCCGGCGACGACGGCCCCGTCGTCGGGATCACAACACCGCTCCGGGTCCGCGTCAAGGTCGTCCGTGAAGATCGCCGATCGAGAGAGTTCTCGCTGGAGATCGGTCATCTCGTCGTGGTCGAGCGACGGGTTCGGCTCGAACTCGGGTCGGACGACGTCCATCAGAATGGCCCACGTCCACGGCCGGGTCCGCCAGGTCCACCGGGACCACCCGGACCGCCGCCGAACTGGAGTTGTCCAGGTAGGCGGATTTGGTCCTTCACTCGGTGACCGTACCAGAGCCCGATCAGCAGGCCGAACAGGTGCGCGCCGTGGGCGGTGCCACCGCCGAGGAGGTCGATCCCGACGATGCCGGCGGCGCTGATGCCCGCGTAGAAGACGGTGATGACCCAGATCGGCACGGGCAGAATGAAGTACAAGTACACCCGGAGACTGGGATTCAGGATCGTCAGCACGCCCATGATCGCGAGGCCGGCGCCGCTGGCGCCCAGCGCACCTTGGGGGGACCCCTGGGCGAGCTGGATCGCGAGCTGGCCGAGGCCGGCGAGGATACCGCTGCCGAGAAAGAGTAAGGCGAAGTCACGCGAGCCGACGTACTGCTCAACCAGCCGGCCGAAGAAGAAGATCACGAGGCTATTGACCGCGATATGGGCGAATCCTGGGCCGTGGGCGAACACCGACGTTACCCAGGTCCAGACGTACTCCGGATGCTGGGGCGAGAGCACGAAGATCGCGTCCCAGGTCGTGTACGCCATCGGAGCCGGTCGGATGCCGACCGCGGGGAGGATGATGTACTGGAAGAGGAACGTGATCCACATCAGCCCGAGGAAGGTATAGGTCATGTTTCCCCGGAAGAACGCCAGCCACCCGCCGGGGCCGGTATCGAACCGGCGCGCCAACCGGTCCAGGAGGCCCGAATCGTGTGCTGTCCCGGTCTCGACGGTCGCGTCGAAACCGCTGTCGAAGACGGCACCGGAGTCGCCCCAGTTCTCGAGCCCCGGACAGTCGTGAGCCTCCGGAAGCCGGTGGTCCGCACAGAACGTGCCCCCGCAGTGGCGACAGTGGTAGGGCATGTTCTCCTGTTCCCCACACACGTCACAGCGCGACATTGGGCGTTCTTGGGGGAGCCCGCCCAAAGGGGTTTGCGTTCGGGTTGCTCCGGTCCGAACGGGCCGGATAGGGTTCTACTCTGAATCTCTATAGCTAATGATGGCGAAGTGAATCTTCCGGGACGGCAACGCCCGGGAGGCGATGGTTGCGAGCGAAGGAGCGAAGTGCCCGAGCGCCGAAGACCGCTCAACCGTGGAGGACTTCGAGCGGGAGATGCTGCTCGAGCGGATCGAGCGTGAGGGAGCGACGGTTGGACGGGAGATCCCCGAGGAGATCGAGGTCCAGGGCGAGCCGATTGACCTCCAGTCGTTCGTCTTCGAGATCCGCAAACGCGAGACAGTTCCAACTGGCGAGCGCGAGCGCGTCGACCGCGCGAAGAAGAACCTCCGGCGGGAGCGACTCCAGCGCAAGCAGCGGATCGAAGCCGGCGAGATCAGCTTCGAGGAGGCCGAGACACTCGCCCGCAGCATCATCGGTATCGACCGAGCGCTGAACGCCCTCGAGCAACTCGGCACCGTCGACCTGGAGTCCGAGGCCGAACGCCAGGAGACGGCCGACCGGAAGCGGTGGATGCAGTTTCTTCGGAAGGCGCTCGGCCACGCCGACGACGACGCCGGGCAGGGTGTCGGTGGGGGGCTTAGCCGATGACACGCAATGCCGAGATCGCGAGCCTGCTCGAGGAGTTCGCCGACCGCCTCGAGGCCAAGGACGTCGATTACAAGCCCCGTGCGTACCGTGATGCCGCTGAGAGCATCCGGGATTTCCCGGAGTCCGTCGAGGAGCTTGCCTTCGCCGGCGAGGACGCTGTCGCCGAGATCGAGCACGTCGGCGAGGCCATCTCGGCGAAGGTCGTCGAGTACGTCGAGACCGGCGAGATTGCGGAACTCGAGGAACTACGCGACGAGGTGCCGGCAGACTTCGATGAGCTGACTCGCGTCGAGGGGGTCGGCCCGAAGACGGTCCAGCAACTGTACGAGGCGCTTGGCATCCAGGACCTGGATGATCTCGAGGCCGCCGCCGAGGCCGGCGAGATTCGCGACGTGAAGGGATTCGGCCCGAAGACCGAACAGAACATCCTCGAGAACGTCGACTTCGCCCGCCAGGCTCACGAACGCCAGTTGCTCGGCGACGCCCGCCCCCTCGCCGACGACGTCGTCGCCTACCTCGAGGACGTCGACGACGTCGAGTCCGTCGAGACGGGCGGATCGATCCGCCGCTGGCGGCCGACGATCGGCGACGTGGACGTCCTCGCAGCGAGTCAGGACCCACGCACGGTCGTGTCCGCCTTCACCGAGTGGCCCGAGGCCGACGTCCAGATCGAGGCGGGGACCAACAAGGCGAGCGTCCGCTCGGGGGAGGTCCGCGTTGACCTCCGAGTCGTCGTGCCCGAGGAGTTCGGTAGTGCACTGCAGTACTTCACAGGGAGCAAGGCCCACAACGTCGCTGTCAGGCAGGTCGCAATCGACAGCGACCTCAAGATGAACGAGTACGGTATCTTCGACGTTACGGAGGTTGAGGATCCCGATGCGGGTCAGCGCGTGGGGGACCGCGTCGGTGGCGAGACAGAGGCGAGCATGTACGCGGCACTCGACATGCCGTGGATCCCCCCAGAGCTCCGAGAGGACCGAGGCGAAGTCGAAGCCGCGCTCGAGGCCGACCTGCCAGACCTGATCGAGTCTGGCGCCGTCAGGGGCGACCTCCACGTCCACTCGTCGTGGTCCGACGGCCAGGAGTCGATTCACGAGATGGCCAAGGCAGCCGAGGATTTCGGTCACGACTACCTCGCCATCTGCGACCATGCGACCGGGCCCGGGATGGTCGGCGGCGTCGGCGTCCCCGACGCGGATCTGTCGGACGAGCTGGGCGAGATTCGCGATATCGACGCGGAACTCGATATCGACGTGCTCGCCGGCGTCGAGGCAAACATTCACCAGGACGGAACGGTCTCAGTCTCCGAGGACCTCCTCGCCGAACTCGACTGCGTCGTCGCTTCCCCCCACGCGGCGCTCGACGGCGACGGGACCGACCGGTTGGTCGCCGCCGCGGAACATCCGCACGTCGACGTCATCGGCCACCCGACGGGCCGGTATCTGAACCGCCGGGAGGGGGTCGACGTCGACGTCGGGGAACTGGCGGCCGCCGCGGCCGAGCACGACACCGCCCTTGAGATCAACGCTAACCCCCAGCGGCTCGACTTGTCTGGACGAGCGGTCCAGATCGCGCTCGAACAGGACGCAACTATCGCTATCAACACGGACGCCCATCGCCCGGAGAGTTTCGGACTACTTCGCTATGGCGTCCATACCGCTCGCCGAGGTTGGGCGGAGGCAGACGACGTTCTCAACACCGGCTCCGTCGCTGATGTGCGTGACTTCCTGGGATGAGCCGATACCTGTGTGACGCCATGCTTGGCAAACTCGTCACCTCCCTGCGGATGCGTGGCCTCGACACCGCGTACGCGCTGGACCGGGACATTGAGGCCGACGACGAACTTCTCGAGTGGGCACGGTCCGAGGATCGAACCCTCGTGACGCGGAATCGCGGGCTCGCGGACCGGGCCGAGGACGCCATCTTCGTCGCGGCCCGAGAGCCGCGGGCGCAGGTTCGCGAACTATGCGAGGCCGGCGTGGAACTGTCGCTGCCCGACGATCCGACGCGCTGCAGTCAGTGTAACGGCCGACTCGTCGAGGCCGGCGACGAACCCAGACCGGACTACGCCCCACCGCCGACCGAGCGGCCCGCTTGGCGGTGTGTCGAGTGCGGGCAATACTACTGGCGGGGCAGTCACTGGGCCGACGTGGCGGAGCGATTCGATACCTGCTGAGACGAGTCCGCAACGGAATTGTATCCCCCGCGGTCTACGATCCGGTGATGACTCTGTCGGCGGAGGCCCGCGAACGGCTGGCCGATCTCGTCGAGCTCCAACCCACGAAGAATTCCGAACTCGGGGACCGGTGGGGCCTCGGCAGCGGCAGCGACGTTCATGCCTACCTCGAGGACGAATTGTCCGATTATTACTACCGCGACGAGGACAGCCTCATCCGGGCGACCCCGGCCGCGACGGAGCTCATCGACGGCGAGGCGGCCGCCGCCGAGCAAACGCTCACGGTCTCGCCACTCCAGTCGAGCATCCTCGAGGTCCTTCCCCCGGCGGACGCCGAACCCCAGAGCGTCGTCGCGACGTTACACGACTGCCACGAGGCCGATGTCGAGACCGATGTCGACGCGGTTCGGTCCGCGCTTCACGGTCTCGCGGACATGGGCGTGGTCGAGCGGGTCCAGCGGACGGTCCCGACATTTCGCCTTGCCGTCTCGCGGAACGCCCTCTCAGTCGAAGTCGCAGAGCCGGCCTGAGTCACTCCTCGGGGGCGGGGCGCCGGCGTCGCCGCTGTCTGTCCAGCACGCGTTCGATACCGGCGCCCGGGCCACCGTCGATCGGCCAGCCGCGCTGGCGCCAGACGGGCGGCTCCGGTTCGAATTCGCCACACCCTCCGTGGCAGTCTGCGGCCGTCTGCGTCCGGCCCTTTGCCACGCAGTAGGGCAGCCAGAACCCGTCCCGCTCGCGAAGTTGGAAGTGCCGACAGTCGCTCCGCATCGAGTCCAAATAGGCCCGCCAACCCCGTTCGTAGGCCCGCTCGGCGATTTCGAGGCGTTTGTCGGTCTTCCAGTCGGGGTGGGCGTACTCGAACCGGGCGGCGCTCGCGTCGTGGTCGCCGCCCGCCGGCCGCTCGAGGATGCGCGTGCCGGGCTCGGAGGTCGCGAGCGTTCCGGCGTGCCACGCGACGTCGCCGGCGGCGTCGGGGCCCCGGTGTGGATCGATCGTCAGAATGCCCGCCTCGACGGGAACGTCCTCGAGGAGGGCTGGTTCGACCCGATTGCCGGTGGCAGCGGTCGCTATCCAGACCTCGTCGGCCAGGCCCAGGGCGACGTCCCGCTCGATCTGTGGCCGCAGAGCCCGCGCCGCGCTCGCGGTCAGGTCCGGCTTGTTCTCGACGGCGACGATACGCTCAACCCAGTCCGGATAAGTCCACCGCCTGCGGAGCTCGATCCGGCCGTTCTCGCCGCTGCGTGAGTCGACGATGTCCCGATCGGCCGCGCGGTGGACGGCCTCGCGGACGTAACGCCAGGGGTAGCCCGGATCCGGCAGGGCGTCCCGGTACCACGCCCACTCGCGAGGGGCGTTGCGGACCACGTGTAGCAGATCGGAGTCGAGTGCCGCTGCTCCGAATGCAGCCCGGTCACGGAGGCCTGAGGGATCGCACTCGACGACGATGGTGTCCCAGCGCCGGTGTTTCGTTCCGAGCTGGCGGGCGACGACGATCGGACTGTCCCGCTCGCCTGACGGCGGCCAGTTGCGCTCGACCCACTGGCACACCCGGAGTTCGAACTCGAACTCGCTACCCGCGTTCACGGCCGTTCATCCGCCGACCGCGCGCATAAGCGCTCGCCCCGGAGTGAAACTCGGGGGCGACCGTTAATGTCGCGGGCGACGTACGGGAGTGTATGCGTGGACTCGTCTTTGCCCTCGAGTACGACCCCGGTTGCAACCGGGTCGCAGACGCGCTCGCTGCCCACCCCGACGCCAGGATTCGCTCACTTTCGCTTCACGTGACCGAGGAGCGGCTCTGGCGAGTCGATCACGTCACCGGCGACCGAGATGCCTTAGCCGACGTCGAAGAGGCGTTCCTCGGAGGCGACTACTACGCCGACTGCCTCGCGACCGAGGACTGTGGCGCCTCCCAGACGACCCGCGTTCTCGACCGGAGCGAGTCCACTCTCGTGCTCTATTCGGACTGGCAACGGACGGAGGCCTGCGTCTCGGTGCCCCACTTGGCTCGTGATTACCTCGGTGACGGCGTCCTCTTCGAGACCCGACACGAGGGTCGGCACTATACCTGGCGCGTCATCCACTCGGGCGGGGGCGACGTCGGCGGCTTCTTCGCCGACCTCCAGGCGGCTGTCGGCGACTGTGCCCGCCTCGAAATGCTTCGTTCGGGCGAGGCTTCGGGGTCGGAAGCGATCGGGACGGCGGACGAGGCTGGGTTGCGAGACGAACAGGCGGCCGCGGTCGCCGCCGCCGTCGAACACGGGTACTACGAGACGCCTCGGGCTGTCGACGTCGGCGATCTAGCCGCACACCTCGACATCCCGCGATCGACGCTTACCTACCGGCTTCGGCGGGCTGAGGCGTTTTTGGCACGACAGTACGTCGCCGAGAGATACGACACGGACCAACCGATCGCGCCTTGAGTTGGAATATTCCAACGAAGGCTTATCGATTTGACCGTCGTAACAGCACCTAATGACCGACGACACGGACGGGACGGGCGGAGCCGCCGCTGACCGTGAAGACCTGACCGCCCGGCTTGTCGTGCCCGACATGGATTGCCCATCCTGTGCCCGCAAGGTCGACGCGAGCCTCGAACGCCTGGATGGCGTTGTCGAAGCCTCGCCACTGCCGACGTCGGGGACCGTCACCGTGACCTACGATCCCGACCGCACGAGCGAGGAGAATCTCGTCGCCGCGGTCGAGCGAGCCGGGTACGAGGTACTCGAGGGCGACTCGCCGGCGGACGACGTGCAGACAGATGACGGGGTCGAAATTGCGCCGCCGACCGAGGTCTGGACGAGCACGCGGGCGAAGAAAACCTGGCTCGGTGCCGGCTTCCTCGTCGCCGGTCTACTCGTAGAGTTCATCCTCCCCGGGGTGAACGTGGCGGTTGCCAGCCTGCTCGACTACCCACTGCACGTCGCCGATTTGCTGTTCCTCGCTGCGGCACTCGCGAGCGGCATTCCGATCGTCCGCGGCGGCTATTACTCCGCGAGGAACCTGAGCCTCGATATCGACCTGCTGATGGGGACGGCCATCGTTGCCGCGACGGCGATCGGCTTTTTTGTCGAGGCAGCGACGCTCGCGGTGCTGTTCAGCATCGCCGAGTTGCTCGAGGACTACGCCATGGACCGTGCAAGGGACTCTTTGAGAGAGCTGATGGCACTCTCGCCCGACGAGGCGACGGTCATCCGGGACGGGAACGAAGTAACGGTCGACGCAGCGGACGTCGCTGTGGGGGAGACGGTCGTTGTCCGGCCCGGGGAGAAGATTCCCCTTGACGGCACCGTCGTGACCGGCGATAGTGCCGTCGACGAGTCGCCCATCACCGGCGAGAGCGTTCCGGTCGACAAGGCCACTGGCGACGAGGTCTTCGCTGGGTCGATCACCGAGACGGGTTACCTCGAGGTAGAAGTCGCCTCGGAGTCGGACGACTCGACGCTTGCGCGGATCATCGAGATGGTCCGTGGCGCGGAGGCGTCACGGACCGACACGGAGCAGTTCGTCGACCGGTTCGCCGGCTACTACACACCGATCGTGGTCGCCTTTGCGATTCTGACGGCCACGGTTCCCCCGCTCGTCATCTCGCAGCCATTCGCGGTAGACGTGGCCGGCTATTCGGTCATCTTCGCCAGCGACTGGGGTACCTGGTTCGTCCGCGGGCTGACGTTACTCGTCATCGCGTGTCCCTGCGCGTTCGTCATATCCACGCCCGTTTCGGTCGTCTCGGGAATCA
>CAYUFG010000039.1:0-15864 GCA_964443815.1 uncultured Halobacteriales archaeon | reverse complement strand
GCTGCAGGTGATCAGAACAAGCCCGGCAGCCCGACCGCCTCGGCGATGGTGAGGCCGCTCGCGACGGCGCCAAGCAGGTAGCCCGAAATTGCACCACCGTTTAGCAGCGGAAGGCCAGCGTGGGCTCGGCCGGCAAACACCAATCGGAGGAGGAGTCCGAGTCCGATCACCGTCCCGATCATGGCGCCGGCGGCCGGGAGTGAGACGACGACGCCCGCCAGCTCAACCGCAGGCACGTCCCTGACGAAGAAGCCAACGCTCGCTACCAGTACCGCCGGAATGATCGCGTCCCCCAGGCCGATGAACAGGGCATCCCGTTCGAGCGGGCCCTCGGGCTCGGTGTCGCTGTCACCAGAAGTCGGGTCCGGCAGGTCGGCATCGAGGAACGAGTACGACAGCGTCAGTGGGATCACGAGGACGATCGGGACCCGCATTTCCATCACGCCGGAGGCCAGCGCGAGCATGTGCTCCGTGCCGTAGACGCTGATGGCGTCGTACACGGCGAGGACGAAAAGCAGGAGCAGTGCAGGGAGTACTCCGAAGGTAATGCCAAAGAGGCCGGCGGCACCCACGCCCATCACGAGGCCCGCAGCGTCGACGACGTACCACTCGGGGTATACCCAGAGCGCGATTCCGAGCGCCGCCGCCGCGAGTAACGCGACGAGGTGGAAGCCCGCGATCCCGGGCATCGGCGCCGGGAGAACGATCTGGAAGACGAACAAGGAGACGTAGGCGCCGGCGCCGACGATGAACGCCCTGAGGACGCGATCCAAGCCGAGTTTGATCGCGCCGAGCAGTACCGCAGTGATGACGAGGATGGCGATGACGTACACGAGGCTGTTGGCGGGGTTTTCGGGGTCGTCCACCGGCTGGTATCCCGCAGCTTTGAAGGGTTCGACAAGCGCCAGAGCACCAAACTGGACGCCCAGAAAGACGAGCGCGAGGGCGAACCCGGCGAGTCCAGCGCGCGTCCGACGGTCCATGGACGGACGCTCGGCCGAGCTCCGGTTGAGCGTTTCGAACTAGTTGGTTCGCTCGTAGAGGCGGGACCCGATCAGGCTCGGTGGGTTGTGGCCCTTGTCGGGGGTGACCGCCACGAACGGGCTGTCGACAGGCCCGAAGACGTCGACGACCCGGCCGATTCCCTCCAGCTCGGCGTCGACCACGCTTGCCCCAATCTCAGGGTGGGCCTCGTCCGGCACCCGGACGATCACGAGGCCCTGTGCCGTTCGCACTACCTCCCCAACCGGCCTCATGCGCGAAGGGCCCCGAGGTAGGCCGCTACGGCGCCGAGCAGGTCGCTCTTCGTCGCGTCGTCGGCGTCCTTGACCAGGACCCGTCCACGAGGTTCGTACTCCCGTGGATAGGTCATGTCCCGCTCTATCACGGCGTCGTAGCCGACCTGCTTGACGGCCTCGGCGATCTCGTCCACCGACGGGTCGTCGACGGCCAGATCGCGAGCGACCCGCCGACCCTCGGACCGGGTCAGGCCAGCGTCCAGGAAAGCCGGCCAGATGACATTCTCAACCATACCCCATCTGGACGGTGTGGATTCAAATCGTTGGCCCTTCCGACCACCGTTTTAAGGCATGCCCGCCCTCACTCGACCATGGAGGACCTGTTCGAGAACACCGTCCGCTTTGCGGAGACCGACGCTCAGGGAATCGTGTTCTACGGCACCTACGTCACCTACCAGGACGAGACGTTCACGGCGTACATGGAGGCGGTCGGATTTCCGTACGAACAACTCAGGGCCGACGACTGGGACGTCCACGTCGTCAACCTCGAACTCGACTTTCGGTCCCAGGCCACGTTTCGCGACCGCTTGATCAACGCGATGCGAATCGACGCCATCGGTGAGTCGAGTCTCTCGTTCGAGTACCGCTGTCGCCGGGCCGACGACGAGACCGTAGTCGTGGAAGGGAGTGTCACCCACGTGGCGGTCGACGAGGGGGGCGATCCGATTCGCGTTCCCGACGCTTTCCGGGAGGCGGTCGTCTCGTTCCAGGGCACGGCTCCCGACCCGGTCTGAGGCACTGTGCAACAAACTTTTGACTAACCCAATCTCACTTGGAGTAGATATGCGCACGGCCGTCCGCGTCGGGGTCTGGTCCGCCGGCCTCCTCGTCGCGCTCGCGGTCGTCGCAGTCCTGAGCGCGGGCGTCGGGGCGGTCCCCCTTGATCCGGTCGTCGTTGCCAAGGCGTGCCTCAACGCGATCGGCGTGCCGACAGGCCTCGACGTCGGCGTCGCGACCGCCGCGCTCGGCCCGATCGGCGTTCCGGTTCCCACGCTCTCGCCCACCTATACCTACCCCTTCGACCTCGCCGTGCCGTCGACAGCCGAGACGATCGTCCGCGAGTTGCGCCTGCCACGGATCGCGCTCGCGGCCGTCGTCGGCTTCTCGCTCGCCGCCGCTGGTGCCGTCATGCAGGGATTTTTCAGGAATCCCATGGCTGACCCGTCTATCATCGGCGTGTCCTCCGGGGCCGCCGTCGGGGCGGTTGCCGTGATCGCGCTGCCGCTTTCGGTTCCGTTCGGCCTACACGTGGCCGCCTTCACCGGCGCCCTCGTCGCCGCATTCGCGGTGTACGTCATCGCGACGCGGGACGGCCACACCCCCGTCGCGACGCTACTCCTCGCGGGCATCGCTGTCCAGACGTTCCTCGGCGCGGTGGTTTCCTACCTCCTGTTGCAGGCGGGGGAGAGCCTCGAGCGCGCCGTCTACTGGTTGATGGGCCACCTCCAGAACAGCACGTGGGGAGAGGTCCAGCTCACGCTCCCGCTCGCGCTGCTCGCCTTCGTGGTGTTGCTCGCGTACGCCAGGGATCTGAACGTGCTCCTGCTCGGCGAGGCCGACGCCCAATCGCTTGGAATCGACGTGGAGCGCTCGAAACGCATCCTCCTCGCCGTCTCGAGCGTCATCACAGCCGCGGCCGTCGCCGTGGCCGGCGTCATCGGCTTCGTCGGGTTGATCGTCCCGCACGTGCTGCGGCTGATCGTTGGGCCGGATCACCGCATCCTCCTCCCGACCAGCGCCCTCGCCGGTGCGACCTTCCTGATACTCGCGGACACTCTCGCTCGGGCCGGGCCGGCAGAACTCCCTGTTGGCATCGTGACCGCCGCGGTGGGCGCGCCCTTTTTCCTCTACCTGCTCCGTCGACGGGAGGTGCACGCGCTGTGATAGTTGTCGATGACGTGCACCTCGATCTCGGCGGCACGTCCGTCCTCGATGGCGTGGATCTGTCGGTCGATCCCGGCGAACTGGTGGGTCTGGTCGGCCCGAACGGCGCCGGCAAGACCTCGCTGTTGCGGACGATTTCGGGCTTGTTGGATCCACAACCCGGTGTCGTCCGTATCGACGGCGACCGTGTCTCGGAACTCGGAGCGAAGGAAGTCAGCCGCCGGGTCGCCAGTGTGCCCCAGGACACGCACCTCGAGTTCGCCTTCACCGTCGAACAGGTCGTCGAGATGGGGCGGACGCCCCACCGATCCCGACTCGACTGGTCAGCCGCCGCCGAGGCGGTCGACGCAGCACTGGCGCGGACCCAAACAGAGCAGTTCCGTGACCGGCGGATCGACGATCTCAGCGGCGGGGAGCGCCAGCGCGTCCTCCTGGCGCGGGCGCTTGCCCAAGAGGCACCCGCGCTCGTCCTCGACGAGCCCACCGGCAGTCTCGACGTCAACCACCAGATCCGCGTCCTCAACCTCGTCCGCGACCTGGTCGATGAAGGCCGAACCGTCATCGCCGCGATCCACGACCTGGACCTGGCCGCCAGGTACTGCGACCGGCTCGCCCTGCTTCACGCTGGGACCTTCGAACGCGTCGGTTCACCAGACGAGGTCATCAGTTCGGACACGCTTGAGGCGGCGTTCGACACGGCCGCCGGCGTTACGGAAGACGCGATCACGGCAACGCCACGCGTGACTGCTGTCGGGTCCCGACCCGACAGAGACACGGCCGTCCACGTGGTCGGCGGCGGTCGCCCCGCCGCCCGGGCGCTCGGCGAGTGCTGGGCAGCGGGATTCGACGTCTCGGCCGGGATCGCTCCGCCGGGCGACGCTGTTTCGAACCTGGCTGGGGATCTGGGAGTGGCAGTCGTCACGGCAGAGCCCTACGGCCCGATTCCGGACGATGCCCGGGAAGCGGTAGCGACTCACCTCTCGAATGCCGATGTCGTCGTTCGGGCGACGGAGAATCCGGTCGCGGCGATGGAGCGAGCGCTCGAGGACGTCGATACGGTCCTCGGCTGGACGGGCGCCGAGGACATCGTGGGTGACGACGGGCCACCGCCGACCAGCGGACCCCCCGAACCATCGGTAGCCGTCCCCTCACGGAGCCCGTCAATGATCCGCGCAGTCGCCAGGGCGGCTGCCGAAGGGTCGCGGACTGACGACTGACTTTCACGAACGTGTTCGCCCCCGAACTGAGGGAAGCGAGGGCTCTAAGTGCAATGCGAGGATACCTTCGACCATGACCCTCCCCGGCCGTCTGCGCACACGGTTGCTTGCCGGGACGGCGATGGGCGTGTACCTCCTAGTCGTCGCGGGGGCGACTGCCTCGATCGCCGACGCGGCTCGGGCCTGTGGCGGATGGCCGCTCTGTCATGGCTCGATGGCCGATCCCGGGCACATTGTCGCCGTCGGCCACCGGGGTCTGGCGGCGATAGTCGGGCTGCTTGTTCTCGGGACTGCGATCGTGATGTTTAGATCGGCCGCGAGGCGGCGCGTCAAGGCTGTGGTGGCACTCGCACTCACTCTGTACCCGATCCAGATTGCCATCGGTGCGATGCTCGCGGCAACAGGCGGTGCGGGCCTGATCCCGGGGCTGCATCTCCTGGTTGGCCTCGCGATTTTCGGACTCGCGGTGCTGGCTCTGGCGTGGGACCTCGAGTCCCTGACTGGCGACCGGAACGAGACGCCAGAAGTCAGTCTCGACCCGCCCGAACCCGTGTCCGAAGCCCCGACCCAATCGGGATTGACCGAGGTTGGCCTACGCGAGCGCGTGCTCGCGTACGTCCGCCTCACGAAGCCTCGGCTGATGTGGCTGCTATGTCTCGTCGCCGCCGCGGCGATGGCGCTCGCGGCCGCGATGCCGTCCCTCACCCTATCCGTCAGAACGATTGTCCTCACCCTCGGTGGTGGTGTTCTGGCAATCGGGGCCAGCGGCACGTTCAACCACGTCATCGAACGCGACCGCGACCGGCACATGCAGCGCACGGCCGACAGGCCGGTCGCGACCCATCAAGTGCCCGTCCGCCGGGCGGCGGCCTTCGGGGCCGCCCTCGCTCTCGTGTCGGTGTTTGCGTTCTGGCAGGTCAACGTCCTCGCGGCCGTGCTCGGGCTGGTCGCGATCCTGTTCTATAGTGTCATCTACACGGTCGTGCTGAAGCCGAACACGGTCCAGAACACCGTCATCGGGGGCGCCGCGGGGTCGCTCCCGGCGCTGATCGGGTGGGCGGCGGTGACCGGAGACATCGGCCTTCCGGGGGTCGTCCTCGCCGGTGTCATCTTCGTCTGGACGCCCGCACACTTCTACAATCTCGCGCTGGCCTACCGTGACGACTACGAACGGGGGGGTTTCCCCATGATGCCGGTGGTCCGGGGCGGGACCGAGACGCGCAAGCACATCCTGCTCTGGCTGGGTGCAACGCTCGCAGCCTCAGTGGCGTTAGTCTGGTTGACGCCGCTCGCCTGGGTGACCGCCGGGTCGACAGTCATCCTCGGCGGTGTCTTCCTCGCCGCGGTCGTGACGTTGCACCGCGAGCAGACCGAGCGGGCGGCTCTCCGGGCCTTCCACGCCTCGAACGCCTACCTGGGGTGCTTCCTACTCGCTGTCGTCGTTGACGCGCTCGCCGTATGAGTGCCGTTAGCCACTTCCTGGCTCGACGCCGCCCAAGCGGAGAGACGCTCGTCCTGGTCGGGCTCTTGCTCTCGTTGGAGCTGTTGTTTGGCGTGGCCTACGTCGTCCTGACGCGAACGGCCTTGACCCGGCCGGTGATGGTGGTACTGGTGCCGCTGATATGGCTCAACCTTTCCCTGTGGGTATTCCTCAGGGTTCGACCCAGCGCGACGGGTCAGCGACGCTGGCCGGCGGTCCTTCTGGCCGGCGCGTACTTCGCACTCCTTGCCGTACTGGGCGGTCTGGTCGTCCTCGGTGACGGTAACCCCGCTGCAGGGCTCCGGATCACCGTGACGGGCTTTCCCGGATGGGTGCCGCTGGTCATCGCCGACGCCGGACCGGCTGCCCTCGTGATCATTCCGTTCAAACTGGTCGGTTACGTTGCGCTCACGTACCTGGTCTACGTTACGGTGCTCGACGCGGGAGGCGCACTTCTCGGGAGCGCAGTCGGCCTCTTTTCGTGTGTCTCGTGTACCTTCCCCCTCATCGCTGGCCTCGTCTCGAGCCTGACCGGCGGTGCTGCAACCGCCGCGGCCGTGTATAACAGTTCCTACCCCCTGTCGACTGTCGTGTTCGCGGTGACGGTCGGGCTCCTCGCCTGGCGTCCCACGGTGGTGGATTTCGACCGGATTCGCACGCGCCTGGGCCGATAGACCCTTTGGTGGCACCGCCATACAGGGCTCCATGACGGACGTCGAAATCGAGTATTGCGTTCCCTGTGGCTTCCGGGACCGGGCGCTCGACGTGGCGCGGGCGATCTTGAACGCCTGCGAGGGTGACCTCGACAGCCTGACACTCGTGATGGGGGCCCATGGCGTTTTCCAGATCCGGGTCGACGGCCGGACGGTCTACGACAAGGACGAGACCGAGTTCGATGTCGACGCAATCGCCCGAAGCGTCAGGGCCGAGGCCTGAGACCGACGCGCCTTTGGCGGGGCGGGGCTGACCCCGACCATGGCAGCGATCGTCGCCGAGAACGTCCGCCGGCGCTACGGGGCGACGGTCGCGCTCGACGGCGTTTCACTCTCGGTGGACCGCGGTGCTGTGTTCGGGCTCGTGGGCCCGAACGGCGCCGGTAAGACCACGCTCGTCCGGGCGCTGACGGGCACGACCGACGCCGAGGGCCACGTCGAGGTCTTGGGTGAATCCCCGGACGCGGTCCCACGGGACTGTATCGGGCTTCTCCCACAGGACTTCACCCCCGCCGAACGGTTGACGCCAGCGGAACTGTGTGACTACTTCGGCGGGCTGTACCCGGAGCGGATTCCCACGGACGAACTGCTCGAGACGGTTGGCCTGTCGGCGTCGGCCGCCACCCGGTACGAGCACCTCTCGGGCGGCCAAAAGCGGCGGACCTGCGTCGCGACCGCACTCGTCAACGATCCTGACGTCCTCTTTCTCGACGAGCCGACGACCGGTATCGACCCCGCCGGCCGTCGGGCGCTCTGGGACGTGCTCGATGGACTCGCGGAGATGGGGACGACGATCGTCCTGACGACTCACGACATGGCGGAGGCCGGACGGCTGTCGGACCGCGTCGGATTGCTCGCCGACGGGTCTCTACTGGCGGTGGACACGCCAGACGCCCTGGTGGACCGGTACGGGGGGGAGAGTCTCCTGCGAATCGACATCGACGGCGGATCGGCACCCGAACTCGACTACGAAACCCGCCTCGCCGACGGAACGTTGACGGTCTACGACATCCCCGCCACGGCGGTCGGCGAGGTTGTCACCGCCTTGGAGGCCGCCGGAGTCAGCTACGACGGCCTGAGCTGGACAGAACCGGAGCTGGAGGACGTCTACATGGAACTGGCCGCATCTCACGAGAACGGCGGTGACCACACGTGAGGCGGATCGACCGGCTCGTCGCCGCGGTGACGGCGGCGGCGAAGTCGTTTCTCAGGCGGCGGACGGCGGTGTTTTTCACCTTCATGTTTCCCCTCCTGATCGTCGTCATCTTCGGCGTCCTGGTCGAGACGGGTGCGGGTGGCGGTGGCCTCTTCGCGGAACCGCCGGGCTGGTACCTCGCCGGGTACCTCGCCGTGGTCGTTCTCTTCACGCCGCTGTCGCGTGTGGGCAGCGAGGTGGCGCGACATCGCGACGGCAACCGGTTCGAGAAGCTGGCGACCACCCCCCTGACCCGTTCCGAGTGGCTGCTCGCGCAGACCCTGGTGGCCATCCTCGTCATCGGCGCCGCGGCCCTCTTGATCCTCGGCCTCGTCCTGGCGATGACGACGACGGCGATCCCGATCGATCTTGAGACGCTGCTACTCGTTCCTTACGTCGCCCTGGGCGTCGCGCTGTTCTGTGGGGTCGGTGCGCTCCTCGGCCGCCTGGCCAGTTCCCAGGATGGCGTCGTCGCCGCAAGCAATACCGTCGCCATTCCGCTCGTCTTCCTCTCCGAGACGTTCGTCCCCGTGTCCATGCTTCCGGACTGGCTCCCGACCGAACTCTCGCCGCTCACGTACTTTGCACGAGGGGTACGCGAGCTCACCTACACCGGGGGCGGTGAGACATTGGCCACCTGGAACGCTCCGAATCCGCTCTTGAACCTGGTCGTCTTGGGGGGCCTGGCCCTCGTCGCCTTTGGGCTCGGCGCGGCCGCACTGCCTGTCACGGACTGATCACGGGTCAGCCGCGTTCGCGTCGCTGGTTTCGTCGTCCCCGTTCGCTACCTCGAGCTGGGCAACCGGATCGAACGTGACGATCCCCTCGCCTGCCGTGTACTCGTAGACTTCCCACTCGGGGTACGTGAGGACGCCGCTCATCTTGCGGACGCGAAGTTGCTTGATGAGCGCGTCCTCGACGAGCTCCTCGGTGAGGCGCAACTCGAGGATGCCATCCACGGCGTACCCGAGGTCGTGGGGAAACGAGTCCCCGTCGCCCGTGATCGTCGCGCCGGCGAAGATGGGGACGAACCGGCCCTTGCAGACATCCGCGCGGACGTCCTTGAGGAAGTTGTAGGCCTGGACGGGCTGGACGAGCGAGCCGAGTTCCGTCAGGGAATCGACGACGATCACGCCCGTGTCGTGCATCTCGAGCTCTTCGAGGACGCCGTCGAGCCGGTTCTGGAGCTGGTCCATGTCCGTCGGATCCCGGACCGTCGTCGTGGCGGAGCGGGCCACGTCCCAGAGGTGGGTGTTCCAACTGTTCATACGCTCGTACATGCGGTGCCGATCGGCGACGCGGTAGGAGAAACAGTCCAGAATGTGGAGGTCTCCCGATTCGAGGGCGGGGAGGACGTTCCATTCGAGAGAGACGAACTCCTGGATCACGGAGACCGGCGGCTCGAGAAACGAGACAAACACGGCGGGCTCGCCACGTTGGAGTGCCCGCCAGACCAGTTCGGCCTGGATAGCCTCCACGCGGGAACCGGGCAGGTCCGACAACAGGACGAAGGAGTTCCGCGGCACTCCCTCGGGAAGCGCGCCGTCGAGCGCCGAGACGCCTGTTTCCAGCCGGCGAAAGCCGTGGTACTCGGTGAAGACACGGTCGCTCTCGGCCAGCGCGTCGCGGCAGGCCCGCGAGCAGAATTCGTAAGTCTCACCTTCGCGTTCGAGCGTCAGCGTGTCGGTGGGACAGAACTGCCGGCAGTAGTCACACCGGTGGACGTTCGGCCCCTCCCCCTCTGCCTCGTCACTCATGCTATCGTATGGCATGCGAGGGCTGATAAGCCGTGGGGAACGCCACTCCCTTGGCTTCAGTCCGGCCGGCCAGCGTGGACTGCCGGTATCGCTACGAACAGCAGCAACGCTTCATGTCGCGGCTCCGACCCGTAGACCCAGTTGAGTAGGACGTACGTGATGATACCGAGGAAGAGACTGAGGCTCCAGGCTGTGACTGCGACCCGGCCAACGCGCGGGTGGACCGTCTCCGCCAGTTCGGCCGGTGTATGTGTCAGGCCCAGCACGACCGCGTGGATCACGACGGGGACAGCTACGATCGAGAGGCCGATGTGGACGAACAGCATGAACAGGTACGCGATCCGGACCGGCCCGGTCGCGAGGATGGCCTTCTCGTAGCCGCCGCCGATCTTCAGCAGGTAGACGACGAGAAAGAGCAGAATCAAGGCGAACGCCGCGAGCATGGCCCCACGGTGTCGGCGGACGTTGTCCTGTCTGATCGAGTACCACCCGAACAGCAGGCTCGCAAGAGCGAGGGAGTTGATTGCGGCGATCAGGTGCCCCAGCAGGTCGACAGTGGTGTTTTGGAGGGACGGGTAGATCGGGAGGTAGCCGCCGAAGGTGCCCAGCACCACGGCGTAACCGAGCAGGGAGAGGACGGCCGTCGTGGCGCGAGGGTTCTTCCTGGCGCGAATTTGGATCCCCTCGCGGAATGTCATAGTCGGCGCTCCGGCGTCGACGGCTATCCGTGTTTGGGTTTACCGTAACAGTAAAACGGCGATCCGCGGTAGATGGGGCCATGAGCGCGGAACAGGCTGGCCGAACGATCCGCTGTCTCGTGGCGAAGGTCGGCCTCGACGGCCACGACCGCGGCGCCCATGTCATCTCGCGGGCCTTCCGGGACGCCGGCTTCGAGGTCATCTACTCCGGTCTCCACCGTGCCCCCGAGGAGATCGTCCAGGCCGCCGTCCAGGAAGACGTCGACGTGGTCGGAATTTCGATCCTCTCCGGTGCCCACGATACGTTGGTCCCGCAAATCCTCGAGGGACTCGAGGAGTACGGTGCCCTCGCGGACACGCTCGTCCTTGTCGGCGGGATCATCCCGGACGAGGACGAACGCGAACTGAAGGAACTGGGCGTCGCCGAGGTGTTCGGCCCCGGCGCCGACACGTCGGAGATGATCGAGTACGTCCGCGAGAACGTCCGGCCGCGATGAGCGACGACCTCGTCGGCGATCTCCTCGGCGGCGACCATCGGGCACTGGCGCGGGTCATCAGCCTGATCGAGAATCGTCAGCCGGGCTACCGTGACCTCGTTTCCGACCTCCACCGCCACACCGGCCAGGCGGATGTCGTCGGCATCACCGGCAGCCCGGGTGCCGGCAAGTCGACCCTGGTCGATAAGCTGGCTGCAACGTACCGAGACCGGGGGTTAACCGTGGGTGTCATCGCCATCGACCCGGCCTCGCCCTTTACCGGCGGGGCCGTGTTGGGCGACCGGATCCGCATGGCATCGAACGTGGGCGATATGGACGTCTTCGTCCGCTCGATGTCCGCCCGCGGTTCGCTTGGCGGGCTGTCGACCGCGACGGCGGACGCCGTCAAGGCGCTCGACGCCTTCGGCAAGGACAAGATCGTCGTCGAGACGGTCGGCGCCGGCCAGAACGAGATCGACGTCGTCAAGACGGCTGACACCGTCGCCGTGCTCGTCCCGCCGGGCAGCGGCGACGACGTCCAGATGCTCAAGGCAGGCATCCTCGAGATCGCCGATTGCTTCGTCGTCAACAAGGCAGACGTCGAGGGTGCGGACCGCACCGTCCAGCAGCTCCGGGAGATGTTGGAGTACGGCCAGGACGCCGGCCCGACGGCCTCCGGCCACCATGGTCCGGAGGCGCTGGCAGATGGTGACCGGACGACCGAACCCACCGACGACTGGCGGCCGCCGATCGTGGAGACCGTCGCGACTCGTGGCGAAGGCATCGACGAGCTGCTCGACGTGTTCGCGGACCACCGCCGATACCTCGAAGACACCGGCCAGCTCGCCACGGTCGAGCGGACCCGGTACGCTGAGGAAATCCGCACGCTGCTTCGGGAGGACCTCGGCGAGTTGCTCGAGACCGAAATCGAACGACGTGGCGGTCTCGACGCGCACGTTGAGCGCGTTCGTGACCGCGAAACGGATCCCTACTCGGTCGCCGACGAGTTGCTCGTACCCGTTCGCGAGTGTCTGGCCGACGCTGAGGAGTAGGGGCACGGGTCACCACGTATATAGCTGCCGCGCCCGACTTACTGGACATGAAACTCCGAAACCTCCTCGGCGTGGCGACGGGCTCGATCGGCGCCACGGCGCTTATGAACCGTCTCCTTTCCTCCCGGGCTGCCGACTTCGAACCTTTCCTCGCCGGCGATCGGGGGACCTACCGCTGGCGCGGTTTCGACGTGGAATACGCGGAACTGGGTAATCCCGCTCAGCAGGATCTCGTCTTGCTCCACGGCATCCACGCGGCGGCCTCCGGCCACGAGTACTGGGCGGTGGCCTCGGACCTCGCCGAGGACTATCACGTCATCGTTCCCGACCTGCCCGGCTTTGGCCACTCCGACCGGCCGGCGCTGTTCTACTCCGCCTCGCTGTACACCACCTTCGTCGGGGATTTCCTCGCCGACAACACGGACGAACCGCCTGTGGTGGTGGCCTCGTCGCTGACCGGCAGCTACGCGGCGATCGCGGCGTCGAATCTCGATGTGGCCGAACTGGTCCTGATTTGCCCGAGCGATCGAATCTCGAACCGACGACGCTGGCTCCGCGCACTGCTTCGGTCACCGTTGGTGGGCCAGGCGCTATTTAACGTCATCGCGAGCAAGCGCTCGATAAGGCACTTTCACGCCGACCACGGCGTCGCCGACGCGTCGCGGATTCCGGATGACGTGATCGACTACGAGTGGAAGACCGCCCACCAGCGCGGTGCCCGGTTCGCGCCGGCCTCCTTCCTGTCCGGATACCTCGATCCGGCGGAGGATCTCACTGAGGCCCTCGCGGATCTCGATATACCGGTGACACTCGTCTGGGGCCGGGCGGCAGACATCGCCCCCCTGGCGGAAGGACGCGAACTGGCCGAGCGGGCGAATGCTCGTCTGGTCGTCGTGGACGAGTCAAAATTGTTGCCCCATGTCGAGCATCCCGACGCGTTCCTCGAAGCGCTCGAACAGTCCCTGCGGGCGGCGATCTAGCGCGGCTGGAACACGATGGCGCGGTCGCCGGTGGTGAATCGCTTTCCCACTTCGACGCCGACGACCATACCAATTTCAGGATCGGTGGCGTCGCGTAGCAGGCCGGTCATTTGGACGGGGCCGAAATCCGCGATCGCCGTGACGTACGGCGCATCGTCCGCCCACGAGGGGGCAGCGACGGCGATCTCGGTGTAGGAGGCAATTTCCGCTGCGTCCGGCAACGGTTCCTCGTTCAGTTCTCGAGAGCCACACTCCGGGCAGATCCGACGCGGCGGCAGCCATCCGTGTCCGTGCTCGCACTCGAGGTAGTAGCCCTCGCCCGCGTCGATCGCGTCGAGCAGGTCGTCATATGGGCCGTCCGGTGCCCGTTCGAAGTCGACCATCAGTCGGCCACCTCCAGGATATGGACGGTGGTGCTGCCGACGGTCCCCCCCGCGTTGTGAGCAACGGCGGTCGAGGACCCCGCCACGGCGTCCGACCGGCCGTGGTCGCCGCGCAACAGCATCGTCACGTGGGCGATCTGAGAGACACCGGTCGCCCCAACTGGATGACCCTTCGCCTTCAGGCCGCCGGTAACGTTCACCGGCATATCGCCGTCCCTGGTCGTCACGCCCTCGCGGGCTTTCGAGATGCCCTCGCCGGTCTCGAAAAAGCCGAGCGCCTCGATCGCGAGCACCTCCGCGATCGTAAAGCAGTCGTGCACCTCGGCGAAGTCGACATCGGCCGGAGCGATTCCCGCGTCGTCGTACGCCTCGTCGGCTGCGGCCTCGGCGGCGGGCGTCTTCGTGATGTCTTCGCGGTCGTGAAGCGCCAGCCGGTCGCCACCCTGGCCGGTGCCCCTGATCGCGACGCCGTCGTCCAGGCCGTGCTCGGCGGCGTAGTCCGCGCTGGCGAGTACGATCGCCGCGGCGCCGTCGGTGATGGGACAGGAGTCGTACAGCCCGAGCGGCGAGGCCAGCGCGGTGGCCTCGGCGTGGTCATCGAGGGAAATCTCGGTCCGGAGCTGGGCATACTGGTTCTCGAGGGCGTTCTCGTGGTTCTTGACGGCAATGTGGCCCAGGTCCGCCGTCGTGCCGCCGTAGCGGTCAAAGTACGCCCGCGCCATGAGCGCATAGGCCCCGGGGAACGTCATTCCCTGATTGACCTCGTAGAGGTCGTCTGCGGCGATCGACAATCCCTCCGTCGCGCCTGCCGTCCCGACGTTAGTCATGCGCTCGGCACCGCCGACGACCACCAGGTCGGCCTCCCCGTTGCGGACGTCTCGAACGGCCTGGCGGACGGCCGCGCCTGCCGAGGCACACGCCGACTCGTAGCGCGTGGTCCCGACGGTGTCCGCGCCGATCGCTTCGGCCATCATCGGGCCCTGGTGGCCCTGGTGGTCGGCAATCTCGCCCATGAAGTTGCCGTAGTAGAGCGCCTCGACGTCGTCCGGGCCCACCCCAGCGTCATCGAGGGCGGCAAGTCCCGCCTCGGCGAACATGTCGCGTGCCGTTCGTTCGGGAAACTGGCCGAACTGTGTGTGGCCAACCCCGGAAACACGTGGGTCGCTCATCGTGAGACTGTTGGACACGACGCATAAAGGGTTGCCGGGATCGGGCAGTCGCGGTACAGAGGCGCCTCAGAAGGGCGGCCGTACGAGAGCGATTCGGGTGGGGAACGGAACCGTTAGGCGAACATGGAGGACGGCATGCTGAACGCCGTCATCGTCGAACGTATTCCGGCCATGTCGCATCTGTCACGTGGAGCGGCCGACGGGGCCGATTATCTCACTCGATTGACCGTCTCGCACCTCCACGGGACCCACGTCAGCTGGCCGATTCAGTTCAGCCCCGATGGGAGCACGCTCCGGAGGGACGATTTCAGCGACCGCACGAGAGCGGCAGGGATGCGGTTTTCGTGGGCCCCGCCTCGAGTCGAGCCCCGGCCTCCAGGACGTGGTGCTCGGTCACAGCCGTTCGTTCGACCGCACACCGTTCACTTCACGCCGGTCCAGTTCCCAGGATGGCGTCCGAGGGGTCTACCCGACCGGATGGGTCGGTCCCGAGTCAGGCGATGATGTCGGCGATCCGCTGTGGCTCCCCGGAGATCGCCGGGTCGGGATCGACCAGCTTGAGCACCTCGTGGTCGGTCACGTCGGGGTAGGCTTTGCCGATCGCCTCCTCGATCATCGGCTTCTCGAGCCGGAAGTCCGTCCCCTCGTAGACCACGTCGACCCCCTGCTCGTCGAACGACAATGCCGTCATGCTGACGGCTACTCGCGGGATCGGCAAAAGCCGCACGTTCGCCGCCGGCGGGGGGCCTCGACTCACTCCGGACCGTTGGTCCCCCGACTGGCTCGCGGGTCCACCGAAACTCGCCGAATATCGCCGCTGGGACCACGTATTTGTGGGACGCCCTCGGACCGCCGTCCATGTCGGCGACGATTCGCGGGACGGTCCGCGGCATGGCGGTACGAGCGAACCCGGCCTTCGCGACCCTCGCTGTCGTCCTCCCTATCGCGGCCCTCGTCTTCGCGCTGACGATGGGCGGGCGCGAGGTACACACCTACGTCCACGTCATGGCGGGCGTACTCTGGACGGGCATCGACCTGTTCATGGCGCTGGTGCTCGGACCGGTGCTCGGCGGCCTGGACGTTGACGAGCGCGCCAGCGTTTTCCAGCGGTTCACGCCAAAGATGACGTTCCTCATGCCTACGCTTGCACTCGTGACGATCGCCGGCGGGATCACGCTCGTACCGCGCGTCGCGTCGTTCCCAGCAGCGGATCCGTGGCTCGCACTGTTCACCGCCGCCGCGACGATTCCCGCACTCCTGCTCATCGGGTACCAGTTCGACGCCTTCCGCGACTGGCGGTGGCTAGCGATCGTCGGTGTGGCCCTGGTCGGGAGCGGCGCCTGGCTCGCTCTGACGCTCCCGCAGTTCGCGATGACCAGTCCACTCATCGCCGCCGCACTCGGCATCGTCACAGTCCTTTCGGTCCTGGGCTTCGGCGTCCTCATGCCGGGTGAGGTCCGGATGTACCAGGAGATGGTCTCAGATCACCCCGATACCCAGCTGATCGGCGACATCGGCCTCCGGAACGCCAAACTCTCGGGTATTCAGGGCGTATTCCAGCT
>CAYUFG010000038.1:0-15938 GCA_964443815.1 uncultured Halobacteriales archaeon | reverse complement strand
GACCGTTGCCGGTCAGGAGCACGCAGCCGACGTCCGGCTGGCGGCGGGCGTGGTCCAAGGCGGTGTAGAGTTCGTCGACCGTTTCCGGCCGGAAGGCGTTGCGAACCGAGGGCCGGTCAAAGGCTATCCGCACTGCTGGAACGTCGGTCCCCCGGTGGTAGGTGATATCGGTACAGTCAAACCCCGAAACAGCCGTCCACCGTTCCGGATCGAACAGCTCCGAGACCATATCGGTGCTGCGGGCGGTGATACCTAAAGCCTGCGCGTTCGGCGCGTATTCGGCGAGTGATTTTTCTACACCCGCTGCCAGGATCGACCAACGAGCTGATGGTCGAGACGTACTACGAGCGGTTGGGCGTCGCGCCGGACGTAAGCACGGACGCCGTCGAGGAGGCGTACCGGGCCCGGTTAAAGGAGGTCCACCCGGACGTCAGCGACGACCCCGGCGCCGCCGACCGGACCCGCCGCCTGATCGAGGCCAAGCGTGTGCTCACGGACGACCACGAGCGGGCGGTCTACGACCGGATCGGCCACGCGAGCTATACCGGCGGAGACGTGGATGGATCGGCGTCGACTGATGCAGTCGACCGGACCGACCAGCAGTCCGACGACGGGACGAAAACCGCGGATGCCGGGTCGACGGCTGAGAGCGGGACGGACCGCGAGCGCCGCCGTCGGCGAAATAAGCAGACCCGCGCCGCTTGGAACCCCCGGGCCGGCGTCGCCGCCGGCGGTGTCTCCACCCGGGACGAGCCGACGTGGAACGCCGAGCGGTCCTACAGGGTCTATCCCACCGACGCGTCATCCCTTGGCCGGCGGCTGTTTCCCATCGGTCCGTCGATCGTTCTGCTATTCGTTTCCTTCTGGCTATACCCGATCCTCCTTTGGGGCGCCATCGAGCCCGCGTTTCCGGTCGTGTTCAACCTCGTCCTCGCGGGCTGTCTGCTCGCTTTCGTCGGTTACTTTCTCAGCATGCCGCCGGTGGCCGTCGCCGTGTTCGGCGCCTGGACACTCCTCCTCCCCGCCGGTCTCGCGGCCGTTGGCGTCAAAAGCGGGGCAGTCTGGTTCGTCGCGGTCGTCGGGACGCTCGTCCCGCTCGTGCTCGCGACCGTGGTATGGGCGGTCTTGCGCGCCTAGGCGATAGTATCGACAATGCCCCGCTCGAGGCGCTCCCGGCGGCGGTGACTCGTCGCCGCGTCGAACTCAAGGGCGATGACCTGCGTGCCGTCACGCGCCAACGACTGCTGGAACCGGTCGACGAAGTCATCGCGGTCCGCAGCCGTCGCGAACTCAAGGTCGTAAATGTCACCGGTTGGCTCGAAGTTCAGTCCGTGGGGCGTCTTGAATAGGTCGGTGAAGGGTGGATCAAATTCCTCGATCGGTAGCTTGTGGAAGATGCCGCCGCCGTCGTTGTCGACGAGGACGACCGTCGCGTCTACGGCACACCGAGCGATCGCGAGCAGGCCGTTCATGTCGTGGTAGTACGCGAGGTCGCCGAGCACGCACACGAGTGGATCCCCCGTCGCGCTCCCGGCACCCAGTGCCGTCGATATGATCCCGTCGATGCCGCTGGCCCCGCGGTTGCCCAGTGCGCACACCTCGACGTCTCGAGGGCGGCCGAACCGGTCGAGGTCCCGCACCGGCATGCTGTTCGAGACGAACAACGTGGCCGGATTCGGAAGGTTCGCCGCGACGTCGTACAACACACCACCCTCGAAATACTCGTCCAGCGATTCCGCAACTGTCGACCAGTACCGCCGTTCGGCCTCGACAAACCGGTCGGCGTAGGCGGTCCCGCTGGCGTCCACCACTCGATCTCCCAGTGCACCGGCGACCCACGAGGGGTCGGCGGTTACGTGGTCGGTTGCCGTGAATTCCGCCTCCGGCCAGCCGCCGGCGGGGTCGACTACGATCTGGCGCGCATCACAGTCACGGAGGTACTTCCGGAGGGATTTCGAGGTTGGTGAGGCCCCGAACCGGAGGACGACGTCAGGCTCGGGCCACTCACGGACGGCGTCGAGGTATCCATCGTAGCCGCCACAGACCGGCCAGGTCGAAACAGCGTCGCCGAACCGGTGCCCGGAGAGCGGATCGGCCAGGAGTGGAAAACCCGTCGCCTCGAGCAGCGCCGCGAGCGTGTCAGCGGTCGGTGAGCCGTTGTCGGCCGGACCGCAGACGACCAGCCCTCTGTCTGCCCGGTCGATTTGCTCGGCCAGGTGGTCGACCTGGTGATCGTCGAGCGTCGATTGGCCGGCAGTCGTCCTGACAAACGGCCCGTCCCGACCCTCGAGACCCAGCGGGTCGAGGTCAGCAGGAACATCTTCGTCTTTCAGCGTGGGTTCGAGCGGTTTCGCGACCGGGACGTTCAGGTGGACGGGACCGGGTTCGATTCCGGTAGTCCGTGCAACTGCCCGGTCGGCGGTCACCCGCAACGAGCGGAGACGACGGGATTCGGGGGCGGGCTCCGGAAGTGTTCGGGACCAGCGGACGGCGTCGCCGTAAAGGTCGCCCTGGTCGATGGTCTGGTTGGCGCCGCTGTCCTGGAGCTCCGACGGCCGGTCGGCCGTGAGGACGAGCAGGGGCACCCGACCTCGGTCGGCCTCGATGACTGCCGGATGGAAGTTCGCGGCCGCGGTCCCCGAGGTGCAGACGACGGCAGTCGGCTCGTCGGTTCGTCGGCCACGGCCGAGTGCGAAGAAGGCCGCCGAGCGCTCGTCGAGGTGGGAGAAAACGCGGACGTCGGGATGCTCAGCCAGCGCGACGACCAACGGAGTCGACCGGCTTCCAGGAGCGACGCACGCAGCGTCGACGCCGGCCGCCGCGAGTTCGTCGACGAGCACCTCGCCCCAGAGGGTCGCCCGGTTCGGCGCGGTCATTCGAGTTCGTCGAGGACCGGCCGATACTTGAGTTGTAGCTCGCCCCACTCACGGTCAGGGTCGCTGTCCTCGACAATACCGGCACCTGCAAACAGAGTGACCGTTCGGTCCCGAGCCACCGCCGAGCGGATGGCGACCGCGAACCGGCCGTCGCCGTCGGCGTCGACCCAGCCGACCGGGGAGGCGTACCAGCCACGGTCGAAGGCTTCGGCCTCCCGTATCGTCCGGAGCGCAGCGTCCTGGGGCATGCCACCCACCGCTGGTGTCGGGTGTAGCGCCTCGACCAGATCCAGCACGTGGGTGTCCCCCGCGAGTGTTGCCCGCACATTCGTTTCGAGGTGCTGGACGGTCGCGAGTGTCCGCACAGTCCGCTCGTCCATCCGGATCGACGTAGCGAACGGTTCGAGCTGCTCGCGCACAGCCTCGCGGACGACGTCGTGTTCGCGTCGGTCCTTCTCGCTTCCTTCGAGTTCCTTGGCCAGCCACTCGTCCTCGGTGGGTGTGTCACCCCGGCCGGTCGATCCCGCAAGCACGGATGTCCGCACCGACCGTCCGGTCTTCGCCACGAGTGCCTCTGGCGTCGCACCGAAAAAGGTCCCGGCCCCCACGGGTTCGATAAGGAAGCGAACGCAGTCTGGATAGGTCTCGCCGAGCCGGGAAAGGACGTCCGGGATGGCGGGGGATCTGCATAGGTCCACTGACAGCGCCTGTGCAAGGACGACCTTCCGGAGGTCGCCGCGCTCGATGCTCGAGAGGGCGCTCCGGACCTGACTCCGCCACCCCCCACGGTCCGGCGTCGCCCGCCGTGTGGCAATGCCGGCCGGGGACGACTGTTCGTAACCCGGCACTGCTGCCAGCCTGTGGCTCCACGTGTCGAGCCGTCGGATCGCGAGCCGATCGCTCTCCGCGCCCGTTGCAGTAGCGGTCAGCCAAGTACCCTCAGCCGTCTCGGTCAGCTGGATCGCGGGGAGGACGAACTGACTACAGGGAAACCCGGCCCAGGGATCTCCGGTCGCTTCCCCGTGGCCGTCGTGGAAGGCGAAACCTCCAAACAGCCGAGGTCGCGCCTCGTTCGGCAGGCCAGCCTGAGGATCAATCGAATCGAATAGGTGCATGGCACCGCGTTTGAGTTCGGCGAAGCGATTCGAACCTGCCGCGGAGAGACTGACCGCGGCTTCGCCACCCACGACGGTTGTCTCGCCCGTCGACCACGCGACACGAGGTCGCCCGAACGCACGGAGGGCGGACCGGGGGTCGACGGGGTCGATCTGCCGACCGGCCACGGCGAGTGGGCCAACCGCGAGCGAGTCGCCGGCCGCCGTGGGTTCCATCGGCGGGGGCTTCGGACTGCCCGCCTTTGAGGCTAACTATCTGGTGCCCCCGGCGAGGGCAAACCAATTGATTAAATGATAAGATACCGCGAATCCAAAACAAATTCCCCGGGAAACGAAACTGGCATTCGCGCCACTCAATCCAAAGTTAGATCGATCGGCAACCCTCCCCGTCAGGCTTAAATGCCCCTCAGTCGAACCCACCACCGTTGCGATGCCAAAGGTAGAGATCACGATCCCGGAGCATCTGGAGATGCAGATCGCCCAGCTGGTTGAGCAGGGCGAATTTCTCAACCGCGAGGAGGCCGTTGAGGACCTCCTCGCGACCGGTCTGAAGGCCTACAAGACCAGCGGTCCCGTGGACGACGAAGAGGAGCCGGGGGGCTTCGAGGACGACGGGATGATGGGCCACGACGACGAATACGTGTTCTGAACGGGGTTCGGGGGTTGACGCTGGCACTGACTGCCAGGCAACCTTTATCCGCGTACCTGTCCAATCAGATTCCATGCACAAGGACGAACTCCTGGAGCTCCACGCTCAGATGGTCACCATTATGGAGTACTTCAGGGATCTCGAATCGACCGACCCTGAGCTCTTCGAACCCTACGAGGAGATCGACGTCACACCCGATGACGTCCACATGTCCAAGAGCGAGCACAAACACGCCGTGTTCGTGCTCGGCAACGCCCTGGCGAACGCCATGAGCGAAGACGAGTTCTCGGACGCGGGGCGTGTGGGCAAGCGGATGAAGGAATTAGCCGAAGACGCCGAGCGGAAACTCTGAGCCGGCGATTCGCCGGCCACAGGCCCACCCTGCGCCCCAACAGTTGGGGCGGGGATACGTGTGGGTGGCGGTTACTGCTTTGAGATATGCAGGTCCACTGGCACCGGCGGGACTTTCGACTAGCCGACAATCTCGGCCTCTCTGCCGCCGCTCCCGACCGGCCAGTGGTTGGCCTCTTCGTCGTCGACAAGGGTATCCACGGCTACGCCTCGCCGCCACGCGTCGCGTTCGTACTCTCCGCCCTCGAGTCACTCCGGAGAGCCTACCGCAAGCGGGGTGGCGAATTGCTGGTCCGCCACGGGGAGCCGGCGTCAATCGTGCCCAACATCGCGGATGAACTGGGTGCCAGCGTCGTCACGGCGGCGGCCGATTACTCCGGCCTCGCCACGCAGCGAGACGAGGTCGTCGCAAACCGCCTGTCGGACGTCGGCGTAGCATTCGAGCGTCGACACGACGTCGTGCTGGTACCGCCCGGGACGCTGACGACGACCGACGGTAATCCATATTCGGTGTTCACCTATTACGGGCGAAAGTGGCGCGACCAAGCCCACGACGCCCCGGCTGCCGCACCGGGCGCGTCGGCCCTCGCCGCTCCTGATCGCGATCCCGGAGCGATCCCCACGCTCGTCGAGCTCGACTATAAGGAGCCTGAGGCGACGGTTCCGCGTGCGTCGCCCGACGCAGCGGCCGAGCGACTCGAGGCGTTCGTCGATGGCCCCATCTACAACTACGCCGACCGGCGGGACTACCCGGCCGCCGATGGGACGTCGAGGCTCTCACCACACCTCCGCTTCGGAACGGTCGGCGTTCGAACGGTCTACGAGGCGACGGCCGGGGCGTTGGCTGCGGCTGAGGACGACACTGAACGGGAATCGGTGGAGGAGTTCCAGAGCCAGCTCGCGTGGCGAGACTTCTACGCCGAACAACTCGCCCACTCCCCGTCGATGGTCGAGGAGAACCTGACGAGTTTCGAGGCACCCATCGAGTGGAAAAACGACGAATGCCACTTCGAGGCGTGGACCGCCGGCGAGACCGGCTACCCGATTGTCGACGCGGGCATGCGCCAGTTGCGCGCGGAGGGCTGGCTGCACAACCGCGTCCGCATGATCGTCGCCTCGTTCCTGACGAAGGACCTGCGGATCGACTGGCGGTGGGGGTACGGCTGGTTTCGAGAGACCCTCGTCGACCACGACCCCGCGAACGACGCTGGCGGTTGGCAGTGGGCTGCCTCGACGGGGACGGACGCCCAGCCGTTCTTCCGGATCTTCAACCCGACGAGCCAGGCCGAGACGTATGACCCCGATGGCGAGTACGTTCGCGAGTACGTTCCGGAGCTCGCGGACGTGCCCACCGACGCCATTCACAACTGGCCCGGATTTGACGCCGACGAGCGCTGCGAGCTGGCACCCGACTACCCAGCACCGATCGTCGATCACGCGGAGGCGCGCGAGGCGGCGCTGGCGATGTACCGGTCGGCACGCGGCGACTAAGCGAACCGCCAGCATGCCGCCTTCTCAACCTTTAACAGTCCTGCAACCGATTTCATCCATGGAGGGATATTCATGTCCGAGCACTCGAATCCGGAGCTGCCACCGCTCCCGTACGATTACGACGCGCTTGAGCCGCACATCTCAGAACAGGTGCTGACCTGGCACCACGACACCCACCACCAGGGGTACGTCAACGGCCTCAACAGCGCCGAGGAGACCCTCGCGGAGAACCGCGAGTCGGGGGACTTCGGCGGCAGCGGCTCCGCGATCCGCAACGTCACCCACAACGGCTGTGGGCACTACCTGCACACCCTGTTCTGGAACGTGATGTCCCCGAACGGCGGTGGCGAACCGGAGGGCGAACTCCGGGACCGCATCGAGGAGGACTTCGGCTCCTACGAGGGCTGGAAGGGCGAGTTCGAGGCCGCCGCGAGCGCCGCGGGCGGCTGGGCGCTGCTGGTCTACGACCCCGTCGCCAAGCAGCTCCGGAACCTCGTCGTCGACAAGCACGACCAGGGCGCGCTCTGGGGCGCCCACCCCGTCCTCGCGCTCGACGTCTGGGAGCACTCCTACTACTACGACTACGGCCCGGACCGCGGGAGCTTCGTCGACGCGTTCTTCGAAGTCGTCAACTGGGACAAAGTCGCCGAGGAGTACGAGAAATCAGTCGGTCACTTCGAGTAGCTCCCGCAGACACTCGACACATTTTTTCGCCGCTGTTCGCCCAGCCGTGGCTCAGTCGAGTGGCTGGACCAGTTCGACAACGTGTCCGTCGGGGTCCTCGATGAACGCCGTTCGGGCGCCGGCTGCGTCGTTGTCCTCCGGGGCCTGTACGACGCCGTGGTTGTCGATGGCTTCGAAGGCCTCGTCGACATCGTCAACCGCGTACGCGAGATGGTCCCAGGCAGTCCCCGAATCGACCGATTGGCCGTCTGTGTCCGACAGCTGGAGTTCGAACCCGTTGTTGTCGGCGACATACACGTTACGGGTGTCGCCGACGGTGAATTCCCAACTCCGTTCCAGATCGAGCTCCGAGACGTACCAGTCGGCGAGGCGGTCGGCGTCCGAGACGTTCAGACACATATGGATGGCGTCCATGGACGGGCCTCTCGCCGGCCCGCCTTGGATGTTCCGTCGCGTGGCCCAAATCACAGCGCTTACCGCCGACGATCGGCAACCCAGGCTATGCCCGTGCCGAAGGACGCCTACGACGACCTCAGGCCGCTCGCCTTCCGCGAGCCGGCGGAGGTCCTCGACGCCGACAAGCTCTACACCGTCTTCGAGATCGGCCGCCTGTTGCAAGGGCTCGCACCGGACGCCGACCTGGACGTCGAGACTGAGAACGTCCTGCTCGACTGGGCGATCCCGTGGATGCTCATCAACGCGGACTCGTTCGTCTTCGCCGAGCCGGACACCGACGACGAGCCCGGCTACTACGGGCTCGCGGAATGAAGCTGCTGATCGCCGGGGGGAAACGGGTTGACGCCGGGAAGACGACGGTTGTGACCGGACTGGTCGCCGCCGCCGACGCGGTGGGCTTCAAACCTCGGGCTGGCAACGACCTCTGGTATGACCACGACGACTGCGACCGTGCCCTCGCCGAGGGACGACTCTACGGGAAGGATGCCACGCGGCTGGCTGCGGCCAGTCCTGAATCCCTCAAACCGGAGGACATCAACCCGGTTCACCGGCTCTGGCGTCCGGCGCCCGACCCCGGCGCCGGCCTGCTCGGGAACCCCGACCGGGAATTCCTCGTCGACCGAGTCGGGGACAGGTACGTCGTCAACGGGGCCGTCGACCTGCCGGAGAAGGTCAGGGAATCGCTCGACCTCACCGACCCGCTCGTCGTCGAGACCACCGAGGCGCTCAACCAGGTCACCGAGGGCCACTACCTCCCCGCACAGCGAAAGCTTCTCCGAACGATACGATCGACCGACCGGGCCGTCGTCGAATCCTACGCTGACGTAGCCAGCCCTCTTCCGGGATTCGAGCCGGACGCAGTCGCCGTCGTGGAACCGCGCCAAGTCAGGCTCTACCCGGGCGATCGCTACACCAAGGCCTGCGAGATCGCCCCACGGGGCCAGCACGACGGCACGCTGGAACAACGAGTCGGCCGAGTCGTCGACCTGCTCGAGCCGGAAGCGACCCACGCCATCGATCCACTCCCCGGCGACGTTCGGACGGATCCGGACGCCGTCGCCAAGGCCTACGAGCCGTTGGTCAAGTCGTTCGTCGACCTCGCGGCGGACGCTGGCCAAGCCTAAGGGTTCATTCGGGCTGCTTGCAGCGCGAGTTCGATATCCTGCCGTGGATTGTCGGTGACGCTCGGGCCGTGGCCGGCGTGGATTTCGGCGAGTCCCGGTTCGGTGGCGTCGAGAACCGATTCTATACTCCGAATCAAGGTCGCCCTGTCGCCCTCCCCGAGGTCGGTCCGGCCGAAGCCCCCGTTGGCGAAGACGAGATCACCCGCAAAGAGCACCGCCGCGTCGGCGCTGTAGAAGCAGAGGTGATCGTCCTTGTGGCCGGGCGTGTGAATTGCACGGTACTGGTGGTCGCCGAGATGGATAGTGTCGCCACCGTCCACGGCGTGATCGACGTCCGCTCGGCTGGCGTCATAGCCCCAGACATCCACACCGAAGGCGTCGACGATGGCCTCGAGGTTGCCAACGTGGTCGGAGTGGGTGTGCGTAAGCACGAGTGCGTCAATAGTTTCGGTGACCGACTCGATGTTCGAGACGGCATCGAAGCCGCTGCCAGCATCGATCACGACCGTCCGTTCACCCTCGACCAGGAAGACGTTGCTCGTCAGTCCTGCCTGCTGCGGCGCCAGATTCCGGATCATAGGGCGGATACGCGGCGGTTGCGGTTGTGCCTGACGGCTTTCGATCGCGTCGGATTGGAGTCGACTCGCTCGGAGTCGTATCCCTCTCGTCGCCAGGGTCTCGGGAGGGCCAGGTATTATCTACGTCGGCGTGGCCTATCAGGTATGGAGGTCACGCTGCTCGAGGCCACGCAAAATCCGGAGGAACTCATCTGCCGGGGGGCTCGCAACGACTACATGGACGGGTTCGTCGGCGACATGTCCTTCGACGAGGTGATGGCCGACGTCGAGGGCGACTCGATCGAAGCGCGCCAGGAGACCCTCATCCACCACCTGCTCGAGCACGGCCACTTCGGGCCATTCGAGCACCCGCAGGCCACGTTCGCTGTCGAGGGCGTTAGCCGGTCCTGCATGGCCCAGATCACCCGCCACCGCCACGTCTCGTTCGACGTTCAGTCCATGCGATACGTCGCCTTCGACGACGTCGACCCGGCGGACGTCCGCGAGGGAGAATTCGTCGTCATTCCGCCCTCGGCGACGGACCCGAACTGGGTCGGTCGGAATCAGCCCACCGGCCAGGTGGACGACGAGACCGCGGCTGCGCGGGAGTCCGTGTTCAAGGATACAATCGAATCGGCCGTCGAGTCGTACCAAGAACTGCTCGATCTGGGGATGCCGCCAGAGGACGCGCGGTTCGTCCTCCCGATCGGGACGAAGGTCAACATCGTGATGTCGCTGAACGCGCGGATGTTGATGCACGTGGCGGACATGCGTGCGGCGGCAGACAGTCAGTGGGAAATTCGGCGAATGACGGAAAAAATCCTCGACTTAGCAAGCGACTGGTGTCCGATCACCTTCGACTACTACGATTCGGAAATGAAACATCGGAGGAACCGCCTGGCACCATGATAACGTGGCTTTAACCCGGTCGCGTCGAAGCCCCTGCCATGGGCGTCCACGGTGACCCGGCGACGGATCCACGCGCCGGGTACGACTACGTCGGCGGCACAGTCGAGCGGCCCGACCTCGTCGCTGACCTCCGGGAGCGGGTCGACGGCGACGTCAGGTTCGACGAATACACCCGCGAACTGTACGCGACGGACGCGAGCGCCTACGAGATCACGCCGATCGGCGTCGTCTTTCCGGAGTCGACGGCGGACGTCGCCGCGGTCGCGAGCTACTGTACCGAACGGACGATCCCGATCCTCCCCCGCGGAGGGGGCACGAGCCTCGCCGGCCAGGCCGTCAACGAGGCGGTCGTCCTCGACTTCACACGCTACATGGACGGGGTGGAGTCGATCGACCCCGAGGCACAGACAGCGCGAGTCAAACCGGGAGCCATCCTCGGCGATCTCAACGCGATGCTCGAGCCCCACGACCTGCACTTCGGGCCGGACCCCGCCTGGCGCGAGCAAAGCGCCATCGGCGGCGCCATCGGCAACAATTCGAGCGGCTCACACTCGCTCGTCTACGGGACCACGGACGCGTATATCCAGTCCTGCGAGGTCGTCTTCGCCGACGGGAGTGTCACTGAACTCGGCGAGGTCAGCCTGGAGGAACTCGCGACGGTTGCCGAGGGTGAGGACCTGGAGGCCGCGTTCGCCGCAGAAGCGCTCCGGCTGATCGAGGATGAAGGGGAGACGATCGCCGAGGCCTATCCGGACATCGGGCGGAACGTCTCGGGCTACAACCTCGACCGGCTCGTGACCGAGGCAGAGTCGGGCAGCGTGAACCTCGCTCGCCTCCTCGCCGGTAGCGAGGGCACGCTCGCCCTCGTGACCGAGGCGACGATCGGCCTCGAACCGCGTCCGCAAACGAAGGCGATGGCACTCCTGGAATACGACGACCTCGGGGCCGCGATGGCCGACGTCCCCGATATCCTCGATCACGACCCCGCGGCGGTCGAGGTGCTCGACGGTGTCCTGCTCGACCTCGCGCGGGACACCGAGGAGTTCGGCACGCTTGTGGAGTCGATGCTCGACGAAGAGACGGACGCCGTCCTCCTCGTCGAGTTCTACGCCGCTGACGACGACGACGGGAAACAGCGCGTCGCCGACCTACTCGCCGATCGGCAGCCCACGACGACCACGGCGGCCGTCCCGGCAGCGGCGGCAAGCGAGGTGACCGACGCCCCTGTTCGCGCGGAGCGGGCGAGTGAAGCTCACGACGAGGCCGAACGGGACCGCTTCTGGAAGTTGCGCAAGAGTGGCCTGCCGATCCTACTCGGTCGGACCTCTGATGAGAAACACATCAGCTTCATCGAGGACGCCGCGGTGCCGCCCGAGCAGCTTGAAAACTTCGTGGCCGACTTCCAGGACGTCCTCGCGGCCCACGATACGTACGCCAGCTTCTACGGCCACGCCGGACCGGGCTGTCTCCATGTCCGGCCGCTCGTCAGTACGAAGACCGTCGAGGGGGTCGAGCGCATGGAGTCGATCGCCGAGGCGGTGACGGACCTCGTGGTCGAGTACGGTGGGAGCGTCTCCGGCGAACACGGCGACGGCCGGGCGCGTACGCAGTGGAACGAGAAGCTGTATGGCGCGGAGATCGTCGGCAGTTTCCGAGACCTGAAGACCGCCGTGGATCCCGACTGGCTGCTCAACCCCGGCCAGGTGTGTGGCGATCTCGACATGACCGAGCACCTGCGTTTCTCGCCCGAGTACGATCTCGATCTGGGATTCGAGCCGGCGCTCGAGTGGGACAACGACAACGGCATGCAGGGCATGGTCGAGCTCTGTCACGGCTGTGGGGGCTGCCGAGGGCCCCAGCACACGAGCGGCGGCGTCATGTGTCCCACGTACCGCGCATCGGACGAGGAAATCACGAGCACGCGAGGCCGGGCGAACATGCTCAGGCAGGCCATGAGCGGTGATCTCCCGGAGGACCCCGCGAGCGACGAGTTCGCTACCGAGGTGATGGACCTGTGCATCGGCTGCAAGGGGTGTGCCAAGGACTGCCCTAGCGAGGTCGACATGGCGAAGCTCAAGGCCGAGGTAACCCACGAGCGCCATCAGCGCCACGGAGCGAGCCTCCGCGACAAACTGTTCGCGAACGTCCACCGGCTGACCGCGTGGGGCAGTCGCCTGACGCCGGTCTCGAACTGGCTCACCGCCCTTCCAGGCAGCGACCGGCTTGCGGAGTCGCTTCTGGGCGTCGCCAGCGAGCGGAAGACGCCCACCTTCGCGTCAGAGTCCTTCGAGGACTGGTTCGAGCGCCGAGATACCGGAGGCGGCGACGCCGGCCGTGCGCTCGTCGTACCCGATCCGTACACGAACTATGTCGAACCGGAGATCGGCAAGGCCGCCGTCCGGGTGCTCGAGGCAGCCGGGCTCCGCGTGGCCATCCCGGAGGTGACCGCGAGCGGCCGGGCGGCCTTCTCGAAAGGATTCCTCGACGTCGCTCGCGAACGCGTGGCAACGAACGTTGCGGAACTCGGGCCGCGTGTCGCCGAGGGTTGGGACGTGGTCGTACTCGAGCCGAGCGACGCGGCCATGTATCAGTCCGACGCGCTCGATATCGATGCCGAGGGACCCGTCGAGCGCGTGGCGGCGAACACCTACGGTTTCGCGGAGTACCTCGACCGGTTCGACCTCGTCGACGACCTCGACCTGACCCCCGACGGCACGCTCACCTACCACGGCCACTGCCACCAGACGGCGATCGGCCGGGACCATCACGCCGTCGCGGTGCTCAGGCGGGCGGGATTCGAGGTGGACGCGCTCGACTCGGGGTGCTGTGGGATGGCCGGCAGCTTCGGCTACGAAGCCGAGCACTACTCGATGAGTCAGGCTATCGGCGGGATCCTCTTCGATCAGGTCGACGGGAGTGCCGGCGAGCGGGCCGTCGCGCCGGGTGCGTCCTGCCGGACGCAGCTCCGTGACCGGCCCTCGCCACTGCCCGTGGATCACCCGGCGACCGTCATTGCGTCCGCGCTATCAAACTGACGAGTCCAGGCATAGTGTTTTTATTTCGGCCTGGGATGGGTACGGTATATGGGTGCCCGGCTGGGGCTGTGCCTGCTGTGTGTACTCGCGATCGCAGTCCCGGCCGGGCCAGTGGCTGCAGTGGGACCGGATGCCACCGGCGACGGGCAGCCGACGGCGCCGCTGACGACGCCGGAGGACTTCGAGAACACCCTTTTCCGGATTACGGTGTACGAGAACGAATCGGCTCGGTGGACGATCCAGCACGCCCGACCGCTCAACGAGAGCGAGCGCGAGCAATTCGAGGCATTCGCGACGGAGTTCAATACCCAGGAGACCGACACCTTCCGAGCCTTCAGGACCCGCACCCAGAACTTGCTGGCGTTCGCGCGGAACGCTACCGATCGAAACATGAGCGCGCGGGCGTTCGAGAGGCGAGCCTACGTCAACGAACTCGGACAGACTCGCGGTGTGGTTGAGCTGTCGTTCGTCTGGACAGCGTTCGCCCGATCGAACGGCTCGCGCGTCCGCGTCGGCGACGTCTTCGAGGGCGGCATGTACATCGCACGAGGCCAGCGGCTCGAGTTCCGCCGCGGGCCCGCGCTCGAGTTCAACGACGTCCAACCGACGCCAGATTCGATGGCGAATCAAGACTCGCTTGCACGGAGCGAATCGGTGACGTGGACCGGCGAGCGGCAGTTCTCGGATCAACGACCTGCCGCAGTCCTCCGGACCAGAAACATGAGTACCGGCGGTGCGGGCTCAGCAACGGGCGGCAGTACCGGGAGCGATGCGGGTGGCTCGACTGACGGGACGGTCCCGATCGCCGTCGGCGGCCTGGTGATCGTGGCCGCCGTCCTCGGCGGTCTGGCCTGGTATCGGGTCCGCGGGCCGACCGGTGAGAGAGCCGCGACCACCGATTCCGTGCCCGTCTCCGGCAGCCCCCGGCCCAAGGCTGACGATTCCGGCGGCACTGCCACCGTCAGCAAAGCCGAACTGCTCTCCGACGAGGACCGCGTCCTTCGGCTTCTGGAGGAGAACGGTGGTCGGATGAAGCAGGTGGACATCGTCGACGAGACGGAGTGGTCGAAGTCCAAGGTGAGCATGTTGCTCTCGGAAATGGAGGAGGCGGACCAGATCAGCAAGCTGCGGCTCGGCCGGGAGAACGTCATCAGCGTCGCCGGCGAGGAGCCAGAGGCAGCGGGGTCGCCGTTCGAGGAAAGCGAGTGAGACGGCCACTCACGCGGTCGCCGAAGCGCAATGATTAAACGGTCCTCAGGGGTAGCAACAAGCGGGCTCCGATGGTGTAGTCCGGCCAATCATATTGCCCTCTCACGGCAATGACCAGGGTTCAAATCCCTGTCGGAGCATTTCATTTCGTGGCGGGCTGTCGGATTTATCCGCCGTCCGGAGTCTCGGCAGCTTTCGGCAGTCGAAGGACCACGACTGTCCCGCGAGGCTCGTTATCCCGGATTTCGATGGAGCCACCTGCAGTGGTCACGCTCCATCGGACCATCCAAAGTCCCAGCCCCGACGTGTGTTCGAGCGGCCGTTCGAGGTCTCGGATGAGGCCCTGGCGTTCGACTTCGGGAATTCCTGGGCCGTTGTCGGCGACCCGGAGTGCCACGCTGTCGTCGGCCGCAGACGTACGCGTTGATATCTCTATCGTCGGGGTCACGTCGGTGTGCCTGATGGCGTTCTCGACGAGTTCCTCGATAGCGAACGTCAGGGTGCCGGTGGCACGAACTATCACGTCCTCCGCAACCGTATTGTGTATGGTTGCGTCCGGGTACTCGCTGCGCACGGCGGCCAATGCGTTGCTGACTTGATCCGAGAGGGCCACGGATTCGACCGCCGGTTCCTTCGGGATGATGACGTCCTGGAAGCGCCGGGTCTTTTCGCTCAGATCCAAGAGCCCTTGGGCTGCCGAGGCCGCCGTTCGAGCGCGGTCGGAGACCCGAGTATCCTCGAACTCGGCGAGCCAGTCCAGATTGGTCAGCACGATGTTCATCTGGTTCCTGAGGTTGTGGCGGAGCACCCGATTGAACACCGACAGGAGTTGCTCGTTACGGCGGAGTTGGGTCACGTCGTGCGCGACGAACACGGCACCAACGAAAGCCTCATGCGCCTCGGAGAGGAGTGAGAGGCTGATCTGATAGGTTCGTGGCCGGCCGTCCGAGCTCGGTAACGACTCCTGGTAGGTAGTCGTGTTCTGGTCGGCTTCGCGGAGGTCGTGGATGAGTTCCCAGGTCCGGTCGATGAGGCCCTCGGCAAACACGGATGAAACGGGTGCGCCGATGAGTGCCTCCCGGTCTCGGTTCGACAGATCGACGAACTGCTGGTTGACGTGCGTCAGGCGTCCCTCAGTGTCGATCGCCCAGATCGGGTCGTTCGCCACTTCGACCATCTCGCGGTATCGCTCGATGTCCCGTTCCTGCTCCGTGCGGTCGAGCACCGCCTCGGTATTCGAAACGAGTATCCGCAGGAGATCGAGGTCGACACTGGTGAACTCGCTAATTCGGGTGGTCGCGGTCGTGAGGACACCGTGTTTGCCGATCGGGATGTCGAGTTCGGAGCGGATCGGCGTCTCGGGATTGTATGCGCCGTCGACCTCTCGAACGTCGTCGTACTGGCCGATTTCGCCCGTCTCGAAGGCTTCCCACGCGAGGCTCTCGCCAGGTTCGAAGCTCACCGGCTCGCCGAGCAGTTCGC
>CAYUFG010000037.1:0-15995 GCA_964443815.1 uncultured Halobacteriales archaeon | reverse complement strand
CTCGCCGCCGCCCGGTAAATCCGCTTGGACCGATAGGTCGGTCACTCTACATCCGTTGACATCCTCCCACGACTGAAGTCGTGGGATTCCTCCGCTGGGGAGCGGACGCCGTACCCACGGAGGCACGGTTCCCGTCGCCGGTACTCCGGTCTGTGCGCGCCGCTCTGGGACTGTCCCGCTCGGGAGCGCAGGGTGACTCCGACCGTCGTCCCACGCGAGGCGCACGGGCCGTGCCATCGACCCGACTCTCGCGCGGTGAAGCGCCCCACCACGCTTCGGCGGGTGCCCTCGCCTGGAGCCGAACGCGGGCGCACCGCAAATCTGGTGGATCGCCTCACGACAGTTACTCAGTGGACCGTTGCGGATGTACGCCTGCGGACGTCGGTTCCGAACCGACCGATAGCTGGGGAGACGGGAGCCGAAGACTCCCTCAACCCATTCTCGGTACCGATCCCGGCATGCTGGCACGCCATCCCGCTCTACCACCTGGCCGCTCAAACCCAACCCCTGAACCGGGTGGGCTTGCGCTCGTAGCGTGTCAAGATCGTGTGTCCGTGCTCTCGTACTCCCAAACGAGGTCGAAGTACCGCTTCAGCCCCGCGACGAATGAGCCGTTCTCGGTCAGTGCCGCCTGCCGCATGTGGTTCGGCACGTCGGGCTCCTCCACGAGAAAGATGGCCTCTCCGGTCTCGTACTCCATGTCGGGGTCGATCAGTGTCCCACGCCACGGGAGTTTGCCGGTGCTGAACCGGACACCGACGTCGGGGAACTCGTCAGTCAGACGGTCGACGACGTTCGCCTGGATCGGGCGGTTCTCCGGTTCCAGTCGGTCCGGATGGAGAAAGAGCACGTCGACCGGTACAGTGTCGACGGCTGCCTCAAGCGCTGGCTCGATCGCGTCGACGTACTCGAGGCTCTTCGTGATGACGTTGACCCGCTCGGTGGCCTCGTGGTAGAGCCGGCGAGTCTCCGTCTCGCTGGGATCGCCGACGTCGACCACGTGGAATAACTCTTCGGTCGGCGTGATGTCCTCGCTAGACTGGCGGTACCGCGGCCCGAACTCCGCGAGGAACGACTCTCGCATTGCCTCGACGTCCCGACGGAAATCCTCGAAGGCCTGGCGTTCGTTTTCGGCGGCCCGGTCAAGTATCGCGTCCGGCGACCGCGGCTGGTACTCCTTCGGCCGGCCCGGGATCACCTTGATGTAGCCCTCGTCGGCCAACGCATCGAGGACGCCGTAGATCCGGGCTTTCGGTATGCCGGTGGCCTCGGCGAGGTTCGGTGCCGTGGTCCGTCCGAGGGTCAACAACTCGGCCAGCGCGGTCCGCTCGTACTCGGTGAGTCCGAGCCGCTCGAGCAACTCACTCGGCGCGTCGGCCATGCCATCGTGGAGGACACGACGAGGCAAAATCCTGCCGGTGTCCGTAAGAAAGGGAAATCAGTCTCGGCACCTGATGCGACCACATGAGACAGGACGACGGTTGCAACGCTGGGCCAGGTCTCGATGCGCTGCTCGGTGCGGACCGTGCCCTCGTTGTGGGGATCGGCGGTGGCGGGGACGTCGTCGGGACAGTCCCCACGGCCCGGTTTCTCGAGCGCCACGGTGTCGAGGCGGTTCTCGGAGGCGTTCCCTGGGAACGGTCGGTCGTCGATCCCACACCGGGGCCCTATCCCCTCGACCGCCTGGAGCACGTGGAAGTCGTCAGCGACGCGGTCGGGCTGGCCACCGCCGAGACCCGCTCGGACGATGGCGTCGAGTTCGCCGAGACGAGAGTGGCGGCCCACTACGACGAACCGGTCGCCCTCGTCGACATAACGGGTGGACCGACGACGGTCGCCTCGGGACTCGAGACGGCCGCCGCTCGCCTCGACATCGATCACGTCGTGGGCGTCGACGCCGGTGGCGACGTCCTCGCGCGGGGTGGGGAGCCGGGACTCCGGAGCCCGATCGCCGACTCCATCTCCCTCGCTGCACTCGACGAGACGCCCGTTCCGACGACCCTGGGCGTCTACGGCTGGGGCAGCGACGGCGAACTCGGGACGGACGAACTCGACGCATCACTGGCCGCAGTCGCAGCCCGCTGCGGACTCCTCGGCGCCTGGGGACTCACCCCGTCGGTCTGTGCCGAACTCGAGGCGCTGTTCGAGGTAGTGCCGACAGAGGCGAGCCGGCTCCCCGTCGAAGGCGCACGGGGCGAACTCGGCGACCGGGAGATTCGCAACGGCACGCGGTCGCTCCGGCTCACCGCCGCGAGCACTGTGACGTTCTACCTCTCGACCGCAGCCGTCGCGGCCGGCTCCGAACCGGTGTCCCTGGTTCGCTCCGCGACCGACCTCGAAGACGCACACGCGGCGCTGCGGGATGCGGGATACGTTACGGAACTCGCCATCGAACGCGGCGATGTCGCGTAACTACGCCTCGGGATCGTAGGGTCGACCTGCATCGTACTGCGGCGCTCCGACGCCGAGCACCCGTGCCGACTCACTCGCCGTGTCGGGGACATGTGGCAGGATCGGGTTTCCGGGTTCGACGACGAACAGTCGGTCCGGCTCGACCTCGAACGTCCGGTCGGGAGTCTGCACGTGTAGAGTGCCCGAGACCACGTAGAACAGCTCTTCGCGCTGATCGTGGACATGGTAGTGACGGGCCAGCCGTTCGCCCGGGTCGACGACGTATACCGCCGCGGCGAGGGTGGTCAGGCCAGCAGTCTCGGATAGCGACCGGCGGTCACACGGGAAGTCACCGGTTTCGGGAAGCGTGTTCGGGTCGACGAGGTGGTAGCCCATGTGGTGGAGGTACCCGGCGTCGACACAAAGGCTGGGGTCAGGAGTTGACGTGGGGTCGGGGCGTCTTCGCCGTACTTGGCACGGAAGTCACCGATCAATTGACTCAATTGTTGAGCAGTCGCTGGAGTTCGTCGGCAGTTTCGTCCGTATCGACCGTCTGGAAGACGTGGCAGTAGCTGCCTCGATCGTAGTTAACCTGAACCGTAGGACAAATTCCGCATGCGTGGACCGTCGGACCGCCAGGACTAGTGCCCCGGTGACGGTTGCCTGACGCTCGAGATGTAGCCAGTCAAATCCGCCGTCGAGAGCATGCCGATGACGCCCTCCTCGTCGTCGACGACCGGCATGTGGTGAAAGCCTCGTTCGACCATCTCGTTGGCGGCGTCCACGATGGAGGCCTGGGCCGTCGTGGTCGCGACGTCACTAGTCATGTATCGCTCAACTGTAGTCTCCGCCTTTGGCTGACTCTTCGCGACGATGTCGACGAAGTCGGTGGTGGTCAGGATGCCCTCGAGATGCCCCGACTCATCGACGACCACGAGCGATCCGATGGACTCCTCGAGCATCAGCGAAGCGGCATCCTCGACCAGCGTGTCAGGCGTCACGGTGACGATGTCCGTCGACATTACCCGCGCAACGAAGATGTCCTCCATGTGACGGAAATACAGGGGCCGCCGTCATATCAGCGTTCCCGTTCTCGCCGGCCACAATGCCGTTTTACGTCCGAGGCACGAACGCAGTGCATGCCCAGCTCCCACGAGCGACTCACCATTTACGCTGACTACGTTTGCCCGTTCTGTTATCTCGGCCGTGAGTCCCTGTCGCGGTACCAGGACGGCCGCGAGGAACGCCTCGACCTCGAGTGGCACCCGTTCGATCTCCGCGGCGGTCAGCGGGCCGCTGACGGCTCCATCGACCCCGATGCCGAGAGCGGGAAGGACGACGCCTACTTCGAGGAGGCCAGAACGAACGTACGCAGACTCGCGGACCGGTACGAGGTGGACATGGCCCAAGAGATCGCCCGCGACGTCGATTCACGTAACGCCCAGCTAGCATCCGTCCACATCCAAATGGACCGACCGGACGACTGGCTCGCGTTCGACGAGGCGGTGTACGACGCGCTGTGGCGTGACGGCCGTGACATCGGTGACCCGGACGTACTGGCAGACATCGCAGCCGACGTCGGTGTCGGGCAGGAGGCAATCGAGGAATCGCTGTCGGACCCCATGGTGGAAAGACGCCTCGAAGACCGGTTCGAGGCCGCGCGGATCCGCGGCGTCACGAGCGTGCCGACGTTCGTCTACGACGGCCACACCGTCCGGGGGGCCGTGCCACCGGAACAACTCCGCCGCCTCGTCGAGGGCAAGTGAGCGGCGAGGACGCGGACCCTCGACCAGCCGGCCGTAACGCACCCAGCCAAGCACCAGAACGCAACGGCCGATCGAAGTCGGCCCAGGAGATCCGATCAACGTACGCCGACCTGGCGGACTGGTTCGATCGTTTCGACCGACTCGAGCGGCTGGTGACGGGGTCCGCGCGGTCCCGGCTCTTCGGCAACGCGCAGGGTCGCGTCCTGGATGTCGCCTGCGGCACCGGGATGAATTTTCGGTACGTGCCGGCATCGGCGGGATACGTGGGTATCGACCTTAGCCGGGCAATGCTCGACCGCGCCGCGGAGCGGCTGCCACGTGGGACGCCCCTGATCGAGATGGACGCCGAGCGGATCGGGTTCGCGGAGGCCAGTTTCGACACCGTGATCTCGTCCCTCTCGACGTGCACGTTCCCCGAACCGGCCACGGCCCTTTCTGAAATGGCTCGTGTATGTCACCCGGACGGGCGGATCCGACTGCTTGAACATGGCCGGAGCACCGCTTCCCCGGTCGCGCGCCTCCAGGCGCGGTGTGCCCCAACGCATTACGCGCACGTCGGCTGCCGTCTGGACCAGGAACCGGCCGACGTGGTCCGCCGGGCGGGACTCGAGATCGAATCGATCCGAACGGGTTTCCTGGGCGTGCTCACCGCGATGGTCGTCCGGCCACGGTAAGCGGCAGATACCCTTTTTACTAACGCCGGTCCTGGGTCGACGACAGCGTGGTCAAAGACAGGTACCGGGCCGCCGGTTCTCTCCTGGGGGTCAGACAGTTGCGTGCGACCTATCGTGGCCTCCGAGCTGACGTCACCGCGACTCCGCCCGTCGATCCCGACCCTGACCTCGTCGAGCTCGCAGCGGAGCCATTCGAGTCCGTCGCTGACGCCGAGGAACGGCTTTCAAGCCTTCAGTCGCGGCTCCGGGCAACGGGCGACCGCCGGGCGGTCTTCCTGACTGTCTACGCCCGAATGACCCGCGACGTCCGGCACCAGCTCGGAACCGGCGCGTTCGAGAACCCAGGTTGGATGCGCACCTATACGGTTACGTTCGCCGAGTACTACCGGCGAGCGTTCCTCGCGTTCGAGCGCGGACGGGTCGAGGCGGTGCCGGATCCCTGGCTGCTCGCGTTCGGAACCGCTCTCGGCGGCGACGCGCTGATCATGCAGGACGCCATCCTCGGGATCAACGCCCACATCAACTACGACCTCGCGCTGACAGTCCGCGACGTCGGCATTGGATCCCACCGGGCGAGCAAGTATGGGGACCACCGCGAGATCAACGACGTGCTCGCGGGGCTCGTGGACAAACAACAGCAAGCGCTCGCGAACGCCTACGCAGCCGGGATAAGGGACGTCGACGCGGTTCTGGGCCCCTTCGACGAGTCGTTCGCCGGCATCTCGTTAACCCAGGCTCGCGAACAGGCCTGGCGCGTCGCCGTCGTGCTGAGCGACTTCTCGCTATCCATGGTCGAAGCTGCCGCCCGCTGGCTCCTCCGGACGACCGCAGTCGGGGGGGCGGCGCTCGTGCTCTCGCCAGGTATCGAGCCGGCTTTGCTGAGTGCACTCAAGCGAATCGAACGGCGCGACCACGACCTCGCCGAACTCCTCAACCGCGTCGATGACCGCTTCGAGGACGCCTACTGAACCGGCCTGCGTAGCGCGAACGAGTAGGTGGAGTTCTCCACCCACTCGTCGACACCTTCCGCGGTGATCCGCCCGGACGAGTAGACGTGCTCGTCGTCGTAGGCGATGACATGCGTGGGGAATGGCCACGGAAAATCCCAGCAGAAGGCGATGCCGACGCCGTGTCTGTCACGGGCGACCGCCCACGCGACCGCAACCAGAGCGTAGTCCTCGCAGTCGCCGTGGCCGCGCCGAACGGTTTCGCGTGGCGCTGCGGCGAAATCCCGCCAGCCGCTCCATTCGTCCTGATCCCAGTCGTACGTCTCGTGAGACCAGGTTTCGATGTCGAAGTCGGTCCAGAAGTCACCGCGGTCGACGTACAGCCGCGGGAACAGGAAGGTTAGTGGCGTCCACCGCGTCAGCGCCATATTATTTCGTTCCAGTGGGTGCGGTATAAAATCCCCAGCCCGGACAGTCGGCGAACACCCAGGCCGAGACAGCCGTTACTCGTCGAGAAACCGCTCTCTGAACGACTCCGCCACGGGGCTGAGGTGGACCTGGCCGAACAGTGCCACGAGCAACGCGCCGAGTGAGTTAAACATGAGATCCCGGACGGTGTCGTCGAGACCGCGCTGTGCCAGCGGCATGGTCAGACCCGTGGCGTCGGACAGCGCATCGAGGCCGAACTCAAATAGCTCCCAGAGCACGCCGAACGAGAGCACGACGATGAATATGTAGACGAAGGCGAACTGCCGGGGAATCGCAATCCGGTCGCTATGGAGGTCGAGCGCACGGGCGGCCGTATACCCGACGCCGGCGACTAGCGACGCTGATGTGGCGTGGGTGAGGTGGTCCCACCAGCCGACGGCACCGTAGACGCCCGCCGATCCGAGCGTGTGGAGGAAGACGGCAGCGGTGATCCAGAGGCCCAGCCAGGGATCGAGAGGAAACTCGTAGTTCCGCTGGAGTCGGGCTGGCAGAAACGTCACCAGCAGTGCGATGAGGCCGTTGGTAATCGCCTTGGTCTGGCCGGCAATGACGCCGTAGGCGACGATGGCGAGCAGCAGTACCTGCATCGTGCGGGTCAGACGGCGTTGTGTTTCGACCGATGGCCGTGGCAGCAGGGTCATCGTCCCACCGTCCGGCGGATAGCCCGCCAGAGACGGCGATCCCGCCGCTTAAAGTACGAGTCGAAGAGAACTCCCGCCGCCACGCCTGCGAGCGTTACGTACAGCCACTCGATCATCAGCGTCTCGTTGTCGACGAGGAAGTTTGTGCCCAGCAGGCGATCGGCGTTCCATCGGAGAATCGTCCAGACTGCCACCGCCGCTAGCGTCGTCATCACCACGATGGCCACCGCGAACCAAGGCGTCACGGTCAGTTGCGTGAACATGTGGAGCTCGACGACCACTAGCAGTGCCAGAGCCGCAAGCGAGAGGTACGTGGCGAACGTCCCGACGGTGCCGCCGACGAGCCCTCGGACGAGAATCGGCATGAGCGCAATCGCGAGCAACTCCCACGGCAACACGACCCGCCAATCGCGGTACGCGAGCGGAGGCAAGAGGACGACCACACCCACGAATCCCACAAAGACGACCCACCGGAGGTCGCCACTGAGGACGCTCTCGAGAAAGCCGACCGCAAGGACGGCCAGGAAGATCCATGCTAACAGGGCATTGAGCCGGCTGTCGCGGAACAGGCGTTCGAGCGGGTCCTGGACCCCCTCTACCATGTATCGGTGTGGTCCCCGAGAGGGTATTAAAGGCGTCGACGGGCTTATCCCTCAGACCGGCCTTCGTCCGGCCGATGATGCTGCCGACGCACCTGCTGGTGGGGCTCGCCGTGGCGACGCCGGTGGCCGCGCTCGCGCCCGAGCTAGCTGGCGCCGTCATCGTCGGTAGCGCCCTTGGCAGCGTGCTACCGGATCTCGACATGTACGCTGGCCACCGCCGGTCGTTACACTTTCCGACCGTCTACACCGTTGCGGCAGTCCCCGCCGGCCTCGGGGCCGCCATCGTGCAAACACCGGTCACTGTCGGGCTGGCGCTGTTCCTCGTCGGTGCAGCCCTCCACTGTCGGATGGACCGGTACGGCGGCGGTCTCGAACTCCGGCCTTGGAAGGCGACCTCCGAGCGCGCAGTCTACGACCACTACCGGGGCGCCTGGCGGGCGCCGAAACGCTGGATTCGATACGACGGGGCGCCAGAGGACGTCCTGGTCGCGCTTGGACTCGGGTTTCCACTGCTTGCCGTCACGACCGGGTCGGTCCGGTTGCTCGTGGCGGTCGCGGTTCTGGTGGGCGTCGCCTACGGACTCCTCCGGCGCCGCCTCGTCGGCCTCGCTCCGGTCGTCGTCGACGCGGTCCCGGCAGCGGTCGATGAGCACGTCCCCGAACGGTATCGCGATTAGGTCCTCACTCGCCGCCTGCCTCGGGTGACTGCTGCTCGGCGGGGGGCTCGCTCAGGTTCAACCCGGCAACCAGCCGGGCCGTCACGACCTGCTCGACGATCGCAAGCAGTTGGTCGTCGTCGGTGGTGTAGTCGGCAAAGATACCCAGTGAAATTTCGCCGCCGGCCATATCCTGGTGGCCGCCGGCACTCCCGACGCCGGCGAAGGCCTCGTGGAGGACGTCACCGATATGGACCCGCGAGTCTGTCGAGCGAGCGCTCAGGTGGATGGACTCCTCGACGAGGCCGTACACCACGGCCGTTTCGACGCCCTCCAACGTCGCGAGGTAGTCCGCGGCCTGTGGCAGGGCGTCACGTTCGTTCGTGCGACCGACGTGGGAGATGAGGACCGCCCCGCGGATGAGGCGGTTCGAGATCGCGGTGGCGATTGCGTCGATCGTCGCGCCGCTGACCGAGGGCATGGAGAGCTTTCGGATCAGGTCCCGGTCGGCAAACTCGTGGAGGAAGCCACTGGCCTCGTATTCGGCGGTCGTCGTGCCCCGGAGGAAGCCGAGGGTCTCCCGACGGATGGCGAATAGCAGCGCGGTTGCGAGCGTCGAGTCGACCTCGAGGCCGAGGTCGCGGACATACTCGGTGAGAATCGTGGCCGTGGCGCCCCACGATTCGCGGTGGTCGACGAAGGTCGCGTCGATCCCGTCCGCAGGGTGATGGTCGATCACGACGTCCACCGGCGTCGCCTCCGGCACCTCGTTATTGACCCCCGGCCGCGCGTGGTCGACGAAGGCGAGTAGCGACCCCTCGGGCCGGTTCTGGACGGCTGTTGGGTCGAAGGGTTGCAGATCGAGGGAGAGGAGATTGACGAAAGCGCGGTTCTGCTGGTGGGAGATATCCCCGCTGTAGAGGATTCGTCGCTCGTCGATGCCGCTCGCGGCCGCGATCCGTCCGAGCGCGAGCGCGCTCGCCAGGCAGTCCGGATCAGGGTTGTTGTGACAGACGATGGTCAGCTCCTCGCCGGTAGCGAGCAACTCCCGCAGCTCGGTGGCACGACTCATTTCGATGGGCTAACTACAGCGGGCCGATGGATAAGTCGTCGGCTAGCTGTGGATGCCCATCGCCTCGATCTGCTCCTGGTACCGGTTGCGGATCGTGACCTCAGTTACCTGCGCCACGTCCGCTACCTCCCGCTGGGTTTTCTTCTCGTTACAGAGTAGGCTGGCCGCGTAGATGGCTGCCGCGGCGTACCCCGTGGGGGACTTGCCCGAGAGTAGTCCCTCTTCGGCGGTCGTTTCGATGATGTCGTTGGCTTTCGTCTGGACTTCCTCACTGAGTTCGAGTTCCGAACAAAAGCGGGGGACGTACTTCTTCGGGTCGACGGGCTCCATCTCGAGGCCGAGTTCCTGGGAGATATACCGGTAGGTTCGGCCGATCTCCTTGCGTTCGACGCGGGAGACGTCCGAAATCTCCTCGAGGCTCCGAGGGATTCCCTCCTTGCGACAGGCCGCGTAGAGCGCGCTCGTCGCGACACCCTCGATCGAGCGGCCTCTGATCAGGTCGTCCTTGAGGGCGCGTCGGTAGATGACTGAGGCCACCTCCCGGACAGAGCGGGGCACGCCGAGCGCCGACGCCATCCGATCGATCTCCGAGAGCGCGAACTGAAGATTGCGCTCGCCTGCGTCCTTCGTTCTGATTCGTTCCTGCCACTTGCGCAGGCGGTGCATCTGGCTGCGTTTCTTTGAGGAGATTGAGCGGCCGTAGGCGTCCTTGTCCTTCCAGTCGATGGTGGTCGTCAGGCCCTTGTCGTGCATCGTCTGGGTCGTCGGCGCGCCGACGCGCGATTTCTGTTGGCGCTCCTGGTGGTTGAACGCGCGCCACTCCGGGCCCGGATCGATGTTGCCTTCCTCCACGACGAGGCCGCAGTCGTCACAGATGAGTTCACCCCGATCCGAACTCTTGATGAGGTTGTCCGACCCACACTCCGGACAATCGCGCACCTCCTCCGACTCCTCCGTTTCTGTCTCGGGATCGCGCTCGCGCTCCCGCTGACGGCTGGACCGTGTCATCGCACTTTTATAGTAGTCTCACCGGACCCCTTAAATCCTTGGGTAAAAGTCTTCCGGTCCCGTGGTTTCGCAGCCGACGCAACCGTCGGGGTCAAGACCCCTGCGTCCCACGAGTGAACTGATGCCCGTCGTGGAGTGTGACCCGTCTGCGGCCCGCGAACGTCTCGAGGCCGCCGGGGTGGTGGTCGAGCCCGGCAACACCGACCACGAGCGCTGGCGCGCCACCCACGAGGATGGTACGGCCGTCGCCTATGACGACAAGGTGGTGGTCCAGGGAGCAGCCCCAGAGACTCTTGCTGGACTCGTGGCACCGGGAAATAGTGGCCACGCCTACCTCTACTTTGACGGTGCGGCACGGGGGAACCCGGGGCCCGCCGCCATTGGCTGGGTGATCGTTACCGACGGGGGGATCGTCGCCGAGGGTGGCGAGCGTATCGGGGAAACCACGAACAATCGCGCGGAGTACGAGGCGCTGATTCGGGGACTGGAAGTGGCTCGGAACCGCGGGTTCGACGCGATCGAGTTGCGGGGTGACTCCGAACTGATCGTCAAGCAGGTTACCGGCGAGTACGACGTGAACGAACCGGCGTTGCGCGAGCGGCGCGTGCGCGTCCACGAACTCCTCGGCGCGTTCGAGGACTGGGACATCGCTCACGTACCGCGGGCAGCGAACGAACGGGCCGACAGCCTCGCCTCGGACGCACTCGAGGGGTGAGCCGTGGCGGAGGATACATTGCCAGAGTCAGCTGCCGACGAGGCGGAACGACTAACCAGGCTCGCCAGGGAGGCGACCGATCCTGACGAGGCCGAGGCCTATCGTTCCGAGCGAGACAGCCTCCTGTGCGAACACGGCTTCGCCGCCCGGGTCCGCGAGGATGACGACGGCGACACGCTGGTGTGCTATCCGAGCGAGTGGCTCTCGGACGGCACCATCCAGGTAGGGGCGATCGATGACGTCTCACGGGGAATCGAAATTTCACTATCGGGGACCGACTCGGGCGATGACTGGGAACACGTCGATGCCCATAACCGAGAGGTGGCGGCGACGGTGGCCCAGCGCCACGGCGAGCCCCACGCAGCCACTGCTCGCGCGCTCGCGGACTTCGCGAGCAACCACTACGCCAAACCGATCGAGGACTTGACCGACGGAGAGTGTCGCGAGTTCCGGACGGAGTACTTCCCCAGGAACGCCTGGCCCAGTGACGAACAGCGGACACGCATCGAGGAATCCGTACGACTGTCACGGACGGTCGCACGGGAGAATCGATCGAACGGTGAGTGACGTTACGCGTTCCGCTGAATCAGAGCCTCTAGTTCGTCGACCCGGTCGTCGTCGGTCGCGATCTTCGAAAACATCCAGCCGAGCTGGTCGAGGACGGCCTGATAGCCGTCGTCGGTCAGCCCGTACTCGTTGGTTCGCTTGTCGAGTTCACTCTTCTCGACGAGACCGAGTTCGACGAGTTCGTCCAGATTGGGGTACAGTCGGCCGTGATTGACTTCGGCGTCGTAGTAGCTCTGGAGCTCACGTTTGATCGCGAGGCCGTACCGAGCCTCTTCCGCGAGGATGGTCAGGATGTTCTGCTGGAAGGCCGTCAGCTCTCGGGCGATGCCCGGACTGTTCGAGACAGTCTGTGCCTCTGACATTGGCTGAGCTTGGCCAGTGGACGTTATAACCCTTGTCAAACGGGGATCAGGAGAGGTTGCGAAATCGAAGGACAGTATAAGGATCTGCCGCTGATTCTTCGGATTTCGTAGCCACGTCCGAACGACCGATATCGGTCGCACTATCGCGTCGATACCGCGGCCGCCCACATGTCGTCGGAGCTACGAACATACCGAAAGTCGTTTTGGCTCCGCTCGCGCACGCCGGCACGATGACGAACCTCTGGGAAGACCTCGAACCGGGGCCGAACCCACCCGAGGAAATCTACGCCGTCGTGGAGTGCCTCAAGGGCGAGCGGAACAAGTACGAATACGACAAAGACGTCCCAGGCGTCGTCCTCGACCGAGTGCTCCACAGCAACGTTCACTATCCCTCGGACTACGGCTTCATCCCGCAGTCTTACTACGACGACGAAGACCCCTTCGACGTGCTCGTACTCGTCGAAGACGCGACCTTTCCGGGCTGCGTGATCGAAGTTCGGCCGGTGGCCCTCATGAAGATGGACGACGACGGCGAGCAAGACGACAAGGTGATCGCCGTCCCCAGCGAAGACCCACGGTACGACGACGTCCAAGATCTCTCCGACCTTACCACCCAGCAGCGAGCCGAGATCGACGAGTTCTTCGCGACCTACAAGAACCTCGAACCGGGCAAAGAGGTCGAAACCCTGGGCTGGGCGGATCGCGAGGCTGCCCACGACGCCATCGAACACGCTTTGACCCTCTACCAAGAGGAATTCGCCTGACTCGTGGGGTATGACAGCCACGCACGACCCCGGATGGGGCCGGTCCAGTCCTCGTGTGAGTGAGCGTCCAACACTTGAACCCAACATCCCCAGGAGGGGAGTGACTCACCAGTACTCACTGAGCGCCCAGCAATCAGGATCGTCCCAAGAACGCGGGCACGGCGACGGTCGATCGTAGCGACACGGGGGGTGTGCGTTGACCCGCTCAACGGCGGCCTGACGTGCCGAAAACAAGGTTCTTGTATCCGCTCGAAGAACTGCACGCGTATGGGTCTGTTCGACCGGCTACGCGGCGACGATACCGCCCGCGTGGCCTTCTTCGGGATCGACGGGGTGCCTCACAGCCTGGTCGCCGACAACCCCGAGAGGTTTCCGAACCTCACGGCGCTCTCCGAAACCGGAAGCGGCGGCGCCATCGAGAGCATCGTCCCGCCGGAGTCGTCCGCCTGCTGGCCGTCACTGACCACCGGCGTCAATCCTGGCGAAACGGGTGTCTATGGCTTCCAGGATCGGGAGGTCGATTCGTACGACACCTACGTTCCCATGGGCCGGGACGTGCAGGCCGAGCGACTCTGGAACCGTGTCGAGGCCGTCGAGGGCGCTGACCGCACGGCGACCGTCATGAACGTCCCGGTCACCTTCCCCCCACAACGGGACGTCCAGCGGATGGTCTCGGGATTCCTCTCGCCGGACGTCGAGGCGGCTGCCTATCCGGCCGAGCTCCAGCGGACGCTGGAAGGGCTCGACTACCGCATCGACGTCAACGCCAAACTCGGCCACGACGCCGACAAAGATGACTTCCTGGCCGATGCCCACCGAACCCTCGACGCCCGCTACGAGGCGTTCAAACACTACGTCGAACAGGACGATTGGGACCTCTTCTTCGGGGTCTTCATGACGACGGACCGGATCAACCACTTCCTCTTCGAACACTACGAGAAGAACGGCGAGTATGCCGAGGAGTTCCTCGACTTTTACGCCCAGGTGGACGAGTACTTGGGCGAGCTCCGGGAGCGGCTCGCCGACGATGTGACGATGGTCGTCGCCTCGGATCACGGGTTCACGACCCTCGACCACGAAGTCCACTGCAACGAGTGGCTCGAACGGGAGGGGTGGCTATCGTTCCGTGACCGCTACGACGTCTACCTCAACCGCTGGCTGGAGAAGGAGGGCTGGCTCGCGCGTTCGGGCGCGGACGCGGACGAGGTGGCAGATCTCGACCCCGAGACGAAGGCGTACTCACCCGAACCCGGTAGCGTCGTCATCAACACTGACGATGCAGACGCGCCGGGGGCCGTGGAAGATGCAGATTCGATCCGTGACGAACTTGAGGCCGACCTGGCGGCGCTGGCCGATGACGAGACCCCGCTGGTCGAGGCCGTCGAGGTACGCGAAGCGGACATCCACACGGCCGACCTCGAACTCGTCCCGGCCGGTGATGAGCGGAACGTCGTCTTCCACGACGACATGGACGCCGACGAGTGGCTCGAGCGGGGCCATCGTGAGCTCGAGGATATCTCCGACGACACACGAGCTTACTCCCTGATCCCCGGGCGGTTCTACCTCAACCTCGAGGGACGCGAGCCCCGCGGGAGCGTCCCCGAGGAGGACTATGGAGAGGTTCGGGCGGAGCTGAAGGAAGCCCTCGAATCGCTCGAGGGGCCCGACGGCCGGCCCGTCGCAGACCGGGTCGTCACGAAGGAGAACGCCTTCCGAGGCGATCACGACGAGATCGCGCCAGACCTCGTCGTGATCCCAAACCACGGTTTCGATCTCAAAGCGGGGTTCAAGGGGAGCGAGTCGGTCTTCGGCTCGGGACCGCGGAACGGGATGCACAGCTTCGACGACGCCTGTCTCTTCGTGGACGACCCAGACGCCGACATCGAGGGCGCGGATCTGTTCGACATTGCGCCGACGCTGCTCGACCTACTCGAGGTCGAATACGAGCGCGCCGAGTTCGACGGCGCCAGCCTGGTCTGAAGGATTAAGTAGCCCGACTCGGAGAGTCGGGCATGGACCGCATCACGACGCCGCTATGTGATACCCTCGACATCGACTACCCCATCGTCCAAGCAGGTATGGGTCGAGGAACCGTCGAACTGGCCGCTGCCGTCTGCAATGCCGGCGGCCTCGGCACCATTGGCCTTCCGGAGACGAGTTCGTCTCCACGCGAGATGCGGGAGTCGCTCGAGAACAACCTCGCCGAGATGTCGAGCCGAACCGACGGAAACTTCGCGGTCAACTGCTACGTCATGCCGCCACACAAGCTCCCCCAGGAGAACGTCGAGGCTCTGACGGAGTTCATCGACGGCGTCCTCGTCAACAAGCTCTCGAACGACGCGGTCTCGGACCAGTTGAAGGTGCTCGAGACCTCCGGCGGCAGTCCCGAGCCCTGGATCGACGACATCAACGCCGTGAAAGACCAGACCGACCTGCTTCACTTCCACAAGGTCGGCAGCGTGAAACACGCGAAGAAAGCTGAAGAGCTCGGCGTCGACGGCATCACCGCGTCGGGGTTCGAGATGGCCGGGCACACGCACCACCCGGACGACGCCGTCCACTCGATGGTGCTGGTCCCGTCGGTCGTCGACGCGGTCGACGTCCCCGTGCTAGCCTCGGGGGGCTACCGCGACGGCCGCGGTCTGCTGGCGGCGCTCTCGCTCGGTGCCCAGGGCGTCTACATGGGCTCGCGGTTCGTCATGACCCAGGAGTGTGACTTCCACGAGAACTACAAGGAGTACCTGCGCGAGGCCGACGAGGGCGACGATACCGTCACCGAAGGGTTCATCGCCCCCCTTCGGGCGATCGAATCGCCCGGTATCGAGAAGCTCAGGGAGGCCGAGGCCGAGATGGACGAGGACGAGTTCCGGGAGTACAAGGACAAGACCACGACCCGAGCGCGAAACTACGGCGAGACGGACGAGGGCCTCATCGTGGGCGGCCAAGTTTCCGCCTATATGGAGGATATGCCCACGGTCGAGGAACTGATCAAGTCGATCAACCGGGAGGCCGTCGAGACCCACGAGGCCATTGGTGCGGGCATCGTCTGAGTCGGTCCATTTGCAGAAATTTCCGGCAGTCATCCGTTCGAAACCGCTACGCCGGTGGATGGCTGGGCAGCGGCCATCGATGCAAGCCGCACGCGACTCCGGAAGGCCGGCTGCGGGCCCTAACGAGCCGACGCGCCACCACCGGTCGCCATGCCTGTTCGGCGGGCGTGTACGAGACGACGTCACGGCCGAACCCGAGCCGCGTGCGAGCGGAACGACTGGCTGGTACGATATCGGGAGTCCCCGTCGAGGGGGCCGTCAGCTACCCACCGCTGACGCGGGTGGGCTTGT
>CAYUFG010000036.1:5518-16021 GCA_964443815.1 uncultured Halobacteriales archaeon | reverse complement strand
CGCGGGTGTCCTCGATCGCGATCCGGTCGCCGACTCGGTAGGGTCGCTTGACCATAATGTAGACCCACCCGATCAGGGAGAACAGAGGCTGCTGCAGAGCGAAAGTGACGGCGAAGCCGAGGACTCCGAGGGAGAACAGGACGCTCACCCAGTTTCGGGTGATGACCCCGAAGACGACGATCAACGCGACCGCACCAAGCGCAAGCCGCAGGACGTTCCGGACGTCGTGCTGGCGGCGTTTGCTTTCCGTTTGGGCGAGGAGAGACGAGAGGGCGAGTCGGTAGACCCCGTAGAGCCCAAGTAGGGCGGAGACGACCGCGACGAAGAGTATGGCGGCCGGGTCGAGGGAGAACCCGGGCAGGTGGCTGTCGAGGCCGTACCGGCGGACGAGCTCCGTTCCCGCGTAAAGTGTGACCGCGGCGACTACGGCGATGTATCCGATGTAGCGCATACAAACCCGCCGGCGCCCATCCTCTTGTCTCCAGGGTGTTCGGTCGGCCGGCAGATCGGGCCGCCCGGCTGCGCCGACGAATCGTCAATCACGGGGCCCTGGGGCTTGGTCGCCGTTTTCCGGCTCGTTCGGCGAGTACCCGAGCTCCGCAAGGTCGTCGTTGATGTCGTCGCCGGAGCTCTCCCCGGGGAGAATGTCACCCAGGGCGGCGCCGAAGGAGGCCACAGTCCACACGACGCTGATGCGCGTGATGGCCACCACCGGGTCGGACCAGCCTCCGAGACGGCCCCACATCGTCATCAGCGCGGCGGCCGTCAGGAAGGAGACGACGGCAATGCCGACCAGTCGTCGCGGGATGAACCCGAGGATTGGCCGGGTGACCTGAACCTCTTGTGGGCCAGCCCAGTACACGAGAGCGAGGATCATCAGCAGGACGAAGGCCGTGTTGACGACGAAGAACACGGGAAACACGCCGATCCGGAACGAGAGGAAGTATTCTGCGACGTCGAAGACCCCGTCCTCGACGAGGAACGGGATCGAGAAGAAGATGCTGCCGACGAACGCCTCGGCGATGTCCCGGCCGGTGTACTTCTGGATGCGGTCGCCGAACATGTCGTCGAACGTCGCCTCGACGGCCTGCTCGCGGATGCGGTGGACTTCCCGCCGGTGTGACACGCTCTCGACCGATGACGCGAGTTCTGCAAACTCATCGTTGATGGAGTCGATGAGTTCGCTGTCGCTGAGTGAGGCCGTCGCGACCGGGTCGCCCGACTCGACCGGTGTCGATCCGGTGGACACCGACCGCTCGCTCGTGGCCGGCGCGGGTTCGCTCTCCGAGAGGATATCCCCCAAGGCCGCCCCGAGTGAGCCCACCGTCCAGATCACGTTGATCCTAGCGAGGGCCTCCGCAGGGGGTTGCCACCCGCCGGCGCGGCCCCAAACGGTCATCAGAATGGCAGCGACGATGAACGAGATGCCGAGGATCATGATCAGTCGGACGGGGATCGCGCCCAGGATGAGATGGGTTTCCTCACGGTTCCGGCCCGTCCACTCGAGCAAGGCGTAGGTCATCAAGACGACGAATGCGGTGTTCGCGATGAGGAAAATCGGCACGCCAGCGATGGTGACCTCGAAGAGGTGCGCGGCGATGTCGAAGACGCCGTCCTCGACCAACAGCGGCGAGGCGAAGATGACGCTCCCGACGAACGCCTGGGCGGCGTCCCGCGCCTGGAGGTCGCGCACGCCGGAGTCGATCAGCCCGCGCTCGTGGGCCGCCGAGAGGACCGCCTTCACGTCGCGAACCTCCTCACGCGTTTCCGCGTCAGGATCTTCGTCGGTTAGCTCTGACAGGTCCGCGAAGAGGTCCTCGACGGTGGCCGACATCCTGGCTTTCGGGTCGCCGGATAGGTCGGAGTCTGGCCACGGATCGGACATACTGCTGATTCACCACTGCTCGTGGTATCCCCATAAAGCCGTTCGCCGTGACGGGAACGCCCACCACGTGTGGCGCCATGGCTGATTCGTGCGTGCCTGCTCCCTAACCTCCGAGGCGCCGGGACGAGTACTCGCCACCCCCGGACTGGCAGCCTGTCAAGATGAGGGGTCCAATCCTTGATTTGGCCGGGACCAAAACCGCCCACCAGCGGCCTGATTCCGTCGTGACCGGGCAGATTCGGCGAATTCACGATCGGGCCAGATCGGGTCATCCACCTACTGGAACCGCTCTACCGACGTCGCGAGCACGATCCCTCGGGTTGCACCGACGCGTCGGCGAGACCCCGCGATGTGGCCGATCCCCACTTACTTTGGGCAGCCGGCGATAGCCCGGACCGGATGAACGACGCGCCGAGTGGGACTAACATCGAGGGAGAGGCGCCGGTCGCGGAGACCGTCGTCGAAACAGACGAGGCGACGATCACCGATGACGCCGAACTCGAGCGGACCCTCGGCCTGACCGGCGGACTCGCGATTGGCATCGGGACGATGATCGGTGCCGGCATCTTCGTCTTCCCCGGGCTGGCGGGCGCCGATGTCGGCACGGCTGCCACGGCATCCTTCGCGGTCGGCGGCGTCATCGCCCTCCTCGTCGCGCTGCCGACATCCGAACTTGCCACCGCGATGCCCAAAAGCGGCGGGGGATACTACTTCATCTCTCGCGGCCTCGGCACGCTCGCCGGGACTGTTGTTGGCCTCTCACTGTGGCTAGGCCTCGTCTTCGCCACCGCCTTCTACCTCGTCGGCCTGGGCTACTACGCGCTCGACGCGCTCTCGGTTGTCGGCGTTTCCATCGGCGCGAGCCCAGGCATTCTCGTCTCCGCTCTGGCCGTCCTCTTTGGCGTCGCTTTCACCGTCTTGAACGTGACGGGAACGGAGAACGCGGCGAAGCTGCAAAACGGCATCGTCGCACTCCTGCTGTCGATGCTCGTCGCGTTTCTCGCGTTTGGACTGCTGGACGTGCTCGGCATCGTCGGCGGGACACCCACCGGCGGCACGGAGGCCGACCGCTGGGCCGCGCTGCCGATCCTCTCGACGGCCGCGCTCGTGTTTACCTCCTACCTCGGTTTCGCACAGGTCGCGACGGTCGCCGGCGAGATGAAACGGCCGGGCCGGAACCTCCCCCTCGCGATGATCGGCTCAGTCCTGATCGTTACCGTCATGTACGTCCTGACGATCTTCGTCGCGACGAGCATCTTCGACCGCAATCAACTGGGTATGTTCGGCGAGACGGCCATGGTCGAGATCGGCCGAGAACTGCTCGGCGTCGGCGGTGCTTTGGTCATCGTCGTTGGCGGCCTGCTCGCGACGATGTCCTCGGCGAACGCTTCGATTCTCTCGACGTCGCGGGCTATCTACGGCGTCTCGAAGGACGCACTGTTGCCCCAGCGCGCGAGTCGCATCAACCTAAAGTACGGAACGCCCCACGTCGCGCTGGGCATGGCCGGGGGGCCGGTGATCGTCCTCGCGGCAACGCGGCAGGTTCAGTTACTCGCCGAGACCGCCTCGTTTCTCCACCTCGTCATGTACGGACTCATCTGCGTCGCGCTCATTGCGATCCGTCGTGACGAGCCCGAGTGGTACGAGCCGGATTTCCGCGTCCCCGGTGGACCGGTGATTCCACTCGTCGGGGCACTCGCGAGTTTCGGCCTCGTCGCGTTTATGGACCCACTCTCGATCGCCCTCGGCGTCGCCGTCACGGTCGCCACCGCCGGGTGGTACTTCTATTACGCCAGGGACGTGACCCTGAGGGGAACCCTGTAATGACCTGCGTGCTCGTTCCGGTGGCCGTGCTCGAGGGGGGAGGCGTCTCGCCGGGGTTGATGGACCTGCTCGGCACCGTCGACGTGACCGTCCTCGGCTACCATGTCCTACCAGAACAGACGCCGCCGGACCAGGCCCGGCTCCAGTTCGAGGAACGGGCGACCGACGCCCTCGAGGACCTCGGCGAGGAGTTTCGGGCCGCCGGGGGTGCCGCCGACCATCGCCTGGTCTTCACGCACGACCGCCAGCAATCCATCGATCGGATCGCGGACGAGATTGGCGCGCGTGCGGTCGCCATCTCCGGGATGACCGGCGACGTCGATAGCATCTTGGTATCCCTCTCGGGCGAGGTCTCCGTCGACCCGATCGTCGAGTTCGTCGTCGAACTCATTGGCGACCGCAACATCGACGTGACGCTGCTCGCCGCGGGCGCGGACGAGGTGGTGGCGTCCGATCGGCTGGGTCCCCCGGCCCGGCGGCTCCGGGCGGCGGGCTTGACCGTCGAGACGATGGTCGTGCCCGACGGCACGCCGGTCGACGCACTGGTCGACGCGGCACCGGGTCACGACGCAATCGTCATGGGCCAGAACGCACCGTCGATCGTCTCCGCCGTCCTGGGCGATGACGCCGACCGGGTCGCCTCTGGTTCGGTCGGTCCGGTCCTCGTCGTGCGGGACGAACCGGCGCTCGACGCGTAACGGCGTGTGCTCTCGACGGGAAGCGGGCGCTTCAGAGCAGCTGCTCGAGTTGCCGCCGGCGTGCGCGCAGGTCGGTGCGTGCGTCGATGCCGGGATCGGCCGCGAGCCGGTCGAGGACGAGCATCGGATCCACCCCAGCCGCCTCGACGGCTTCAATCAACTCGGCAATTTCGTCCCGGTTGAGGGCGAGGTTCTCGAGGAGCCCGAGCAGCAGTGCGAGCGGGATCGCCGCCTCCGGATCGGCGGGGATGGCGTCGCTGACCGTCACGAGGGCGGGGGAGCCCTCGTCCGCCCCGTCGACCGGTTGCAGCCCGAGACAGGCCGGACATAGTCCGGCCGAGGATTCGTCGCCTGGGAGGCAGTCCCGGTACTCGTCGGAGACCGCGAAGGTCACCATCGCCGTCCCGCAGTACTGGCAGTCCATTGTGGCGAATCGGAGTGGCGCGCACAAAGGCTTCGGGTCGGACTCGTCCACACGGCCGGTGGATGAGGGTTCGCCGACCCGCGCCTCAGTCCTCAGCAGCGAGCCGTTCGTCGACCTCCTCGCGGAGCTGGTCGGAGACGGTCTCGGCTTTCGATCGGGTGTCACCCAGCGTCGCACCGACGAGCGCGCCCAGTGCCGCACCGCTGCTCGCGTACTTCCGGCCGAGCAGGCCGCCGGCGCCGGCGCCGATGGCCGCGCCAATGGCCGCATATTTGGCTCGCGTGACCGCTCGCTTGAGTCTCCCTTTCATGGAACACTATTGGTAGTCGTCAAGCAAAAGGGAACGGGTTCACGGAGTGGTTGACTCCGGCGGTCTCGAAAGCGAGTACTCATACAGCGGATGTATGCGTCGCGTACGCTGCAGATCCGTTCGTTGCCTGCCACGTCATCGAGAACACGATCGACATACCGTCCCACGATTCAGACCACCAGGGACTTGGTAGACAAAGGGGTATACCTCAATCTGACGATACATCAGAACAGTTTTACGTAACTCGTGGTTAGTCATGTCCGAGGAGACAACCATGGGAATGCTGGACTCACTCGGCGTGCTGGCTTCGAGTATCGTGGCGGCGATCATCATGCTCATTTTCGCAATTCTGAGCTTCTTCGTGACCGTGTTCATCGTCCAGATGGGCGCTGGCTTCGCGGGCTACACGCCCAGCGGGGACTTCGTAGTCCTGTCCGCGGCGATCATCGCTGCGTCGGCGATAGTCGCCGGCGCGACACCCCTAGGGGCTATCGCCGGCGTCGAGGAGTGAGGAACGAAGCGCGAGCGAAACAGGCAGAGTAGCGGACGGCTCGCGTCCGTTCACGGTCCGTCTCAGCCGGGCAGGCCGACGTCGAACACTCGGTCGGCGATGCCGACTTTCATGATCTCGTCCGTCCCGTGGCCGATGCGACGCGAACGGACGTACCGGTAGAGGTACTCGAGCGGGTGGCCCCGCTGGTAGCCGTTGGCGCCGAAGACCTGCAGCGCCTCGCTGACAATGCGTTCGCTCGACTCCGACGCGAACAATCGCGCCGCACCGGACATGAGCCGGCCCGGCGGATCGCCGGTTTCGCGAGCCCGTCGAGCCGTCCGGTAGGTCAGGCTCCGGCCCGCCTCGTAGGTCGTCACCATGTCCGCGAACTTCCAACGCATGCCCTGGAACTCGCCGATCGGCTGGCCGAACTGCTCGCGATCTTTGGCGTACTCGAGGGCGTACTCGATCCCACAGCGGGTGATCGCGTGGGTCCACACGGCGATCACTACCCGCTCCCAGTTGAGGTGGGCGAGCTGTTGGGTCCACCCCGCGTCGTCGGTGATCAGAAGGTGCTCCTCGGGCACACGGACGTCGTCCATGACGAACTGAGTCTGGGTGTGCCCGACCATGTTGGTCGACTCCGTGATGATGTCGATGCCCGGCGCGTCGAACTCCATGATCGCCGAGCCGATCGAGCCGTCTGGGAGCTTTGCCCAGATGATCGCCGACTCGGAGTCCTCGACGGCGCTGACCCAGGTCTTCTCGCCGTTCAGGTAGTACGCGCCCCCGTCGGATTCGAGCGTCGTGTTCATCGCGGTGACGTCGCTGCCGGCGTGGGGTTCGCTGATGCCAGTTGCCATCTTCGTCTCGCCGGCACAGATCGGGGGGAGGTACCGCTCCTTGGCCGCCTCGGTGCCGAACTTGGCAACGGCGACCGGCGAGAGGGCGTTGTGGACGAGCGACCAGCCGGTGTCGGGACAGACACGGGATACCCCCTCGACGAGCAGGAGTTCCTCGAACATACCCAACCCGCCACCGCCGTATGCCTCGGGGATAGCGGGGCCGAGCAGGCCCTGCTCGGCCAGGCGTTCCAGGTTCGGCCACGGCGTCTCGATTTCCCACTCGAAGGCGTCGTCGGCGAACTCCGACGCCGCGAGGTCGGCGACGGTATCGGCGATCATCCGCTGTTCGTCGGTGAGGGCGCCTGGCGGCACATCGGGATCGTTACCGGCAGTCGAGTTAACGATTCTGGTGACCCGCGACCCACGCTTTTGGTCCACCGGATCCAGGAGTCCCACGATGGCCTTCGACAACATCACCGTAGACCACCGCAATGCCGTCGCCTACGTACGCATCGACCGGCCGGACGTCCATAACGCGATGGACGCCCCGACCCGGCAGGAGATCCGCGACGCGTTCGAGGCGGCGGTCGACGACGATTCGGTCCGCTGCATCGTCATGGGCAGCCAACACGGCGCCTTTAGCTCGGGCGCCGACCTCGAAGCCGTCTCCGAGATGGATGCCGAATCGGTCCTCGAGTTCAGCGCCCGCCACGGCGAGGGGCTGTACTCCTTCGTCGAACGCGTTCCGAAGCCGACGGTCGCCGCGATCGACGGTTGGGCACTTGGCGGCGGTACGGAGATCTCACTAGCCTTCGACTTCCGGCTCGCGACCACGGAGTCGAAGTTCGGCCTCACGGAGATGCGCGTCGGGCTGTACCCTTTCGGCGGCGCGATCCAGCGGCTGACCGCCCACGTCGGCGCCGCGAAAGCGAAGGAGCTCGTCCTCGGCGCGGACATCATCGATGCCGCCGAGGCCGAGGAGATCGGCCTGCTCACGGAACTGCACGACCCCGAAGGCTTCGAAGAGCGCGTCCACGAGTTCGCGACGGAACTGACTCAGAAGCCGCTGACGACCTACAGAGTCGCCAAGGAATCCGTGAACCGCGCGATGGACCTCGAGGCGGGCCTGCAGTTCGACCGCGTCGCCGGGCCCTACCTCTTGAGCACGGACGACACCCGCGAGGGGATCGAGGCCTTCCTCGACGACCGGGAGCCTGAGTTCGGAAACTGACCTGCTCGCCTTCAGCCTCGTCGGCCGGCGGGGACTCGCACGCGGTCGAGAAATACCCTGTCGGGGGTCCGTCGCTGCCCGGGCTCGAGGCCGATAGGTTGCCGCCGCCGGAACACCCGTTAGCCGGGATCGCCAATATCGGCGCAAATGCAACTCGAAACGCTCGGAATCGATCCGTCGGTCGAGACAGTCTTTCCCCCGTCGGTACTGCTCGAGGAGCTACAGGACCTCTCCGTCGAGGTCACACTGCTCGACGCGGACGCGGTGGAACTCGACTGCGAGGGCGTCGTCACCTTCGCACACCGCGACCCGTTTCTCGAGTGTGAGTGGGTCCACTCGATCCAGGCGGGTGTAGACCACTTCCCCCACGAACGACTTCAGGACGCCGACGTCGTCCTCACGAATAGCACTGGGATTCACGGTGACGCCATCGGCGAAACCGTCGCCGGGTACGTCCTGTCGCTCGCCCGCCGCCTGCACGAACACGTCCGTAATCAAGAACGGACCGAGTGGTCACAGCCGTCCTGGAACGAGGCGTGGACTGTCGCGGGCGAACGCGCGTGTGTCGTCGGCCTCGGGAGCCTCGGACGTGGCATCGTTGACCGCCTGACGGGGCTCGGTCTGACCGTCGACGGCGTGCGTCGGACACCGACGCCCGAGCCGGGTGTGGACGAAGTGTTCACGCCCGCGAATCTCACCGAAGCTGTCGCCGACGCGCGGTTCGTCGTCGTCGCCGTTCCATTGACCCCGGATACCGAAGGGATGGTCGACGGTGAGATACTTTCCGCCATGCGTGACGACGCTTACCTGATCAACGTCGCCCGGGGCCCGGTCGTCGACCAAGCCACGCTCGTCGAGGCCCTCGATGCCGGCCACATCGCCGGTGCGGCGCTGGACGTCTTCGAGACCGAACCGCTCCCGGAGTCCTCACCCCTATGGGAGATGGACGACGTCATCGTGTCGCCCCATTGTGGGGCATTCACGCGGGAGTACCCGCTCCATATCGCCAGTCTCGTCCGCGAGAGCGTGACCCGGATCCGCACAGGAGAAGACCCAGTCAACCGTGTTCTGTGACGTACTGCCGGCGCGTACGATCGAGATGTCGGGATTGCGGGGGCCCGACCGGCCGTGTGTCCGGAATCAGCATGGTCCACGCACCCACGGCGTGGCTCACTCGCACTGATCCTTCGACTGTGTGTGGGTGTCGACGCCGCTACGATCCCACACCGCGAAAGCTACCCCCACGCAGCCCTCGGCCTCTTGACATCCTCCCACGACTGAACTCGTGGGCTTCCGCTTTGGATGTGTCAGTTCTCCCGACGGCCGCCGGCGTCTCCGTACGTCAGCCGGGTAGCGATCTCGTCGAGTCGCGTCTTTGCACGCCCGAGCCAGACCGCCGGAAATGCCGCCTTTCTGGCGGCCGATTCGGATACCTCGATCCGGGCGCCTTCGAACGGGTTCGATCCCCCCTCTTCCTCGTCGGTCTCTGCGACATCGACGACGCTGGTCATGCTGCAGCGTCCGCAGGCCTCGCGAATCTTACCCATGGATACGGTAGGGTTGGTGACACGACGGCATAAACCTTGGCCGGCGGTGGGTATTTGAGGGTTGGCGTGTACCCTCTCGCCATGGCACGGGGAGTGTCTGTACGCCGCACCCGGAGGATGTGCCCGTGAGCGATCCATACGAACGACTCGAGCCCGCCGAGGAACCCAACCTCCCTGAGTGGGAGGACAGGTACCTCTCCGAGGTGAGCGAGCGCTTACTGTTCAACTATGATCTCGAGAAGGACGTCCGGGCGGGCGGCGAGACGTTCACCCTCTACGGCCGGATGCGGATGCTAAACAAGAAACACTTCCTCCACCCATCTCTGACATTTGCCGAGCACGAGTCCTTCGAGCACGTCTACACCCGGCGACAGAACTCGGTCGAGGTCGCCGACCTCGAGAGGCTCATCGACCTGGGCCACGATATGGCCGAGACGGAGATCGATCCGGATCCCGAGCACTTCAGCACCGAGTTCGTTTTCGTCGTCGTGACCGACGAAATCGCGCCAGAAGTCCACGAGTTCGTGGACGGGTTTAAGGAGCGGACCATGCTCAAGTACGGCTACAACGGCCACTACGAGATCCACCTGGTCGTCGTGTCCCCGGACCACGAGGAGATCGTCTCGAGTCGCGACGCACACGTCGAGCAGGCTTTCCGGCTCTGGACGCCAATCGAGAAAGAGGAGCCAAGCTGGTGGGACCTGGTCACCCGCCGACTCCAGCTTTGAGCGACCCGCCACTGAAGTGATGGTATCCTGCCGTCCTTCGTTGAACTACCCAACCACGGATGTGGGGGGTCAGCGTGGAAAACCGCTGCGTCAGGCGGATACCCCGCCAGTTGTGTTCACCCTCCCGCTGTTCACTCGAACGCTCGAGCGCACCTCCATCGACGCCAGTTTGGGTGCGGCGGAGCTATCGTACTCCAATATCCGTCGCTGCAAAGTAGTCGGCGATGTTCCACACGCCCGGATCGATCCCGATGACAGTTCTGTGCTCGGGTGTCTTATCCGACGGGTACGGTTCGATTTCGGTCTGCAAACAGATGTGTAGCACCCACTCGCCGTCCGTGTCGTGAAATTCTGTATTCGTTAACTCGTCATCGTCGCTGTACAAGTACGCTTCACGGGTGAGCAAGTCTCGTCTTTCGACGCCACGTAGTCGGCGTGGATGTGGTTATCCACCGTCGCCAAGCTAAAAAATGGAAGCCGCTCAGTCGTCGCTCGGCTCGGCCGCCTCGCCGGGGCCA
>CAYUFG010000036.1:0-5418 GCA_964443815.1 uncultured Halobacteriales archaeon | reverse complement strand
CTAAAAAATGGAAGCCGCTCAGTCGTCGCTCGGCTCGGCCGCCTCGCCGGGGCCACCCATGATGCCGGTGTCTCTCACCTCCCGCATGTTGTCCCAGCCCATCTTGAAGATTGACCACGCCAGCCAGACGAGGACTATGGCGATCACGATCTGCATCGCTGCGGATAGCTGCATGAGGATGCCGGGTGACTCGCCAGCTGGGAGTCCCCAATCACCCTGGATGAACTTCGTCCAGAGGTTCTGGATGAATGCCAGGTACAGGAGGGCCGCCGACGTCATGACGATCATCACCGCCATGGGGCCTCCCGTGCTGAGCAGTTGCTTGGTGTCGTCCCAGTTGGCCAGCCAGATCGTCGCCACGAGCAGCGCCAGGGCCGCGAGTGTCTGGTTGGCGCCGCCGAACAGCGGCCAGAGGTCGCCCCAGCTCCCAGAGGCCACAAGGAGGTATGCGGGGATGACCTGGACCGCCGAGTTGACGTAGCGGTTCTTGGCGTACTCCTGGATGGACGTTTCGGGCGTGCCGACGATCTCCTCGAGCATGTACCGCCCGAGGCGGACCGCCGTGTCGGTGCTCGTCAGCAGGAAGCTCACGAGCACCAGCCCCATGAACGTCGCCGCGAGCGTCGTTCCGATGCCGAAGGCGGCGTTCCAGATGGCGCCGCCCCCCGACGCGAAGTTCGGGAGAGCGAGGCCGATGCCGCTGTACGTGCCTTGCGGGATGTTGAACGACACCGCGATGGTGATCAGAGCCACTGTCGCGAGCAGGCCCTCGCCGAGCATGCCGCCGTAGCCGATAAGCCGCGCGTCGGTCTCCTTGTCGAGCTGCTTCGCTGTCGTCCCCGATGAAACAAGCGAGTGGAACCCACTGATCGTCCCACACGCGATGGTGACGAACAGCAGGGGGAACAGGGGCGCGGCCACGGGCAAGTCCGGGTTGCCCATGAAGGACGTGAACGAGGGTGCCTCGACGGTCAGCGCACCGCCCGCGCCGAGGATCGTGCCCACGATGACCGCGATGAGCGTTCCTCCGACACCGACGTACAGCAGGTTCGATGTGAGGAAGTCACGCGGCTGGAGCAACACCCAGACCGGGAGCACGCTCGCGATGAACGCGTATATCGCGACGACCGGAACCCACGCGCCGATGTTTGCGCTGCCAAGCAGCGGTGGGATCAGGGGAATTCCACCCTCCAGCAACACGATCGCACCGCGAGGGTACTCCCCGGGAACGAGCGCGATGGGGTACTGGACGCCGACCCACACGCCCGCGAACACCGCCGCGATGAAGGCGATGGCTCCCGGGAGGAACGGGAGGTCGAACTGGTAGAGGTACACGCCGAACACCAGCGCCAGAGCGATGTAGATGAAGCTCGCGGTCGCTGATTCCGGGAACGCGTTGAACACCAGCGCCACCACCAGCGCGAACACGGCCACAACGAGAATGATCGTCAGGAACGCGAACCACAGGATCATGTTCTTGCCGCGGGACCCGACGTACTCCTTGATGATGTACCCGATCGACTTCCCCTCGTGTCGCACGCTCGAGGACAGCGACATGAAGTCGTGGACGCTGCCAAAGAGGGGATTCCCGATCGAGATCCACAAGAAGGCGGGGACCCATCCCCACCATGCAGCAGCCGTGATCGGGCCGACGATCGGCGCCCCGCCCGCGATGCTTGAGTAGTGGTGCCCCAGCAATACCGGTTTCTTCGATGGTACGTACTCCTGCCCGTCTTCGTACTTGTGAGCCGGTGTCTCACGCTCGTCGTCCAGGTCGACGAACCGTGCGAGGTACTTCGAGTACGCGAAGTACCCGATACTGAACGTGCCGAGCGTGAAGACGACCAGCCAAATCGCCTGAACCATGCTATCCCGCCACGCGGGGGTTCCGAAGGAAGGTACTTAAAACTACCTTCATTACTTATATATTTCGTGGTGACTGTTCCTCGAATAAGGACAAAACACCGACTCGTTCGGACTCAGGCAGGGGGTTCGGTCGCGGCTTTGACGTCGAGAGTCGCGGCGACTTCGGCGAGCAAGTCGCCTTTGACCTCCCGAACCCGCGACTCGATCTCCGCCACTATCGGCACGTCGAAGGTCCGCCGGACCTGGTCGATCCGGTCTCGCTCGGTCGCAACCCGCTCGGCGAGGTACCTCGCGCCGCGACCGTCCTCCTCGGGGTCCGGCGCCGGCGTGATCTTGTTGAGGACTAGTCCGTCGACTGCGAGGTCTTCCTCGTCCATTCGATCGATTGACCGGCGGGTCTCCCGGATCGACAGTTCGTCGGGATTCAGGACCAGATAAAAGGTCGCCCGACTCCGAAGGGTCTCGCCGGCAAACTCGAACTTCTCCTTGCGCTCCCGGAGATGCTCGATAATCGGGTCGTCCTCGGCCCGACGGCGGGCTTCCTTCTCGCCGATCGCCGCCTTCTCGAACAAGTCGATCGATTTCGCCCGTTTCTCGACCAGTCGGTCGAGCCACTCGCCGAGAAAGTCCGGCAGTGAGAGCAGTCGGAGGGTCCCCCCCGTCGGAGATGTGTCGAAAACAACCTGGTCGAAGTCGTCGGCGTTGCGCATCACTTGGATAAAGCGGTCGAACAGGGCCGCCTCGTAGGCGCCGGGCGTTCGGTGGGCGAGTTCGATCTGCCGGTCCATCTCGTTGACGATGGCCGGACTAACCTGGTCGGCCATCCGCCGCCGAATCGACTGCATGTGGTCCTTCACTTCCTCGTCGGGGTCAATCTCCATCGCCCACAAATTCTCGATCCCGTCGACCGGCCGGGGCTCGTCGTCGAAGTCCTGGTCGAAGACATCGGAAGTGCTGTGGGCTGGGTCCGTCGAGACGACGAGCGTCCGGTCGCCGGCGTTCGCGGACCTGAGCGCGTACGCACTCGAGACGGTCGTCTTCCCCACGCCACCCTTGCCGCCGAAGAAGACAAACCGGGCCATCAGTGGAAGTGGTACTGGTGCCCCTTGCGCTCAAGCAGCGTCTCACGGTCCCACATCCGGCGCTCCCAGGCTTCGAAGTCCGCTGCCATGTACGGCAAGAGTTCGACCGTGTAGTAGGACACTGGACTGGGGATGCCGAAGGCGTCTGCGAAGCAGGCGAAGAAAAAGGCGTCCTCCAGATCCTCGGCCTCTTGTTCGACCTTCTCGAATGCCGGGTGCTCGAACATCGAGTGGTAGAGGTTGCGAAAGACGGCCGTCAGCCACTCGACGTAGGTTTCGGGCTCGTCGGCCCCGTGATCGTGTGCCATTCAGCAGGCGCAGCCGGTCGAGGCTGCTGAGCGCTCGAAGGTCATTTCGTCGCCGCAACTTGGACATTCAGGGGGAGTCTCCCCCGATACCTCCACGTCTCGGATCCGTTCGCCACAGTCCGTACACCAGTAAGCACCCTCGGATTCGGGTTCCGACGAGTCGCCGCGGTTCGGGTTCTGCGACGATGCGTTTACGACGTCCTTCACCGTGCCAAGGAGGCTCATTGCGACAACTTGTCGCTTCGCCTTCATAAGTCTACCGGGGCCGTGAAAGCTGGTTCCACGGTCGTTCAGAGGACGATTGGTAGTGAAAGCGCGAGCAGTACCAGCAGCATGATGACCATTGCGTAGCCGAGCCGGAGCATGCGCGACGCGACTGGCACCTCACCGAGTCGCTCCGGCCGGAACGTCCACACGAACCGGTAGAACGCCCCGAGACAGCAGGTGAGCCCCAGCAGCGCACTCCCGCCGAACGCCAAAGGCCGCCCCACACCGAATGCTTCGAAGTAAAACGGGCCGAAACTGAGGCTAACGAGGAGGCCGGACAACGCCGCGACATAGAAGGGGACCGGGTCGACCGTGGTCCCGTTGGCGTTTCGCCAGGGCACGTCCCCACTAGGCGCCCGACGCTCATACCGATTATGGTACGGTGTCCCACACCGCAGACCTAAGGCGTCGACGCCCAACACCCCGTCCATGGGTGTCGAGGACGACCCCTTCGAGTCCGAAGGGGATCCGCGCGTGCTGTTCGTGCTGAACGTCGTGCTGTCGTTCGTGTTCAGTTATCTCGTCGTTTGGGGCCTGGACTTCATCGGCGCCGTCGAGTTCTCGCTGGTCAACCTCGGCCTCGCTACGGCCCTGCTCGTCGCTGCCACCCATCTCAGCATCATGCGGTAAGATCCGCAGCGAGCGACTCGAGCAGCCGTTCGAGCTCCGACCGTCGTTTCCAGGCGGCGATGCGATCGCTGAGCAGCTGCAGGGGGAGGTTGATCGTGACCCGCGACCACGCCGAGAGTTGCGTCCCGTGGTCCTTCGGGGCGACCGTTACCGTCGACTCGAACTCGCGGAACGGGCCGTGCGTGCCAAGTGCCTCGTACCGGAGCCCGTCCTCGACCCGCGAGAACGCGAAGGGGAGGTCCATCCCGCGCCCGCTCCCAACCACGGTCCAGCCGTCCTCGGTCGTCTCTACATCGACGACGTCGAACGTTCCCTCGGCTTCGAGAACGGTTGCCGGCTCCAGGGCGCGCTCGACGACCGCGGGCTGTTCGTCGACGAACCGCCTCGCCGTCACCTCCGCCATCGGCGACGGGTTCGGCCCGAGGGGCTATAATATCGGAGGTCGGGCGGCCTCCGAGGGAGGGTAGCTGCACTGCTCGAGCTCGATTGCATACCAGTCCCGAATAACTGAGCCGTCGTGAATCCGCCTCCTACGCAGGCATCGGTTCTTCCGCTTCCTCGGCCTCCCGCTCTTCTTTCTCCTCTTCCTCCTTTTTCGCCTTGATCTTCTTCATTCGGAAGATCTCCTCGCGCTCCTGTTCCTCCAGTTTCTGCTCGATGTACTCCTGATTGTCCCGGAGTTCCGGCAGGAGCTTGAACTCGAGGGCATTGACACGGCGTTTTGTCGTCTCGATCTCCTCGAGCATCTTCTTCATCGCCGTCTCGACCTCCGCGGCGAGGATTATCTGCTCCAACAATTTCTCGTAGGCATCCGCCGCCTCGTCGATCCGCGCCGAGGTGCCGAGCACACCGTAACCACGCTCGTCGAGGCTCTTTCTGACCTTCGAGGACTCGATCTGCGGCACGACAACGCCCATGATGTTCTTCGACTGTGTCGTCAGCTCCGGGTGTTCCTTGAGCGCAGCGGCGGCCCCCCGGACCGCGACGTCGCCCTCCATCGCCCGCGCCATGTCGATAGCGTGCTGGGCGTCGTCGTAGGCCTCCTCGAGGTCCGAGCGGACGTCCTGGGCCTGGTCGAGGATATCCATGAACTCCATGATCAGGCCGTCCCGCTTCTTCTCTAAGGTGTCGTGGCCCCGCTCGGAGAGCTCGATGCGGTCCTCTATCTGCATCAAGTTCTTGCGGGTCGGCTTGACGTCCTTGGCCATTGCGGCACCCTTCCGGCGCCACTCAGTTAACCCTTTTCAGTCCACGCCTGCGCGCCC
>CAYUFG010000035.1:0-16069 GCA_964443815.1 uncultured Halobacteriales archaeon | reverse complement strand
TAGAGCGATTCCTTCGTAAGGAATAGGTCGAGGGTTCAAATCCCCCCACCGGCTTTGGGGGTCGTTTCGAGATTTCGCGATATCGACGACAAAACGCTCGGTTTTCGCTGACTCAAACCGCCGGCGACGGCAGCTCCGGTAACAATTCCTCGACCGTAACCCCTACCCCAACCAGTGTCGCCTCGTCGAAACCGGCGCCCATCAGCTGGAGGCCGATCGGTAGACCATCGTGAGCGCCGTTCGGCAGCGAGATTGCGGGCAGTCGCGTCACGTCGGCGATGCGGGTGTTCTGGCCGAAGATGAACCCCGGGTCGTCCGCGTCCTGGACGGGCGGGGCGACGTCCGGCATCGTGGGCAACGCGAGCGCGTCGAACGTCTCGAAGGCATCGTCGAACGCCGCCCGGACCGTCTCGCGGACTGCCTGTGCGCGGGTGTAGTGTCGGGCGTCGTGGGCGTCGATGAGGCGGGCGCCGGCGAGCGCCTTGGCACGGTAGTACGGGTTGAGTTCGCCGCTCGCCTGCCGTCCCCGTCGGGCCAGCGAGATCTGGTAGCCCTCGTCGACAATCCCGCCCCGCCGGATCGGGGCGCCGCCGTCCCGCCAGTGGGCCGCTAGCTCCACGAGGCTGATCGCGTTTTTCACCTGCGGGCTCGCCTCGAATCCCTCGATCGAGACGCGTTCGACTGCCCCGCCTGCGTCCTCGATATTGTCAAGCGCTCGCTCGGTCGCCGCCTCGACCGGACTCGCGATGCCGTCGCCCATCCCCTCGGATATCAACCCGATCCGGAGGTCGCCGATGTCGGGCGGATCGGTGGCCGCCTCGAGGTACCCGCCGGTAGTGTAGCCGTTTCTTCCCGCAGCCACCATACTCGCCGGATCCCGTTCGTCCTTGCCGGCGAGCACCTCGAGCACGCGCGCCGCATCCTCGACGTTCGCCGTCATCGGCCCGACATGGTCCTGCGTGTAGGAGTTCTCCGCCACGCCGTGGAGGGGCACCAACCCGTGGGTGGGCTTGAGCCCCACGATTCCACAGAACGCCGCCGGGATGCGGACGGAGCCCCCCGTGTCGGTTCCGAGGGCCACGTCGACGCGGCCGGTGGCGACCGCTGCGGCTGAGCCGCCTGAGGAGCCACCCGCCGTGCGGTCGGGGTCGTAGGGATTCCTGACGGCGCCACGGGCGCTTGTGGTCCCGCGGCCGGCGCCGGCGAACTCGTCGGCGTTGGTCATCGCCGTGACTCGTGCGCCTCCGGCTCGGAGCCGTGCTACCGCCGCCGCATCGAATCCCGGCACGAACCCCCGCATCACGTCCGAACTGCACCCCATCGGCACTCCGGCGACGGCGATAATGTCCTTGATGCCAGCTGTCAGCCCGTCGAGGGGACCCGAACGAGAGGGCGGCACGTCGCACTCCACCGTGACGGCGGACAGCGGGTCGTCAGTCGGCTCCCGCCAGGGCCGTTCCCCGTCTACCTCTGGTCGATCTAGCGGGATGTCGTCCACCGCGTCGATGCCAGTGAGCAGGTCGTTCACGTCCTCACGGATGGTGGCGGCCTCATCTTCGCCGACGTGGATGCCGAACCGTCGGCCCAGTTCGATCAACTCGTCGCGGGAAACCGTTTGCATAGGTCCGCCGGCGAACGCCACCGTAATGACTGTTCGGCTGCACCTCGGCCCAACGGTACCCGGCACGGGCGACCCCGGACAGGCTTCCCGAGGACCTCCAGGCGGGGTTTTGCCTGGCCGTGGCACGTCGGCATTCCGGCGGCAGTCCTCGCTCGCCTGCACGGGAGCTGGGTTAGAAATACCAAAATTTAAACAAAAACGGCTTTTAGCGAACCGCGCCAATCTGGCGACCTTCGACGATTATTGGACTTCACACCCTCAAAACGGGTGCTGGTCGCTCAATTGAGATTTTGAAACGGCTGTGGTAATATATAATATATTCGATAATTCTTATGGGCTTCCCGGTCGATGGACGGAGTAGGTGACACCAACGATGACACCACCAAACCGGACGACTCACGCCCATGGACCGATCGACGCTACCGATCCGGCGGCGACACGCGACAAGTCGCTCGAGGAGATTCAGTCCGTCTACGCCGACTACGCCGACTGCTTACACCGGATGGAGAGGGTCGACAGGCTCCTCACCGGCCGCGCTCGCCGCCGTCAGTTCGGCGACGTCGACGGCCGGGTGCTAGATGTCGCCTGTGGGACCGGGACGAACTTTCGGTACCTGCCTGCGGACATCGACCTCGTCGGGATCGACATCAGCGATGAGATGCTGGCGAAAGCCCGGCGGACGCTCGACGATCTCGGCCGGGACGGCGACCTCCGGCAAATGGACGCCCAGGCGCTCGAATTCCCCGATGACAGTTTCGACGTGGTCGTTTCGGCACTCTCGACCTGTACATTCCCCGATCCGAGCGCCGCCCTCCGAGAGATGGAGCGGGTATGTGCTTCCGACGGTGAGATCCGCCTACTCGAGCACGGCTTGAGCGACGTCGGCCCGATCGCCCGGTACCAGGAGTGGCGGTCGGAGGCTCACTACGAGAAGATGGGCTGTCGGTGGACGCAGGAGCCACTCGAGGTCGTCGATGTGGCCGATCTCACCGTAACGGCGGCCAGGTCGGGCCCGCTCGGTATCCTCACCGCCATGACAGTCGCGCCGGGTGGTGACGGCGACTGAGGCGAATCGCCGGGAGTGCCTGGCCGCGGTTGGCTCCATCCCCTGACGGGCCGGGGGGGACACGACCGGTCGACCAGAGACTGACGCCCAATGGGTTTGCGACCTCAATCCGTCTCCGGAACCATCGCTCATTTATACGCAACCCCGGATATTCCGGTAGATGGAGCCCGTTCGCGGTGTCCCGCTGGCCGTCGTCGGCCTCATCGTCGTGGTACTGGCGGTCACGGGCCCGTTCGGTCCGTTCCCGGTTCCCACCGACCACTCGGGCGACCAGGCTCCCGGGACTGGCAACGCCACCCTCACGGTGACCGACCCACCCGACCAGCCGCAGCTCGAACCAGGCCGACAGGGCGAGGGCGTCTACTATCTGCGCGTTCCGGACGCCGAGGTCGAGGTGCGCGACCTGCGCGGCAACCCCACCCTCGTGTATACCGTCGCGATCGAAGAGCTCGGCTACAGCCGGAGCTCGGTTCACTTCCTCGGGTCGGCGGGGCCGGGCCGGCACTCGATCTCGCTCGATCCGGACACCTTCGAGGCGAATCGGCTCGACCGAGACACCTACGGAGCCACCCTCGAGCTCGTGTTGCGGACCGAAGGGACTGCCCGTACGCTGTACCGCACCGAGACGACGGTGGTGGTCACCTGATGGGGTCGACAGCCGACCGCTCCGGTCTCGCCCGTGCCGGCCAGATCCTCTTCGGTGATCGTCTCGGACTGGCCCTCTTCCTCGGCTGTCTCTGTTTTGCCCTGCTGTACTGGCGGGCGGGGATCTTCATCACTGATAACATCACCCTCCGGGAGGGTCTCCGCGCACTCGCCGACGGCCACCTCTGGATCGAACCGGCGACGGGCAACTATCTCCAAACACCCGGCACGAGCGTCGAGAACGGCTACGTCTACGGCCGGAACTACGGCCAGCTGTTCCTGTCTCTTCCCGTGCTCTGGGGATTACAGGCCGTGGATCTCGTCGCCGATCTCCACATTGCCCTCGTAGCGCTGTGGCACCTCCTCGTGCTCGGACTGGCCATCCAGGTGAGCCGACTGGTCGACCGAGGCCGAATCGTCGTGTATGCTGGTAGCGCGCTCGTGGCGGCGTCGTTCCTCATCAACGTCGCCCTAGCCACGCAGTTCGCGTCGGTATCCCGGCCGTTGCTGGCGCTGCAGCTGACGACCGCGGTGGCGTCGGGCTTCGTCGCCGTCGCGATCTATCGGGTGATCGCCCTGCACCGCTCGCGGCGGTTGGCTCTCCTCGCGGGAGCGGCCGTCGTTGTCGCGTTGCCCGTCGGGTTCTGGGCGACGATTCCGAAACGCCACGTGTTCGCGACGCTCGTCTGCGCGGAGGTGCTCTATCTGTTCACGCGGAGTCGCGAGTCCCCGGGTATGACACTCCCTGGACTCGGGACGGTGCCGATGTACCGTGCGGGGGCGTACGCCTCAGCGGCGCTATTGACCTGGGATCACGCCGCAGCCGGCCTGTTTGTCTTTCTCGCACTCGTCGCCGTCGACGTGCCGACCGCTCCCTCGAACGACCCGCGGGACCTAGCGTTCGTGGGCGCCGTGTTCGGGCTTGCCCTTCTCCCGATGTTTCTGACGAACTACCTGATCGCGGGCGATCCCTTCAGACCGCCGCGGACGCTCTACGGCTCCGGCGTCGAGGGACCCGCCGCTCCCGGATCGGGTGGTGGAGCCGGTGGTGGGGCCGGCGGTGGCGGGGGTGGCGGGTCGGGTGGGTCACTTGGGAACTGGGGTCCGATCGGGGTCTTGGCGAACGTGGTAAGGGGGGCCATCACGGCAATTGGGCTCGATTGGTTCTTCTACCAGGTTGGTTGGCTGATCGCTCAAACGACGTTCCTGGTCGAGCAGGGGCTGGCAGGCCTCACGCGGTTGGACGAAGTGATCCGGACCTTCCTCCGGAGTAACGTCGAGGGCATCGCCGAGGATGCCCGGTTCCTCGGCGTCAACCTCTCGGTCCTGGAGGCGGCCCCGCTTCTGGGTGCGATTACCCTCGCTGCGGCCCACGCTGTTTCCGAGCGAGCCCGGTCGATAACGGCGCGCATCCACCCCTCGGACGCACTCGCCGTCCTCTTCATCGTCGCCTTCGTCATCCTCTACAACGACCGACTTCCGCTGAACACGACGATCACCGTACGATACCTCCTGCCGATCTATCCACTGGGCGTATATCTGCTTGCCCGCTCGATCCCCGTCGGCGGCCTGGTCGCCGACAACTTCGGAGCGGCGTTATGGGCATACGCGGCCGGCGTGCTTGTCGGTGGCCAGCTGTTGCTCGCCTTCCTCCTCGTCGGGGACTATGCGGTGGCCGAGGCGGCGCGGGTCCACGCCACACTTGGATTCACCGCCGGTCTAATCGTCGCCGGCGTCGCCATCGGAACGCTCGTCGACGACCGTCTCAGGCCGGTGACGGCCGTAGCACTGGGTCTCGCCGCGGCGACGGGTACCGTCTTTCTTCTCCTCTCGGGGCTCCACTACTTCTCGTTTGTCGGCGAGTACATCCTCCCCGTGGCGGGTGCCCTGAGCGACGTCCTCTCGGCCGCTGCGTAAGTGAAGGACAGCCGTTCCAATAGCGGCCGAGTGCGGGAGTGGTCACCGGGAAAACCGCAGTCAAGGTGACGGTGCCAACGTCTCGACGGTCGTGTCGACCACCTCCTCGGCCGCCGCGCTCGGTATCGATACGATGGGCGTGTCGACGACAGACATGGCTTGGACCTCGGCGAGTTGGGCCCTGGCCTCCTCGGGCGTCCCCGCGATGCCGACCGCGCGGATCATCCCATCCGAGACGGCCGATCGCGCCGCGTCGTGGTCGCCGTCCCGCTCCGCGTCGGCGATCGCCTCGGCCGCGTCGGGGAAGTGTTGTGCCAGGGCGTTCTTGTAGGCATCGTCCTGGAAACCGCCCACGTAGTTCACAACGTTGTCCCGGAGGAGGGATAGCGCTTGCTCGCGGTCCTCACTGACCGCCGTCGGAATCCACGGCGTCACCGTGATATCACCGGGGTCGCGACCGGCATCACGTGCAGCCCCGGCGACCGTTTCGAAGGCTGTCTCGAGCGACGGTAGCGGGATGTTGAACGGCAGCCAGCCGTCGGCGAGCTCGCCGGTGACCCGACGGTTGAGCTCGCCCAGGCCCGCGTTCGCGACGGGCACCTCGACGTCGAACGGCTCGGCGCCGTCGACGTCGAACACCTCGCCCCGATAGGGGAACTCGCCGCTTTCGGTGAACCGCTCGACGAGTTCGATCGTCTCGCGGGTCCGCACGACCGGACGCGTCCAGTCCATTCCGTGGATGCCCTCGATCGAGTAGGGATGGCCCGCCCCGAGTCCGAGGACGAACCGACCGTCCGAGAGTTCTGCGAGCGACGCCGACGCCATCGAGAGGACAGCCGGAGTCCTGGAGTACACGTTGACGATGGACGTCCCGAGGCCGAGTTCGTCGGTCCGGCTCGCGACGTGGGTGAGTTCGACGAACGAGTCCCGTCCCCACCCCTCCGTGGTCCACAGCGAGTCGTAGCCGAGCGCCTCGACCCGACGACCGAAGTCGGCGGCGTTGCCGGCGGGGCGGCGTGGTTGGCTCGAAGTCTTTGGGAGGACGATCCCGAGTGACATGAACGGCGGGAGTTTCGCGTTCAGGTTACGTGTTTCGACCCAGTATATTGGTCCGGATTTCACACTGCCGTAGGTCTGGATCCCCCCTTGAGAAATTCGGCCCGGAGAATTATCACTTGTCGATGCCAGGGACGGTCATGGAGTACGGTATCCTGTACTCGACGGCCGCCCCGGACGAACTCCGGGCGAAGGCCCGCCTTGCGGAGGATCTCGACCTAGACTTCCTGGGCCTGCTGGATTCCCAGTCCCTGTTCCGCGAACTGTACACCGGCCTGACGACCGTGGCCCACGAGACTGAGTCCATCCGCATCGGCTCGACGGTCACTAATCCCGTGACGCGCCATCCGGTCGTCACTGCGAGCGCGATCGCCAGCGTCAACGAGATCGCGCCGGGTCGGACGTTCCTCGGGATGGCCTCGGGCGACAGTGCGCTACACACGCTCGGCCTTGAACCCGCCTCGCTCTCCGAGATGGCGGCCGTGCTCGACCTCCATTCCGATCTATTCGACGGCGATCACCACGAGTACCAGGGAACCGAGGTCCGACTGGAATGGCTGCCTGACGATGGCGTCGACGTTCCCACGATCGTGGCCGCGGAGGGCCCCAAAACGCTGCGAATGGCCGGCCGGCATGCGGACGGTGTCATGATCGGTACCGGCCTGTTTCCCGAGCTTATCGAAGACTCGCTCGGATACGTGTCCGAGGGCGCACGCGAGGCGGGACGTGACCCCGACGCTCTCGAGACGTGGCTGTTCGCCAAGGCGAACGTGGCCGACGATCGCGAGGACGCGATTGACGAGATCAGAATGGCGCTCGCTGCCAGCGCCAACCACGCCTTCAGGCATTCACTCGAGGGCAAGATGGTGCCCGACGAGCACGTCGAAGCCATCGACCGCCTCAAGGACGAGTACGTCTCCCACGAGCACGAACAGCCCGGCGAGACCCCCAATGCGCAACTCGTCGAGGAGTTGGGCCTGACGGACTACCTCGCCGATCGGTTCGCTGTCGTCGGGACACCGGCGGACTGCCGGGCAAAGCTAGACGAGATCGAATCCGTCGACGGCCTCGACGGCGTCCTCCTGACGGCGCTGTCCGAGGACGAACGCGGTCTCGTGTCGCGATTGGGCCGGGATGTCCTCTGACTACCGCCCCCCGAATTCCGGGTCGCGGTTCTCGAGGAAGGCCTCGGCGCCCTCCTGCTTGTCCTCGGTGCCGAACAACAGCGTTCCCGCGGCGCGTTCGAAGTCCAGTCCCGGCTCGAGGTCCATGGCCCGGTTAACCGATGCCTTTGCGTACTTGAGGGCGATCGGCGCGTTGTCGGCAATCTCGGCTGCGAGGGCGTAGAGGGACTCCTCGAACTCGCCCTCGTCGTGCAGGTAGTTGACGAGGCCGACCTCCTTGGCGCGCTCGGCGTCGATGGCCTTCCCTGTCAGAATCATATCCTTCGCAACGCTCGCCCCCACCAGCTCCGTCAGGCGCTGGGTGCCTCCACCAGCCGGGAGGATCCCGAGGCCGACTTCGGTGAGGCCCATCTTGACGCCCCGCTGGGCGACGCGGATATCCGCCGCACAGGAGATTTCTAGCCCGCCCCCGAATGCGTGCCCGTCTATGCCCGCGATCACCGGCTTTGGGACGTTCGCGACGTAGTTGTACAGCCCCTGCGCGTGGGTGTCGATGTACTCCATCGCGCTCAGCATGTCGTGTTCGGCGAAGGACTCGATATCGCCTCCGGCGAGGAAGTTGCCCTCGCCGGCCCCCCGGAGGACGATCACCCGCACCTCGTCGTCGTTCACGACGTCCTCGAAGGCTGCCCGGAGCTCTTTCCGGGTGGGGATGTCCATCGCATTGCGCTTCTCCGGCCGGTCGACGGTCACTGTCGCGACGCGTCCGTCTCGTTGGACCTGGACGTTGTCGTCCATCGAACGAGGGGACGGTTGACCCGGCCAAAAGCGTTTGTCCGGCGGAATCACTTGGCCGCACTTGGTCGCTCTAGCTCGCCGGCGGCCACGAGATCCTCTAGGACAGTCGCGCTCGCGGAGAAACTTTGCAGGCCGATAACGGACACCAGTTCGAGCACCTCGAGTACCTCCTCCACGCTGGCGCCAGCCTCGAGGGCGTTCTCGACGTGGACCGCAAGGCCCTCGCGGTAGAGGTGCGTCGCCGCGGCGTCCTCAGCGATGGCGACGAACTCGATCGTCACCTCGTCGAGGGGCCCTTCGTGGCGGGAGTGTGCCGAGAGGTTCGTGTACGCGTCGAGGAAGTCCGGGTCGAGCCGGGCCAGCGCGTCCCAGAAGTCGCTCCAGTACCCACGCTCGGCTTCGAAATGCTCCCGCGCCGCGAGAGCCTCGCCCGTGAGATCGCCCTGCCCGTCGACGCCTGCCACCTCGAGGAGAATCGGGACGCCGGCCGTCACCGCGTGGATGCCCTGGCCGCTCGCGAGCGTGATTACCTGCCGGACCTCGTCGTAGGTCGCCCCGCGATCCGCCGCGTTCTGCATGTGCACGCGGATACCGTCCTTGGAGTGGTGGCTGATGGCGATGTTGACGGCAAGCAACAGCAGCTCCCGGACCCTCGGGTCGAGGACGCCCTGGTCGTAGCTCGCGGCGGCGAGTTCGCGAAAGCGGTTGAAGAAGGCGGGATCGGTTCGGAGGGCGGCGTCGTACCCCTCAGTCCAGTACCCCATCTCGTCGACGAACTGCGCTTTGATCGCTGCCTGTGGGTCGGTCAGGTCGCTCATCCCACGGCGTGGCGCTGCCGGCGCGATAAACCTTCGCGTCAGACTTGGTTCCGGAGCCCGTCGTACGTGCCTGTCTTCTCGGCGTGGCGGACGTTCTCGGCGAGGATGTCCGCACATCGCTCGTAGTACGCCGGCGTGTGGCCAGAGCAGTGTGGCGTGATGAAGACGTTGTCGAGCCCCCAGAGCGGGTGACTCTCAGGCAGGGGTTCCGGGTCCGTGACGTCGAGCTGGGCGCCGCGGATGGACTGGCCCCGGATGGCGTCGAGCAGCGCGTCAGTGTCGACGACCGGGCCGCGGGCCAGGTTGACCAGCACCGCCTCCGGCGGGAGCGTCTCGAACTCGGGGTCGCCGATCAATTCGCGGGTCTCCTCGGTCAGCGGACAGGCGAGGACGAGGTACTGGGTGCGGGCGAGGGCGTCGTGGAGCCGGTCAGGGCCGAGAATCTCGTCGGCGGGGCCGCCCTTCGCTGGCGAGTGACGGACCCCGATCGTGTCGACGTCGAACCCCTCAAGACACCCGACGACCGACTGCCCGATCGCACCCATGCCGACGACGGTGACCGTGTCTCCGGTGAGCTCCCGGGACTGCATGTGTCGCCACTCCCGCCGTTCCTGCTGGCGCCACGCGCGCGGGAACTGTCGTGAGAAAGCGATGATCGCGCCGACGGCGTGTTCGCCCATGTTCGGGCCGTGGACGCCTGACGCCGTCGTGACGGCGACCCCGCGCTCCCGGGCGGCCTCCACGGGCACGTGGTCCACGCCGGCGTACACACACGAGAAGAGTTCGAGCTGCTCCCCGGCCTCCAGCAGCGACTCGTCGAGGGTGACCCCAGTCGCAACCGGTGCGTTGGCGATCAGTTCCCGCTCCTGGTCGGGGGTTCGCCCGACTGCGACGTCGTGGTCCGGCAGCCGCTCGCGGACCGCGTCCGCGTAGTCCTCGATCGGCATGCCATGTGATACCTGACGGAAGACGACGATGTCCGGCATGTCGAACCGCTTCGACCCCCCGGTACAAATGAATCCGGGGCACTCAGTCGTCGTCTGGAGCGGCCTCCTCGGGTACCCGGCCCTCGACGAGCGATTCGTCGCCGTACTGCTCGCGGAGCACCTTCTTGTCGAACTTCCCCGTGGCAGTTTTGGGAACCTCGTCGATCTGGATGAAGTCGTCGGGGAGCCACCACTTCGGGTACTCGTCGGCGAGCATCGACCGGAGGTCGCCCTCGAGCGTCTCGGCGTCGACCCCAGCTGCCGGGACGACGAACGCGACTGGTCGCTCCTGCCAGCGTTCGTGGGGGACGCCGATCACGGTCGCCTCGCTGACGTCGTCGTGGGCCATGATCGCGTTCTCCAGTTCGACGCTCGAGATCCACTCACCGCCGCTCTTGATGACGTCTTTCGCCCGGTCCACGATCTTGATGTACCCATCGGGCGTCACGCTCACGATGTCGCCGGTCTTCAGCCAGTTGCCCTCGAAGTCCTCCTCTGTGGCGTCCGGTCGACCGAAGTACTCGGTCGTGACCCACGGGCCACGCACCCACAGCTCGCCAAAGTCCTCGCCGTTCCAGGGCACCTCCTCGCCGTCGTCGTCGATCACTTTGAACTCGAGTCCGGACATCATCAGGCCCTGCGTCGTGCGCTTCTCGAGTTGTGCCTCGTAACTCGCGTCCTGGAGTGTGCTCTTGACGTGTGCGACGCTTCCCAGCGGCGACATCTCGGTCATGCCCCACGCGTGGAGTACCTCGACGTCGTGATCGTCGAAGAAGCGAATCATCGCCTCGGGGGCGGCCGAGCCTCCGACGACCAGCTCCTCGAGCGACGAAAGGTCGACGTCGTGGTCCTCCATGTACTCCATGAGGCCGAGCCAGACTGTCGGGACGCCGGCAGAGAGCGTGACACCTTCGTTCTCGATCAGGGCCGCAAGATCCGCCGGGTCCGGCGAGGGGCCCGGATAGACGTGTTTCGCCCCCGCTGCGGTCGTCGTGAAGGGCATGCCCCAGGCGTTGACGTGGAACATCGGCACGACCGGCATGACGACGTCGTCGTCGTCGATGGCGAGTGCCTGCGGCGCCTGCGAGGCCATCGTGTGGGTCCAGAGCATCTGGTGGGTATACTCGACGCCCTTGGGCTTGCCCGTCGTCCCCGACGTGTAACACATGCCCGCGACTCGGTCCTCGTCGAGTGTGGGCCAGTCGTAACTGGTGTCGTACCCTGAGACAAACGACTCGTAGTCGGCGATGGGATCGAGATCCGTTTCCGGCACCTCCTCGCCAATTAGGACGTACTGTTCGACGCTGTCGAAGGCCTCCGGATCGCCCGCGGCGGCACCTTCGAGCTTCTCAAGCATCGACGGGTCGACGAAGATGACGCTATCGGCGGCGTCCTCGACGATGAACTGTACGTGTTCGTCCGGGAGCAGGGGGTTGATGAGGTGGAGTTGTCGGCCCGTAGTCGGAATCGCGAAGTAGGTCTCGAAGTGCCGGTGGTGGTTCCAGCAAAAAGTCGCTACGCGGGTGTCATTGCCGAGGCCCATGTCGTCCATCGCGTGGGCCAGTTGGGCCGTCCGGTCGCTATAGTCAGTGTACGTGTACCGCTCGATCCCGTCGTGGGTGCGGGAGACGATCTCCGTGTCGGGGTATAGCTTCTCCGCACGCCACAGGAACGGCCGGAGCGTTTGGTCGGTGCCCCCTGGCATGTCAGTGTTCGATGACCGCCCTGGTAATGATTGTTACCCACGTCTCGGCCGGCGTGGACGGAACGCTTTTCGCCGGCCCGCCGCACGCCACCACATGGCAACCTATGAGTACCTCTCCGTCGACGTGACCGACGGCCGCGCCGAGATCGTCCTCGACCGCCCGGACGTATTGAACGCCTTCCACAAGGAGATGGTCGATGAACTGCTGGTCGCCCTCTACGAGGCGAACCACGACGATGATGTCTACGTCATCTTGCTGACCGGCGCTGGGCGGGCCTTCTGTGCCGGCGCCGACGTGGGCAGCTTTGGCGAGGGCGGCCAGGACGACCGGCTGCGCGCAAACGAGCGTCTGCGCAACGTTCAGGCGGTCGTCCGAGAGCTCTATGCTGGCGAGAAGCCGACCGTTGCCGCGATCAACGGACCCGCCTTGGGCGCGGGCGCAGACTGGGCCCTCGCGACCGATCTCCGAGTGATGGCCGAGGACGCGTTCGTCCGGGAACAGTTCGTCAACATCGGTCTGATTCCGGGAGACGGCGGCGGCTGGTTGCTCCCGCGCCTCGTCGGCGAAGCTAAGGCCAAGGAGTGGGTGCTGCTCGGTGAGGACATCGGCCCCGAGGAGGCGGCAGACACGGGCCTCGTGACCGACGTAGTCGAGACCCAGAAGGTACGGGACGCCGGCCGTGAGCTCGCGAACACCCTCCGCGACAAGCCCGCGCCGGCGGTTCGGGAGGCAAAGACGCTAACCGGCTTCGACCGCTCGCTCGAGGACTACTTCCAGCGGGCCGTTACGGCCCAGTGGACCGTCCGCAGCCACCCCGAACACGACGAAGCCATCGCAGCACTGCGCGAGGACCGCGAGCCGGATTTCGACCGCCCGTACTGAGAACCGCCGCCAACGATACCACCCGGCAAAACCAGGCGCGGCTCGACCAGACGTGGCCACCGGACAGCGCTCCCGGCCCACCGCCTCGTCTCGACAGGTCGGTCGCCGCCGGTTATTTTTCGCCAGTTCACACTCGTTTTACGGCTGGGGCGGCCGGTGAACGGTGGGGAAGGTTAAACAGTCACACGCCCGTTCCTCCGTCGGGATGACCACCGACGCCCGCGAAACCGCCTACGACGGTCGCTTGTTCCAGTGGTACACCAAGTACGTGACTGAACCGGAGTCGAAGAAGGACGTCTACGGCTACGCCTTCCTCGTCGTCGGCTACCTGCTCGCCATCGGCGGCATGCTGATCTACCAGATCGGCCCGACCGGGGCGGGGACGCCCCAGTCGACACTGTTCCTCGTCCGGGAGATCGCAGCAGTTCCTGCGGCCATCGGGCTAGTCTGCTCGCTGCTCGGCATCGTCCTCCTGTTGCCGGTGACGCGACTGAGCCTCGTGGTCGCGGTGCTGGGTGCGCTCGGCGCGCTTGCGGCTGTTGTCCTGTTCGTGATGTACTATCCCGGCAACTGGTTCACCGGAACGCCGAGTTACAGCAGCCTGATCATCGCTCTCTATACCGCGGGGATCGCGGTCGTCGCGGGCGTCGTGATCATGGTCCCGGTGATCACGGGCGAGCGGAGCTACCTCTCGGCGACGGCAGCCGAGGGCCACGAATACGATCACCCACGGATCATGATCGGCGAAACCGACCGCGGTGGCCTGTTCGCCATCTTCAAGCGCGGTCGAGAGTGGACCTGGCGGTTCATCGACCAAACCGCGGTCGCCGCCTCGACAACCGACTTCCTGTCGCGGCTGGAGACCGAGGAGCGCGTCGAGGCCGTCAAGGCACAGGTCGCCGACGCCGGCTTGCTGGAGATCAAGCATGCGGCCTTTCGGCTGTACGAGTCAGCCGAGGGCACCTGGCAGTGGTATCTGATGCGCGAGGACGGTTCCGCGGTCGCGGAGGCCGGTGCGTCCTTCGATACGCGCGACGAAGCGGACACTTCGATCAACACGATCAAGGACCACGGCCCGGACGCCGAGTCGATCGTGATGGACTCGCCGGTCTACGACACGACGAGGGACGGCGGCGAGTGGCGGTTCCGATTGGTCGACCGGTTCCGCACGCCGATGGCGATCAGCACGGCGGCGTTCGCCGACCGCGCGGGGGCTGCGGGTGAAATCGACCGGTTCCGCGATCTCGCCGATGCCGCCTCGGCACTCGTCGTCGAGGCCTACGGTGTCGAACTCTACGAGGACGACGACGGCTGGCGGTGGCGTCTCCGAGACAGCGAGCACACGACCCTCGCAGAGCGCGTCGACGTCGCGGAGTCCAAGGGTGTTCTGGAGGACTCCGTCTACGACATGCTCGACCGGCTCCAGCGCGCGAGCGTCCTCGAGGCGGGCACACCCACCTTCGACGTCTACCAGTCGGGCAGTGAGTGGCGGTGGCGGCTCGTCTCCGAGTCGGGTGACGTTGTTGGGACCGGCACCGAACCGACCCGGACGCCAGGCGACGCCCGGGAGCATGCCGAGCTGGTCCGCGACCGCGCGCCCGACGCCGCAGTCGTCGAGATCGAGGATCTCGAGTTCGAGACCTACCGCGACGGCGAGGGCTGGCATTGGCGACTGGTCACTGCCGAGCGCGAGGTTCACGCCGCGAGCACGGACACCTACGACAGCGAATCGGCCGCGTCGGCGGTCGTCGAACGGGTTCGGACGGAGGCGCCCGAGGCGGATCTCATCGAGTTCGAGAACGCCGCCTTCCAGGTTTACGAGGCACCCGACGGCGCCTGGCGCTGGCGGCTGATCGACGAGGACGGAAACGTCATGGCCGACTCCGGCCAGGGCGAGTACGAGTCCAAGGACGACGCCATGCACGCGATGACGACACTCCAAGAGAACGCCCCGAACGCCGAGCACTTGGAAATCGAAAATGCCGCCTTCGAGCTCTTCCAGGACGAACGCGGCTGGGGCTGGCGGCTTGTCGACGACATCGGCGACACCATCGCCGACGGGGCGACTCGCCACGACGACGAGGCGGGTGCGCGCCAGGCCATGAACGACCTGATCGCGTCCGTGAATGACGTGGGCGAGCGGCGCATGGACGCACCCATCTTTCAGGTCTATGCCGACGGGGACGACGAGTGGTGGTGGCAGTTCGTCACGCCTGAGGGCTCGATTGTTGCACGTTCGACCGACTCCTTCGGCACGCGCCACGCGGTAGAGGACGCCGTCGAGAGCGTCAGCGCGATCAGCGACGGGGCTCCGGTCGAGACTGTCGGTCGCCTGGCCGTCCTGCTGGATCCGGTTGACTGGTCGTGGGACCTCGTCGACGAAGACCGCGATTCCGTCGCGAACGGTCGGATCACTTACGACGACCGCCGTGACGCTGAGGCGGCCATTGAGTCGATCAAGGAGCAGGCCACGGAGACGACGGTGTACGAGATTCGCGAGGCGGCCTTCGACTGCTACCGTGGCGAGGAGAGCTGGACCTGGCGGCTGATCGACGCCGACCACGACCCGATCGCACGGGCACCCGAGACGTTCGACGACCTCGAAACCGTCCGCGAGGCGGTCGAACGTGTCGGTGGTGTCGCCCCGACGGCCGAGTTCGTCGACTACGACGATGCCGCGTTCGAACTGTACGAGACCGAGGAGGGCTGGACCTGGCAGCTGGTCGACGAGGAGGGCACGGCGCTCGCGACGGCCGCCTCGACGTTCGGCGACCGCCAGGCCGCGGAGGCCGACGTCGACGCCGCCCGCGACGAGATCGACGCGGCTAGCGTCATCGAGATCGATTCGGCGGCCTTCGAGTTCCACCACACCGACGCCGGCTGGCGGTGGCGACTCGTCGACGAACACGGCACGGAACTCGGCGAGAGCGTCGACGCCTTCGAGACCCGCGCGGCCGCCCAAGAGGAGCTCTCGACGGTCAAGGAACTCGGGCCGGACGCGTGGGTGTCAGTCGCCGAGTAGGGCCTGGCTCGACGGAGTCGGTCGGCACCGTATTCGTTGGCCGGAAGACGGCCACCGAGGGACCATCGCTCCGTTTCGTGAGATCCGCACTCCGCTGGCTTCAGTAACCTCAGTCGATCTCAGTGCGTCAGGACGACCAGTTGCTGATCGGTCCGGATCGGACAGAACGGCGAGTCGGGGTCGCCGACGGTGGTCGCTCGATTGTCGCTGACGAACGGCGTGTCGAAGGGTCTACCGACCGCCGGTCAGGCGTAACCGTCGCGGTTGGCTAGGTGCGTCGTTTCGCGCTCCTCCGAGCGGAGCTTCAATCCGTGGCGGTGATCGTGGACGTCGAACCCCCTGTCCAGGTCTAGCTCACCCAGGCCACGATACGCGGCCGGACGCACTTAGGCGACCGCGTCGTGTCGGCGTTCGAAAGCGTAATGGGT
>CAYUFG010000034.1:0-16138 GCA_964443815.1 uncultured Halobacteriales archaeon | reverse complement strand
AACTCGTCCGGGTGGCGCCGTGTCTGGGCAGTGACGCGACGGTGATCACACTCCAGCTTGCAGGCCTGAGTCAGTTCCCAGACGAAGACGAATGGCGGACGACCGGTGTCGACCCCTTGCGCGGACCTACTCGACGACGACGGTGCCGATCATGTCGGCGGACGCGTGTGGCACGCAGACGTACGTGAACTCGCCAGTCGTCTCGAAGGTGTGTGAGTACGTCTCTCCCTCCGACACTGTCGCGAACGCGTCGCCGCCCTGCTCGACGCTGCCGAAGCCCTCGGCCCCGTCGGGGATGGAGACCTCCTCGTGCATGTCCGGCCAGGCCACCACATTGTGGTTGGGGCTTGCGAACTCCCAGGTTACCGTCTCGCCAGTCGAGATCGTGACGGTTTCCGGCTCGAAGACGAAGTCGCCGTTCGGTCCGGCAGTGACGGTTGCGCCGCCGCCTCCGCCTCCCGTGTCGCCGCCGGTGTCACCACCGTCACCGCCGGTATCTCCGCCGTCTCCCCCATCGCCACCGCTTCCGCCGTCCGTCGAACAACCTGCGAGCGTTCCGGTTAGTGCCAAAGTTCCGACGCCGGTCAGTACCGATCGCCGGTTGACCCGAGTAGACTCGTTCATCGTTACGTGCTGGACTTGGGAATATGTCCTGAAAAGGGTTTCACGACGTTCCCGGAAGGCGAGAATCGTCCGGTATTGCGTTTATAACACCCTATCGGCCGACCGTCTGCGTTCGGATCGTCCCGCCGAGGGAGTATAGGATCGCTAGGGCCGCACCGGATACGAGGAGGTGACCGGCCAATCCGACCGGCGCCGGGGCAACGGGGCCAACGGCCGAGAGTCCGAGCCCCACGGCATAGGCGGCGATGCTCGCCAGTGCGAGGCGGTCGCCGACTCCGGGCCAGGTGGCGACCGCAGGCGGGTAAAACTGGTAAAGCACGCCGACGATCGACAACCCGAGCAGGCCGAAGAGGTTGAGCCGAAGGTGTGAAAGGGAGAGGCCGACGTCGATGCCGGCCGCCGCGAAGTAGAGCCCCAACGCCACGCCGGCCACGCCGGCCAGGACGCCGACCAGGGGGCCGTAAAACCCGATTCGGTCCCTGTCGGTGCTGGTGAACAGGTAGAGGTACGAGACGGCGAAGGCGACGACGGCGACGGTCTCGACGACGGCGCCGGCGACGAAGACTGGCCCGGCGGGGTAGCCGACGGCGAGCAGTGCCGGTCCGAGGGCGCCGGCGGGTAGCGCGATGAGTGCCAGCGCCCGTGGCACCGTCGCGACCAGGAATCGCGGTAATAGACGATACCCGACGGCGAACAACAGGAGGAGCGCGAACCCCGCAGCGAGAAGGTGCGTGACGCGGACGGGAACGCCGTCGATCAGTGTTGGAGCGACCGTTCCAGCCGCGAGCCGCTCGTAGGTGGCGACGAGAAGGTAGGCCAGAGCGACGGGCATGAAAGGGTTGGCGAGGCGGTCCAGCGGCGCCCGGTCCGCGCTCGCCTCGCTCGTCCCCGTCTCCCGACCAAGGGGGTTCGACGCGATCGTCGCGGCGATGGCCGTCACGAACACGCCTGTTCCGATCGCCCAGAGGAGGCCCCCGGCCGATTCGATCCATGGCGGCGTGGAGCGGAATTCCGCCGCGGCGAGGACTAACACGGCCCCCACGTGGATCGGCAGGTGAACGCCTGGAATACGCGGGTCAACGAGCGTGCGGTCGAAGTACGAGGGCACGAGGGAGTAGGCCTTCCCGAAAACGACGGTGAGGACGAACCCCTCGAGGCCGAGTACGACTTCGACGCGGCGGGGTGAACCTCCCAGGGCCGCCAGTTGGCTCAAGAGCAGGAACCCCACACCTGCGAGCAGAAACCGACGACCCCAGCGGGAGATTGTCGCCGATGCCACGGCTATATGGGCCTAGCTCCGGTGGCCCCTTATAGCCCTCCCGCAGACGTTCGGCCGTCATCGGACTCGATGAGTCCCTATCAGTCGTATAGGTGAGAATCCCGCCATATACGGCGGAGGAATCCGACTACTGGTAGCCACACAGACGGATTGCCATTCGGATGTTTGCATGCAGTCGAGTTAGATCCATCTCACACCGAGGCGGCACTCCCGTCTCGATATCTGACACTATCGTGATTCATAGATCATCGAAACTCGCGACTCACGTCCCGAGCCGAGGTGTTGTCTCAGGCCAAATGTTCCCTGGCCCCATCTGGCGAGGGTAGTGACGCCGGTGTGGCCCCGCCATCGGTCGGGAATGCTGATCGGCCGTGATCCAGCAAACGTCCCAAATTGGCGCGGTGCCGGGGCAAGCCCCGAGGTTTACCGCGGACAGGAGGTCCACGATCATTTCCGGCTATCGGCTCAGGCAATTCCCCACACGTGGTTTCTGCGGAGGACCTATTCTCAGCCCCCGGGAACTGAGTTCATTCGTTTTGGGAATTGCTGCCGTACTTCCGGATATGACGGGTATCAGAGCGGAACTGGCCGTCGACCGGCCCAGGGGCTGCCCGGTCGCCACCGCCTCGAGCGAGTCACCCGATCCGGTTAGGGAGGTCCGATGGACCGGCGGGGAAAACGGCACTGTGGAGCAGTTCGAGGCGGGGAGTGACGTCGACGGTGCAGCGATCAATCGCGTCTTCGATTACGGCGACCGCGCCGTCTACGAATTCGACCGCAATGGCGATTCACCCTGTTTCTGTGAGGCCGTCGAGTCACGCGTGGGGCCGGTGACCGACGTTGTCGCGAAGGACGGGACGCTCCGGGTGACCGTTCACGCCGGCGACGTGGGTGCACTCCGGGACGTGCTGGGCGAACTCATGGAGACTTACGGTGAGGTCAGCTTAGAATCGCTCGTCCGTGCGGACGCCGAGGGGTCCGGGGCGGACATCGTCCCTGTCGATCTCTCGGAACTCACCGATCGCCAACGCGAGGTACTGGACACCGCACACGAGATGGGATATTTCGCGTATCCCCGGGACTCGAACGCGACCGAAGTCGCCGACGCGCTCGGTATCGATCCGTCGACGTTCACCGAACACCTCAGCGTCGCCCAGCGAAAACTCTTCGAGACGGTCCTCGAGTCGTAGAGACAGGCAGCTTTGGCCGGCAAGCACCGGTTTCTTGCCCGCTCCCCGACTCGAGTGACCTGATGCCAGACGACCACGACTACACCGACAGCATCCACGCGGGACAGACGGCCGATCCGACGACGGGCGCGCGTGCACCGCCAATCTACCAGACGACGTCCTACGAGTTCGAGGACGACGAACACGCGGCGTCACTGTTCGCCCTCGAGGAGGCCGGCAACATCTACTCGCGGATTATGAACCCGACCAACGCCATGCTCGAGGAGCGCCTCGCGACTCTCGAGGGCGGCGTGGCCGGCCTCGCGACCGCTAGCGGTATGGCCGCACTGGATCTGACGACGTTCATACTCGCTCAATCGGGTGACAACGTCGTCACCGCGTCCGCGCTGTACGGCGGCACGTACACCTACCTTACGCATACCGTCACACGCCGGGGCATCGAGACGCGGTTCGTCGACACGCTCGACTACGAGGCGTACGAGGAGGCCATCGACGGCGACACCGCCTACGTCCATCTCGAGACGATCGGCAATCCCGCGCTCGTCACGCCGGACATCCAGCGGATCGCCGACATCGCCCACGAGCACGGCGCGCCACTGTTCGTGGACAACACCTTCGCGACGCCCCACCTGTGCAACCCCATCGACCACGGCGCGGATCTGGTCTGGCACTCCACTACGAAGTGGATCCACGGCGCCGGATCGACCATTGGTGGCGCCATCGTGGACGCCGGGACCTTCCCCTGGTCGGCGGCCGACTACCCGGAGGTCGCCGGCGACAACCCAGCCTACCACGGCGTCAACTTCCAAGATCGGTTCGGCGATGCAGCCTTCGCGTACGCCGCCCGCACTCGCGGCTTGCGCGATCTCGGCAACCAGCAGTCTCCCTTCGACTCGTGGGTCACGCTCCAGAAGCTGGAGACGCTGCCGATGCGGATCGAGCGTCATAGCGACAACGCCCTTGCCGTCGCCGAGTACCTGGAGGACCACCCTGAGGTGGCCTGGACCAACTATCCGGGACTTGCGTCTCACGAGACCCACGCCGAGGCCAGCGAGTACCTCGACGGGGGCTACGGAGGCATGATTACCTTCGGGCTCGAGGCGGGCTACGAGGCCGGCCGTGACCTCTGCAACGAGGTGGAACTCGCAAGCCTGCTCGCGAACGTCGGAGACGCGAAGACGCTGATCATCCACCCCGCAAGCACTACCCACCAGCAACTCACCGACGAGGAGAAGGCTGCGAGCGGCACCACGGACGACCTCGTCCGACTGTCGGTTGGCCTCGAGGCCGTCGACGACATCGTCGCAGACCTCGACCAGGCGATCGACGCGGCGACCTGACTACTCCCAGAAGGATCGGGTTCGAGCGTACTCTCGCTCCCGCCGGAGAATGTCTCGGTAGAAGTCGTCCTCATCCTCGCGAAGTTTGTTGATAATCCGGGCGGCGTTCTCGGGCCCGACCCCTCGGGCGGCCAGCGCGAGGACTGCCTCCTTACCGTGGCCCTGAACGAGGCTCGCCGCGCGGTAGACCCGCTGGGTCTGTTTCTCCTTCTCATCGTCTTTGTCATCTGCCTTGACCGCCGCCACGGCCTCCTCGGCCCACGGATTCAGCGCCGCAACCTGTGTCGAGCCACACTCCGGACAGGTAGGCTGATCGCTGACGCGTCTGACCGAGCGTTTGGTCTGCCAGTCCTGGCAGTGCACACAGAAGAGGATCACGCGGTCGTTGTGGAGCCGTTCTTTGACCGTGCGGATCACGCTGGCGTCGGCGTTCTCGGGTGTGAGCAACTCGCTGCCCGAACTCCGACCGGCCCGACCGAGCGGGGAGATGTCCCCTGCAGTGACGATCTCGAGCGACCCGTCTTGGATGTCCTCGAGGACGACTGCCGCCTCGTCGACCGCCATCTCCTCGTGGAGGAGTTCACGGACGGCTTCGTCGTAGATCGGAGTCCCCTCAAGCGCCGAGACGAGCCTGTCGCGGCCAAACTGGGCACTACCGGTGCCCCTCCATCGTTTGAGCGTCCCGAACTTCGCCGCCACCTGGGCGAGTTTGAACTTGAGTGCGTCGGCGTTCTTGAGGCTCAGCTCGATGAGACCCTCGACGTGGGCCGGGTCGGTCGTCTCGAACACGTCGACGACGTCGGTGGCCGAGACGGTTCGGGGGACGTCGAGTTCTATCCGGTACGGATCCGCATCCATTCCCACCGACGAACCCGAACGCTGGCCGAGCAACGACGAAAGCAGGCGTCCGAGCGTTTCGTTCACGGTGTGGCCGAAGCAGGCGTTGACGACGAGCGATCGCTCGGTTCCCTCGACGACGATCCGGCTATCCGTCGGGAGCGGCGTGGCGCTCCCGACCTGGGCATCGACGTTTCTCAGCCCCATCTCGACGGTATCGTCGTCGACCCCGTACCGCGAACCGACATCCCGCGCGACCGGCTCCGCGGCATCTCCGTCGCCGAGTTGTGAGCCGGCGACGCGGCGGACTTCGCCGACTTCCTGGGCCACCGTCAGTGGAACGGGAATTTCCTGACCGGTCCAGGAGGGGACCTCGCCCGCCGGATCCTCAACCGGTGAGACGGTGACGGTCTCCTCCTCGGTGTCGACGTTCGTAATCCGCCACATCTCGCCGTTTTGCACGAATATCTCCCCGGGGGCCGCGAAGTTCACGACAAACCGCTCGTCGAGGGTTCCGATGCGTCGGCCGCTGGCGACGTCCTCGACATCGTACGTCGCCTCGTCCGGAATCATCGAAAGGTTCCGGTAGAAGTACTGCCACGTGCCTCGGCGCTTCTCGATGCTGTCAGCGTCCTCGTCCAGCCACACGACGCGGTTGCTGGCAAGTTCCCTGACGACGGCCTTGAAGGAAGACTGGTCCAGCTCCCGGAACGGATAGGCACGAGTCAGAACGTCGTAGGCTCGCATGGCTTCAATTTCGCCGAAGTCCATTACCAGGCCAGCCACCTGGTTTGCGACGGTGTCGAGGCTGCCGTGGTGAATCGCTGCGGGTTCGACGTCTCCCTCGCGAGCCTGGCGAGTGATTACCATTGCCTCGAGAATATCGTCCGGGTGACTGGTCAGGACGGTCCCCGCGGATATTTCGTCTCGACGGTGCCCCGCGCGGCCGACCCGCTGGAGTAGTCGGGCAACCTGTCTCGGACTGTTATACTGGATCACGTGGTCGACGTGGCCCACGTCGATGCCGAGTTCCATCGAGGAGGTACACAGCAATGCATCCAGCCGGCCGTTCTTGAAGTCGTCTTCGACGCCGATACGGGCGTCCCGGGCGAGCGAACCGTGGTGGATACCGACGTCCGTGCCGTATTCCTTGAGTCGGGAACCGAGTGCCTCGGCGGTCTGTCTCGTATTGACGAAGATCAGGGTTGATTCGTGGGCCGCGACGAGTTCGTCGATCTCGCGGACGTGGCTGGCCACCGTGGCGTCCGTCACGAGTTCGCTGGCGAGGGACTGGTCGGCGTCGGTGACTGCTGGACTCCGGACGGAGAGCTCGAGTTCGCTGCCGACGTCAACCTCGACGACGTCACAGCCCCGGTCACCGGTGAGGAAGCGGCCGACCTCCGCCGGATCTCCGACCGTCGCCGACAGCCCTACCCGTTGGAACGGGCCGGACAGCTCGCGGAGCCGCTCGAGCCCGACGGTCAACTGCGCACCACGTTTCGATGCCGCGAGTTCGTGAACCTCGTCGACGACGACGTGGTCGACGTCGGCGAGCGCCTTCCGGAGCTTCTCGCCGGTGAGCATCGCCTGCAGCGTCTCCGGCGTGGTCACGAGGACGTCGGGTGGGTCGTTCGCCTGCTGCTGTCGCTGGTAATCCGTCGTGTCCCCGTGTCGAACGTCGATCGTTAGCCCGAGTTGCTCGCCCCACCAGTCGAGCCGCTGGCGCATGTCGCGGTTGAGCGCCCGAAGCGGTGTGACGTAGAGCGTGCCGATGCCGAACCGCTCTGTGCCGGCGAGCGCGTCGAATATCGGCAACATTGCCGTCTCCGTCTTGCCCGTGCCAGTCGGCGCGACGACGAGCGCGTTCCGGCCGTCCGAAACCGGTGGAATCGCGCGGCGCTGTGGCTCGGTCGGGGTCTCGAACCCACGTTCGGAGAGGGCTGCCCGGACACGGTCCCCGAGCACGCCGAAGGCCCCGGCGCCGGTGGCATCGGCCATCGACCCGAGATTGTCGGTTGAAGCGATTAAGGCCGTCGCCCGAAGACTGCCACTCGCGAACAAGCGCCAGTGGGTGCCCGATGCTATGGCCCGCCCTCGTCGCACGGGGCTCCGGACGACCTTCGAGCACGGGCCGCTCGTGTCGCCAGATCCCGCAATACATCCTCCTCAGACGTCCCGATACGGGCCGAGGCGGGTTCCATCGAGCAGATACGCTTCGCCGTCGGCGAGGCTATCGGGGAGAAACGGGGCGAGAAATTCCTGTTCGGGTACGTTCACCCACGTCCCGCCGGAGAGTTCATTGAACGCCGGGAACACCACGAGTTCGCCGTCGATAGCCAGTTCGGGGTCGTCGTGAAACTCCCTGAACGGAGCCGGATCGAGTACGCCACGGAGCCAGACTCGCTCGTATCGCCGGCCGCCGACCTCGTCGACCAATCGGACCTCCGGGTGTTCGTGACCGACACACACGACGTCGGCCGCGAGCACCTCCGGGGCCGGCCACGTGTGACCGTGGACGACACCGAGGTCCCCGAAGCGTGCGCCGTGGGTCGGCGTTATCTCGATCTCGATGCCCAGATCCCGAACCAGCGCCTCCACGTCACCGTCGTGATTCCCTTTGACGAGCGTGACCGGTACGCGGTCCCGAACCGCCGTGAGGAGATCTTCGATTTCATCGCGTTCGGTGTACCAGGGATCGCCGATGGCGTGGCCGAGGTCGCCGAGGACGATCAACCGGTCCGGCTGTGTCCGATCGAGTAATGCCGTCAATGCGGCGAGTCGTTCGTCGGCGTGACTGGCGAGTTCGACACCATCGCGGCGCAGCCCCACCTCGATGCCGGCGTGATAGTCGGCGACCACGAGTGCTCGCCCGTTCGGGAGGTCCGAGACAGCGGCGGGTTCGCCGGTTATCGGCTCAACCGCCATCAGATCGGCATGAGCGTGGCGTCATCCGGCTCGTAACACCGCCCGTCCATGAGCGCCTCCTGGATGGCGTCTTCGACCGCGTCGGCGTCGGCGCCAGTCCGGTCGACGACGGCGTCGACGACCGCCGAGCGGGCGGCGCCGTCGCCGTCGTCCAGATTGCCCATAGCCGTGACAACGGCGTCGACGAGGTCTTCGCCATCCTCACTTTCGGTCGACTCTGGCGTGGGCTCGTCTGGCGGTTCCGACGCTGCCTCCGCATCGGTATCCACCTCAGGATCGGGAGTTTCGATATCGGCCTCACCCGGGTCATCCACGTCGGCGGCGGTCTGGAACTCTGTACCGTACTCCGCCTCGACCTCCTCGCGCGCTTCTTCGTCCAGGTCGTACTCGTCCGGATCGAAGTCCCCAGGCCCGTCCCCCGTCCCACCGTCGACGCCCCCTGCTTCGGATTCCGGGTCCGGCCTCGTCGTTGGCCCGTCCGCCTCCGCTGCATCGGGTCCGACCGGTGACTCGTCGGTGACGGGTTCGGTTTCAGCCGCCTCTGCGGGTGCCGGCTCGTTTTCGGGCGCTTGGTCCGCCTCCCGCGCTAACGCTTCCACCGGCTCTTCGAGTAGATCCGACGCCGTGATTTCGCCCGGGGTGTCCGGATCGACCGTTAGCTCCGGTATCTCGTCGAGATCGCCGGCGACGTGCCGGGCAGCGTCGAGCGCGAGGTCCCGAACCGCCGCGAGGTAGGTCGGCGTCGTCCCATAGTGATCCAGCGCGAGCGAAACGCCGGCTGCGAGCCCCTCGTCGTAGCCCAGGTCGACGAGCGCGTTTCGCAAGGTATCACCGCTCGACCCGAGGGCGATCGCACGTGCCATCGCCTCTACGCGGTGGAGTGTTTGCTCTGCGGCATCGACCGTCCACCGGTCGCGCGTGTCCGCGTCGACGGCACTGATCGACTCCGGGCGGACCGAGGTGAACACTCGATCGCTGTCGTCTGGCTGGAAGGTGCGAGCCTTGCCGGTCACAGCGACGAACTCGGGGGGCTCCATTCGATCCAGTACCGCCCGCTCGTCGGGCTGGTACTGGCCGGCGTAGAGGACGAACCCGCCGGTGGGATCGACGACCCGCCCGCGAAGCACGTCGTCGCTCACGGACTCGACTTCCGTGAGGACCCCGACGACGAAGAGCCGGTTGACACGGCCACCGGTTGGCGTGATCACGTAATTTGGGGCCCGTTCTTCGTCGCTCTCCGAGAACTGGAAGTCGGCGTCGTCGTATTCCGTCGCGAACAGACGGTAGGCTACCTCACGCCGGCCGGGGCCGTCGTCGGACTCGCTCATTCACCCACCTCCGCGAGCACCGCTCGAGCCCGCACGATGGGGTCCTCGTCGACCGGCTCGAACGCCTCGGCTTCGAGATTGGCGCCGAAGTCGTCGACGCTCAGCGATCCACGGGCGCGGTACTCGCGCCCGACCAGCGTCTCTCGTATGGTGTCAGCGACGACGGACTTGTCCATCGCGTCGCGGGCGTGATCCTTCGCATCCTCGACGTCGCCTCCATAGACGTTCGCGGTCAGGTCCCGGCCGAGGATAACGGTGAGGGTACCGGACCCATCGTCGAGGATGGCCTTGGTCCGGAGGTCGTCGGTCGTCTCGACCTCCCCGTGGCTGCGACACTGACCGTTTTCGGCGATGCGTCCGCACTCCGGGCAGCGCTCGATCAGGCCGGATCCCTCGCGGATCGAAAGGACGTTTCCCGTAACCTCGATGTCGAAGCGACCGCCGGTATCGACGGCCTCGTCGATCGCAAGTCGCTCTGCCGAATCTGCCGGTTCGATATTGCGATCGAGGGCTTCGACTGTGGAGTGCTCCGAGATGTTGATCGCGGGAACACCCCGGAACTCCCGGACAAAGGCGTTCTCGATGCGGATCGACGCTCCCTCGGTCACGACCTCGTGGGGGTCCCAGTCCGTGAAGGGCAATCGTGCCGACTCGTCTGCAAGGACACCGCTGAGGATCTCGGTCTCGCCGTCGCGGCCGTCGATAATCTTGGTCTCGACATCTTGGACGGCCACCTCGACGTTGACACCACGATTGCCAGTCTCTATCTCCGCCAGGTGCCGGTCGCCGCCGACCTCGAACTCGACGGCGAGCGACTGATCGACCGGTTCCACGGTGGTCCGCTCGCCGAGGTTAAGTTCGGGGTGGTCGTCCCACTCCCGCACGCCGGCGTTCTCGACGCGGACGACGTCACCTGGCGACACATCGAACTGCTCCCAGGCGGTGTAGGAGATTCGGCCGGTCTCGTCAGCGATCTCGCCCTCCTGAATGACCTGGTCCTCGCCCTGGTACCGGATGGATCGCGTCCCCACTGTCAGGACCACTCCCGTCACCGACACCGAGTTATCGCCGATCCTGACGTCCGCGATATCGCGTGTGGTCGGGCCGCCGTCACCCCCGCTGCTCCCCTCGCCGTACTTCCGCCGGAGGCTCTGCTTGGCCTCGTCGATCGGCACGCTATAGGAGACGAGGTTCTCCAGGTCTTCCCTGACCGCCGATTCCTCGACACCGAGATCGGCGGCGAGCTCCTCGGCGTGCTCGTCGACGTTCATATCCCGTCCTTCGCCCCGCCCCTACAAAAACGTGGACAGTCCGCCGACCGTAACTGGTTCGGCCCCGGGGTGCCTCCGTATGAGTGATGCAGGTCCGCGTCAACGCCGCCACGAGCGTCGACGGGAAGCTGTCGACGCGGGAACGCACGCAGTTGGCGATCAGCGGTCCGGCCGACTTCGACCGGGTGGACGCGCTCCGGGCCGACCACGACGCCGTGATGGTCGGCGTCGGAACCGTCCTCGCGGACGATCCGTCGCTGACGGTCGACGCCGAGTCTCGGCGACGTGACCGCCGCGACCGGGGCGAACCGGCGAATCCGGCCCGCGTCGTCGCCGACTCCGAGCTCCGAACGCCACGGAACGCGAGGGTACTCGACCACGCCGCCTCGACCTACCTGCTCGCGGCCGAAGGCGCGGCGGACCACGACGTCGACCGCCTGGAATCCGCGGGTGCGACCGTGATTGTCGCTGGCGAGGGCCGGGTATCCCTCACGGCAGCCCTTTCGACTCTCGAGAACGCTGGTATCGGGTCACTCCTCGTCGAGGGCGGTGGCGAACTCCTCTTCTCGCTGTTCGACGCCGGCCTCGTCGACACGCTGTCGGTCTACGTCGCCTCCGAGATCATCGGCGGACGGTCGGCGCCAACCCTCGTCGATGGGGAGGGCTTCATCTCCGACCCGCCGCAGCTCGAACTCGAGAGCGTCGAGCGAATCGACGGCGGAGTCCTCCTGCAGTACGAGTGTTAGTGGTCGTGGCCGGTCATCTCCCCAAAGGAGCGTCCGAACCGTTCCTCAAACAGCTCCATCGCGAGCGACTCAGCCGCCTCGACCGCTTCGTCGACCTCACCTTGGCCGTGGTGGACGACGCCGTGGGCCTGCTGGGCGATGCCGAGCATCGCGATGTCGCCCACTACCGCCGGCGCCGACTCGTCGCCTTCCGATAGGAGGTCGATCAGCGTGGTCGGTACCTCGATGGCGTCTCCCTCGTCGCCGACAGTCAACTGCACCGTGACCGTGTCTGATGCCATGCGACCGCTACGCCCGGGCTCCCTTTACGACTGTGGGATTAGTCGTCGCCTTCGGCCACCGCAGTGTCGGCTGCACCCGTGGTCGATCGCGGGACCTCCTCCAGATACTCGTCGGCATCAATGGCCGCCTTGCAGCCCATGCCACCGGCAGTGACCGCCTGCTGGTAATAGTGGTCGACGACGTCGCCGGCCCCGAAGACTCCCTCCACGCCGGTTTTCGTTTGTCCGGCACCCTCGCCCCCTTGGGTCCGGACGTAGCCGGCCTCGTCCATATCGACGCCGGTCCCTTCGAGGTACTCGGTATTTGGCGTATGGCCGATGGCGAGGAACACCGCGCCGACGTTCATTTCAAACTGTTCGGTCCCGGGGTCCCCGACGTGGTCGGAGGGGTACCCGGCTTCGTTCCGGACCAGCGTCACGGTGTCGACGCCCGCGGCCTCGCTGCCGTGGATCTCGAGCAGTTCGGTGTTCCGCATGATCTCCACGTCGCCGTCCTCGACCTTCTCCGTAATCCGGTCGACCCAGTAGTCCTCCGCACGGAACTCCTCGCGTCGGTGGGCGATATAGACGGTGTCAGCGAACTTTGTGAGGAAGTTTGCCTCTTCCATCGCGGCGTCGCCGCCGCCGACAACGAGCATGTCCTCTCCCCGAAAGAAGGCACCGTCGCAAGTCGCACACGTGGACACGCCATAGCCCATCAGCTCGTCTTCACCGGGAATTCCGAGGGTCCGTGCGCTCGCTCCCGACGCCGCGATGAACGCGTCGGCCGTGTGCACCTCGCCGTTCGAGAGCTCGATCCGGAAGGGCCGATCGCTCGCGTCGAGGTCGGCGACAACCCCGTGGTCGATCTGTGCGCCGAACTGTTTCGCTTGCTCCTTCATCCGATTCACCAGTTCCGGCCCCCCGATGCCGTCCGGGAAGCCGGGATAGTTCGCCACGTCGGTCGTGAGTGTCAGCTGGCCGCCCGGTTCGTCGCCCTCCAGGACGAACGGCTCGTTGTTCGAGCGTGCCGCGTAGATCGCCGCCGTAAGCCCCGCAATGCCGGAGCCTGCGATGAATAACCGGTGGTGCTCGACGACCTCGTCAGACATAGGCGTGGCTACTCGGTGTGGTTGTATGTAGGTTGTGCCTGCGGGTGACGGAACTTAACAGTCGTCCCGCGGTAGAGCCGGCCATGGCCGATCTCGCGGAGAAGACCGACCGCTACGAATCGCTGCTGTCCGAGGCACTCGAGGCCGCAGTCATCGCCCCACCTACCCGTTCGCCGCTCGCCGATGCGGCCGAGGATTTTCATGGGATGGCCGGATCGTACCTCGAGGACGGCCGGCACTTCCGAGCGGACGGGGATCTTGTGAATGCGCTGGCTGCGTTCTCGTACGGCCACGCGTGGCTCGACGCCGGCGCGCGGCTCGGCCTGTTCGACGTGCCGAGCGAGGGCGAGCTGTTCACGGTGTAGCCCTGGAGTCGGCGTTGGGTGGGAGCCGAGAAAGTATTCACAAACATACATAACTGCCTCACACTCGCAGCATGGTTCAGACACAGACCAGACGCGAGGCTTTGGGATAAATCGGCGCTGGTGTCCTGATCGGCGGCAGAACGTCGGCTGCAGCCGTCGCAGGGGACAGCGAAGCAGGATTTTGAATGGCACGTGCGTCCCCGGACGCCCCTCCGTGGACGGCACGCGGGTAGTCGACGCTCTCGAGTTCAAGTCGGTGACCGACTCCCTGGAACTGGCCGCTATCGAGTACGATGTGGCGGTGAACGTGGCCGGTATCGACCAAACCGTGTTCTTGGCCGACGGCGTTGCGTTCGGCGCAGATGGCTCCATCGCAGGCGCGCTGGGGGAAATTGGCAGTGACGAGACCGGGTTCACCGTCTCACTATTCGAAGACACGAACGGTGCAAATGTTGGTGGTGGCGAGGCTCGCCGCCAGGTCATCCATGCTTCACCGGACGCACCGGGGGTGAACGTCACGGTCGACGACGTCACCCTGCCGTTATTCGACGACCTTGCCCTTCGGCAGGTCGAGCGGGTACGCAGTCGTACACGCAGCCGATTACGAAGTCGAACTCCGTGCAGATACTGATGGAGCCGGCCTCTTAGTCGCGTTAGGGGCGGACCTCTCGCTGTCGGGTCGATGCACGTACACGGTGTTCGCCCCGGGGTACCTCACTCCCTACGATGAGGGTGAGGACGCACCCGGATTCGGTCTGCTAGCCACCCTCGACACGGTAGCGCAGCCGCGTGGGGTCGGAAACGGCTGCGGCCCTGGTGGTGGTCGCGGCCGCGGCGGCCGTTGACGCCGGGTTGACGCTGTCTCACTGTGTAAACCCTTGCTTCCCGGAAGGATGGTGTTCCCGTCGGGGCCATTGCTCTTACACTGCCCAGCGGCGACCTGGCGGCCAGATGGAGTCCATCCTCGGGTACGTGCTTGCCGGGACTCGCGGTGGCACGAACCGGGCGCGGATTCGGGTTGCGCTACACGAGCGGCCGCGCACCGCCAATCAACTCGCCGAGGCTTCCGAACTGGACTCCAAGGCGGCCCGGCACCATTTCGATGTCCTGACCGACAACGGCGTCGTCGAGTCCATCGGGGGCGACCACGGCGCCGTCCACCGGCTGACCGACCAGGCACAGCACAACTGGGACACCATCACGTCGATCATCGCGGAGGTAGCGTAATATGGTCACAATCGGGAAAGTGTATATTCCCCACGACGACGCCCGGAGGCACAGAGGGTAATCTGGCTGACGGCGGCGAGCGCGGCCTCGCCGGCGAACGTGCTATAGCTGCTGGGTCTACTCACCGGCTGGGGCCGGAACTACCAGGCATTCCGATCGAAGCACGCACTCGGACTGTCGGTGTTTGCCCTCGTGCTGCTGTTCGAGAACTGCCTGTCGGTCTATTATTCAGTCGTCGACTCCAGGTCGTGGGCCTGCTCAACAGTGCCGCGCCCAACGCCACCCGGGCGATGATGCTGGTCCGGGTGTTCGAACTTGGTGCAATCCTCTTCCTCGCCTGGCTCGCCATGGACTAACCTGGCGTGAATCGACCACGCTAATCCCACCGATAGGGGTATGATTGCCACATAAGTCTGTGACAATTCCCGAGTCTCACGGGTCGTGTGGCCATTTGGCACACCCGAATTCGAAATATTTATAAAGTTTACGGGCTAACTAGTAGTCAACGAAGCCGAAACTAAAGCCCTTCGGTACCCGTTGACACACTATGACCGACACATCGATCAGACAGCGAGACGTCACCGAGACCGAAACCGAAGCCGAAACCGAGCGCGCCGGCGAGCGCGAGCACTGCCCGGAGTGTGACGGCCGCCTCGTCTCGGACGAGGAGCATGGCGAGGTCGTCTGCACCGACTGCGGCCTCGTCGTCGAGGAGGACGAGATCGACCCCGGCCCAGAGTGGAGAGCGTTCAACTCCAACGAACGCGACAGCAAGTCCCGCGTAGGCGCACCGACGACTACGATGATGCATGACAAGGGACTGTCGACGAACATCGGCTGGCAGGATAAGGACGCCTACGGTCGGTCACTGTCCTCGAAACAGCGCCAGAAGATGCAGCGGCTGCGCACCTGGAACGAGCGGTTCCGCACACGGAACAGCAAGGAGCGGAACCTGAAGCAGGCGCTGGGGGAGATTGACCGGATGGCTAGTGCGTTGGGGTTACCCGAGACGGTCCGCGAGACGGCAAGCGTCATCTACAGGCGCGCGCTGGAGGACGACCTGCTTCCCGGCCGGTCGATCGAAGGTGTGGCTTCAGCCGCGTTATACGCCGCTGCCCGCCAGGCCAAAACCCCCCGGTCGCTCGACGAGGTCTCTCGAGTATCCCGAGTCGACCGGATGGAACTCACCCGGACCTACCGCTATATCGTCCGCGAACTCTCGCTTCAGGTCGAACCCGCCGATCCCGCGAGCTACGTCCCGCGGTTCGTCTCGGACCTGGGCCTCTCAGATGACAGCGAGCGCCGGGCTCGACAGCTGCTCGACGCCGCCCGTGACGAGGGACTCATGAGCGGTAAATCCCCGGTGGGACTCGCGGCTGCGGCTGTATACGCCGCTGCCTTACTCTCGAATGAGAAGGTTACCCAGTCGGCGGTCAGCGAAGTGGCTGACATCTCCGAAGTCACCATCCGGAACCGGTACAAGGAACTGCTCGAGGCCGACGGCGGCGTCCCGGCCTGAAACTGACCCCGGCCTTTTTCGGTCTCGCCTCCCTGTTGGAGAGTAGCATGGAGGAAACGTACGTGCGGCTTTTGTGCCCCGAGTGTACCAAAGAGTGGGAGTCCTCCCCCGGCGA
>CAYUFG010000033.1:0-16431 GCA_964443815.1 uncultured Halobacteriales archaeon | reverse complement strand
GTGAAGTTGCCGAGCGAGAAACTCCAGCTCAACAAGCCGTTCGAGATCGGAAACGGCGAGTCGGTCGACTTCGTCTTCGACATCGCCGTCCACAAGGCCGGCAACAGCGGGAAGTACATCCTCCGGCCGGTGATCGGCGAGTCCGGGACTGACGTTCCGATCGAGCGGGTCGACGAGGATGACGACCGCGAGGACGACTCGGACCTGGAAGACGCCCTGAACGCCAGCTTCGTCGGCGAGGTCGTGCCCGGCGAGAATGCCACCGTCGAGGTGACGATGGCGGGCGAGCCGGTCGCCAACGCCACAGTCGACGTCAACGGCGAGCAGCTAGGCGAGACCGACACGGACGGCCGCCTGACGTTCGCTGTGCCCGATGGCGAGGAACTCGAGGTGGAGATTCGACACGCCGACGCCGAGGCGGAACTCGAACGCGAGTTCGAAGATCTGGATGACCCGCCGGATTCGTCTCGGACCCCAACCCCGACGGCCGAATCCTGATCGGCCCCCGCTGACGCTGGAGTTAAGGCTGGGGGACGTGACCCCTGCAAGCATGGACACCAAGCCGATGAATGCTCGGATGCCACACGCTTCTGCCATCGCCGCGCTGCTCGAGGGGGGAGCGGCGTGACAGGCTCAGCCACGGACGCGGTCGGCCGGCTGGTCGACCGCCACCCCTTCATGGACTGGCTCGGCGCGGAGGTCGTCTCTGCCGGGGAGGGCGAGGCCGTCATCACCATCCCCGCCGACGACAAGATCCGCAATCCCGACATGGCCAACGCGCGGACCATGCACGGCGGCGTCATCGCGACCATCGTCGACAACGCGACTGCGATGGCGTTTCGGACGACGTTCGAGGATCCGGAAGCGGCCGAGCTGACGACCACCAACCTCGACGTGAACTACCTCCGTCCGGCGACTGACGACATCACTGCGACCGCCGAGGTCATCCGTTCCGGCGGCTCGATGGGCGTCGCGGACGTCGACGTCACGGCCGCGTACGACGGTGAGGATGTCCTCGTGGCGGTCGGTCGGGCCACGTACCGGCTGTTCAGAGGTGGAGACTGATGGCCGGTGGCTTCGCCGATATCGAGGTGGGCGACCGGACCGTCACGCAGGGCCGGACGATCACCCAAGCCGACATCGTCAACTTCGCCGGCATCAGCGGCGACTTCAACCATGTCCACACCGACCACGAGGCGATGCGGGACTCCGCGTATGGCGAGCCGATCGCTCACGGCGCACTCGTCTTCTCCGTCATGACGGGCCTGCTCTGGCAGTCCCGGGGTGAAGAGGAACGGGATGCCGTCGTCGCCTTCTACGGCATCGACAACCTCCGATTCGTGAATCCGTGTTTCCCCGGCGATACGATCCACCTGGAGCGAGAGGTAATCGAGAAGGAGGAACGGGACCACCCGGTCGCCAACGGGACGGTCCGCTACGAGACGGTCGCGCGCAACCAGGACGATGAGGTGGTGATCGCTGCGGAGTTCATCTCGCTTTTGGCCTAGTCGGTCACGAGCGCGTCGACGACGACCGGCCCGTCGGTCGCGACGGCGTCCTCGATCGCGGGCGCGATCTCTCCGCGGGTTGTCGCCATGACCGCGTCGGCGCCGTGGCTCTCGGCGTTGGCCACGATGTCCACCGGGGGGTCGAAGTCCATGCCGACGAAGTCGTAGTCCGACTCCTGGCCGCCCATGATGCCGACCGTGTTGTCCTTGAGAATGCGGTAGTTGCGGTTGTCGGGGATGACGACCGTGAGGTCGATGCCGTGTCGCGCCGCCGAGTAGAGGCTGTGGGGGTAGTAGAGGTACGAACCGTCACCGACGAACCCGATCGTTGGCCGGGGGTCTGGGCGGCAGGACTCCGCGAGTGCCGCGCCCACCGATGCCGGCAGGCCGTAGCCCAGGCCGCCACCCTTGTTGCCGAGGTAGCCTTCGGCGTCGAACTCGGAGCGCTGGAGCATCTCGAACATCGACGTGACGCTCTCGTCGACGACGAAGCCCTCGGGAACGACAGATCGAAGATCTGCGACGAGGGCGCCTTTGGTCGCACGTTCGTCGGACGGAACATCTGGATCGGCCGGCTCGTAGGCCAGCGAATCGATGGTTTCGGCGAGCGCCGCTTCGCGACGGGGTTCCGCCGACGCATCGACTCGCTCGTCGACCCGATCGGCCAGCGCCGAGAGGAGGTGACCGGGATCGCCCACGATAGCCGCGTCGACCGCGTAGTTCTTGCCGAGCTCCCACGGGTCCGGGCCAACGTGGATGCACGTCGTGTCCGGGTCCACGAGCGCGTCCTCGTGGCGGGTTAGCGTCGTGTGCGTGGAACACCCGGCGAAGACCAGCGTGTCCGAGTCCATCATCAGCCGGGCGAAGTCCTCCGTCGGCGGAACGAACCCGACCCAGTTGTCGTGGGCCGTCGGAAAGCTGATCTCGGCGGTCATGATCTCCCCGAAGACGCCGACCTGGCCGGCCTCCGCGAGTCTCGTGGCCGACTCGACCGCATCCATCCCCGACCGGGCGAGGTGGTCGCCGACGATCATGCGAGGTGCGTCGGCTGCGGCGAGAAGGTCCGCCGCCCGGTCGAGCTGGTCCGGGTCGCCGCGACCGGCGTCGGGGATCGGGCCGAGTGAGCTGGGGGTCGCGTCGATGTCGGCGAGCATGGTATCGAGCGGCAGGCCGAGGAAGACTGGGCCGGTCGGGGGCGTGAGTGCCGTCCGCGCGGCCCGACGGAGCATCTGGGGAAGCGCGTCGACGGCGAGGACCTCGGCGCTGTCCTTGGTCCACTGCTCGGCCAGGTCCACGATGTCGCCGGACAAGATCGGCTCCTCGTGTCTGAAGTCCGTGCTGTGGTTGCCCGCAGTGACGAGCAACGGCGCGCCGGTCATCCAGGCCGCGTAGAGGTTGCCCAGGCCGTGGGCCAACCCCGGGGCGATGTGGAGGTTGACGACGCCCAGTGGGTTGACGTCAGGATCGTTGTGGGAGTGGTACCGCCGGGTGCTCGCGTAGCCGCCGGCCATGCCCACCGCGATGTCCTCGTGCAATCCGAGGATGTACTCGAGCCGATCGCTCCGGCTCAACGCGTCCATGAGCGGGAGTTCGGTCGTGCCGGGATTGCCGAAGACGTGCCGGACGTTCCACGTCTCGAGCGCCTCGATGACGTACTCGGCACCGGTCGTAGGCTGATCAGTCACGCCGATCCCATCCCGGCCCGGATCGCGATTCGATCATGTTCCTGTCGTTCGCCGCTCGCTAGAATAAATGTTCTCTCTGGCAGCGCCGAACGGCTGGTGACGGGCTCGAAGTCGTGTGGACCGGGGTTGGACCGGTCGCCGCTCGCCGAGGCATGCTCCGATGGGGCGGTATTTTATGATGGAGTCGGGTGGACCGGTTCGTATGCGACGCGCTCGCTCGAAACTGCCTGCCCCGTGTGGGTCCAGCCGGAGTTGGTGGTCAGCATGAAGCTCGGCGTCGCCTTGCCGAGTTACGGCAACGACGGCTGGCGCTTCCCGACGGCCAGTCTCGAACGGTACGCACGAACCGCGGAGGGGATCGGCTTCGCGGGTCTGTGGGTGATGGAGCACCTGACAGAACCACCTGGACGGGACTACAACTGGCTGGATCCGTTGACGACGCTGTCCTCGCTCGTCGGCTCGACCGACCGGATATCACTCGGGACGAGTGTGCTACTGCTGCCGCTTCGGAAGCCGGTACTCGCGGCACATCGCGCGGCGTCGCTGCAACACCTCTCGGACGACAGACTCACCCTCGGATTCGGCATCGGTTGGTCCGAGCGGGAGTACGCGGCGGCCGACGTGCCGTGGACGGAGCGTGGGGCTCGCTTCTCGGAGGCGTTGGAACTCGTGTATCGGCTTCTCCACGAGGATCGAGTTACGTTCGAGGGAGAGTTCTACGGGGTAGAGGAGTTCCGCCTGGAGCCACCGACACCGCGACCACCACGCCTGCTCGTTGGCGGTGGCGGCGTCGAGCGCGACGGCGAGCGAGTCGTCCCCGACCCGATCAAGCGTCGCATCCGTCGTCACTCAGACGGCTGGATCGCGCGAGCCGAGCGGCCGGAGGTTCTCGACCGCGACTGGGCGGACATATCCGACCACCTCTCGAGGGCAGACCGCGATCCGACTACGTACGACCGGGTTGGCCTCCAGCGCGCCTATCTCGTGCCCGGGGCCGACGAGTCCGTCGCCATCGAGAAACAGCGGCGCGTGTTCGCCGAGAAGGCCGACGTCGAGACAGCGATGCAACAGTATCTCACCGGCACCGTCGAGGAAATTCGCGCCGGGATCGAGCGCTACCGAGATCTCGGCTTCGACGAACTCATCCTCGATCCGGTGACCCACGACCCCGCTGACGCCGCGTCGCAGCTTCGACTGTACGAGGACCACCTCGGCGATCTTATCTGAAGGGGATGCCGTCCCGAGCCGGAACGGATCGCATCGTCCGGGGCTAGGGCCCCGTCTACAGCGAGATCGAGCGGCGACGTACTCAGAGGTCGAGAGCTTCGACGAGGTCGTGGAAGCTGTCGATCCGGAGGTCCGGCTCCGGGAAACAGGGCTCCCACGGCTCCCCCCTCCTGTCGATCCAGACGCCCTGCATCCCGGCCGCCATCGCGCCGCGGATGTCGAACGGCGGCCCGGCCACGTGGGCCACCTTCTCGATCGGTGTTCCCGTGCGGGCGGCACCGTGCCGGTAGACCGCCGGGTGGGGTTTGTACCGGCGGATCTCGTGGACGCTGATCGCGTCCTCGACCAGGTCGCCGATATCCGTTTGCTCGAGGAGCGACTCGAGCATCGCCGGCGTCCCCATCGAGAGGACGTAGACGTCGTACGACTCCGCGAGCGCCGCGAGTCCCTCGCGGACGTCGGTGAACGGGTCGAGGTCGTCGTACGCTGCCATGATCTCCGATCGTTCGGACGCAGTCGTCGCGATCCCGTGTGCGCCGAGGACCTGTTCGAGCGCGGCCTCGATCAGTTCGTCGAAGGGCCGGTAGTCGTCGACGGCGTCGACGATCATGACGTAGGAGAGGTATTTCGCGCGCCACTGCGCGGCAATCCGCTCGGGGTCGTCGGCGTACGCCGCGAGCGTCCCACCCGCGGCGTCCGGGTCGACGAGCGTGCCGTAGGAGTCGACGGTGATGGTTTCGATACGGTCGGAATCGAATGACATACGCGCACGTCGGTCGGCCGAAGAAAAAATGACCACGGTGATTCGGGCCCACGGATATCGGCTCGTTGCCGCGCGCGACTGAACGCTCGAGGCACGACCACACGAACGCTTAACCCCGGTCCAGTCCACCCACGGGCCATGCGAGACGCGTACGTCGTCGGGGCTGGTCAGACACCGTTCGGGGCGTTCCCGGACCGGAGCTACCGCGACCTCTTCCAGGAGGCCGTCGAGGCCGCACGGGACAGCGTCGACAAGGGGATGGACACCGATGAGATCGACGAGGCGTTCGTCGGCACACTGGGTGTCGGCGGCCGGCAACTGGGCCTGCCCGGGCCGGCCGTCACCGAACACGTCGGGCTCCATAACGTCCCATCCACGCGACTCGAGAACGCCTGTGCGGCCGGTGGGTATGCCGTCCGGCAGGCCGTCCAGGCCATCCGAAGCGGGATGGCCGACGTCGTCCTCGCCGGTGGCTTCGACGTCATGACCGACATGTCGGGTGACGTGACGAAGTACTGGCTCGGCGTCAGCGGCGAGACCGAGTGGGAGCGGCTGACCGGGACGACGTTCTCGGGCGTGTACGCCCAGATGGCCGACGCCTATCTCCACGAGTACGACGCGACCCGTGAGGATCTCTCGCGAGTCGCGGTCAAGAACCATGCAAACGGCGCGAAGAACCCGAAGGCGCACTTGGGGTTCGAGTGCTCGCTTGAGGACGCCGTCTCGGCACCGGAGGTGGCGGATCCGCTGAATCTGTATCACTGCTGTCCGACCTCCGATGGAGCCGCGGCCGCCCTGCTCGTCTCGGAGGACGTTGTCGATCGTTTCTCCGAGCACCGAGTCCGCGTCGCCGGCGTCGGTGCCGCGAGCGAGCGGGTCGGCCTCGCCCAGCGAGATTCCTACACGGGCATCTCGGCGAGTCAGGTGGCCGGAGAGACGGCCTTCGAGAGAGCGGGCGTCACTCCGGACGAGCTCGACTTCGCGGAGGTCCACGACTGTTTCGCCATCGCGGAACTGCTGGCCTACGAGGATCTGGGTTTCTGCGAGCCCGGCGGGGCCGCCCGACTGCTTCGGGAGGGACGGACCGACATCGACGGGGATCTCCCGGTCAACACCTCCGGTGGGTTGAAGTCGAAGGGCCACCCCATCGGTGCGACCGGCTGTGGCCAGGTCGTCGAGGTCTTCGACCAGCTGACGGGCGTCGCCGGCGAGCGCCAGCTCGACGATCCCCGACTCGGGCTCACGCACAACGTCGGCGGGAGCGGCGGCGCGACCGTCGTCCACGTCTTCGAGCGGGAGGGGGTCGGCGCATGACTGGCCTCGCCGGCATCGGCGCGTACGCACCGACGTTCCGCCTCAGCGCCGAGGAGATCGAGGATACCTGGGGGAATGTTCAGGCCTCGGGTGTGACCCAGACGGCCGTGCCCGACGCCGACGAGGACACCCTCACGATGGCGTACGAGGCCGCGACGCTCGCGTTCGAGGCGGCCGGCCTCGACGGCGACGCGGTCGCCGGGCTCGTCATCGGAACGACCAACCCGCCGTACGAAGAGGAGGCCATGGCGCCGCGGCTGGGCAGCACGCTCGGCCTGGAGGCCGACATTCCCACCCGCCAGCTCGAGGGGAGCACCCGCGCCGGCGTCGACGCGCTCGTGGCCGGACGGAACCTCGCGACCGATGCAGACGGCCCGGTGCTCGCGATAGGGACAGACGCTCCCCGGGGGCCGCCGGACGCTGCGGTCGAACAGGCCGCCGGCGCCGGCGCCGCGGCAGTCCTCCTCGTCACCGGCGGCCCCGGATCGCTCGGAGAGCCGGCCGAGCATGTCAACACGTATCCGGGCACGCGGTTCAGGGAGGGCGGCGCCGACGAGACGGTCGGCCTCGGCGTCACCGAGTACGATCGTTCGGCCTTCCGTGAAACTGTCGCCGCGGCGGCGGACGCGCTGGACGGGGATCTCGGAGACGCGGACGCGGTCGCCCTGCAGTCGCCGGATGGAGCGCTCCCGTATCGCGCAGCCGGCGACCTTGGGGTCGACGCCGAGACGATCCAGGCGGGTACGACAGTGCATGACCTCGGCGACACCGGCGCAGCGGGACCGCTCCTCGGGCTCGCCAGCGCGGTCGGCGCGGGCCATGAACGTGTGGCCATCCTCGGCTACGGTTCAGGCGGCGGCGCGACGGGTCTCTGGGTCGATGCGGCTGCCGTCCCGGTCGAGACTGCGCTCGGCGGTGACTTGGAACTCTCCTACGGCGAATACCTCCGAATACGCGGCGAGATCACGACGGGCGAGCCGGACGGCGGCGGCGCGTACGTCAGCGTTCCGAGTTGGCGACGGACCATCCCGCAGCGTCACCGACTCGTCGCGGGACGCTGCCCGGATTGCGGTGAACTCGCGTTTCCGCCGGAGGGCGCCTGCGGGGGCTGTGGCGGTGTGACCGAGTTCGAACTAGTCGAACTCGACGGGAACGGGACTGTCGAGGCCGCGACGACGATCGGCCAGGGCGGCGCGCCGCCGGAGTTCGTCGAACAGCAGGCCCGTAGCGGCTCGTACGTCAGCGCCATCGTCGCGCTGGACGGGCCAGACGGAGAGACCGTCTCCGTCCCGGTCCAGGCCATCCCCAAGGGCGAGGAGACGGTCGACATCGGCGACCGGCTGGAGGCGACGATCCGCCGGATCTACACCCAGGAGGCCGTCGCCCGCTACGGGATGAAGATGCTCCCGGTCGGCTGACTCGAAACCCGTTTTCGGATGGCAAAGTCGATTTGGCGGCGTTTTTCGACTGTCGCATCGAGGACCTCTTCGAGCCGGAGAGCTAGTCGGGTCTCCCCGCGGGGTCTTCCTCGTACATCTCCTCGATCCGGTCGTCGAACCGCTCCAAAATGTTGCGACGTTTCTTCTTCATCGTGGGCGTCAGCAGGCCGTTGTCCTCCGTGAACTCGGTCGGCACGAGGCGAAACTTTTTGATCGTCTCGTAGTCCTCGAGCCGGTCGTTTACCCGCTCGACCTCCGTTCGGACGTAATCGACGACGTGCTCGCTCCGACAGATCGCCTCCGGATCGTCCGGCAGTTCGACATCCGCTTCCTCGGCCCAGCTCCGGACGTGGTCGAGGTTCGGCACGAGCAGTGCGCTGATGAACTTGCGGTCGTCGCCGATCACCATCGCCTGTTCGACGACCTCACTGGCAGCGAAGGCGTCCTCGATCGGCCCGGGAGCCACGTTCTTCCCGGTCGAGAGCACGAGGATCTGCTTGATACGCTCGCGGAATTCGAGATACCCATCGGGCCGTCGGTGCATGATATCGCCCGTTCGAAACCATCGTTCGTCGCCGTCCGTCACGAATGCATGGGCCGTCTCGTCTGGCAGGTCCCAGTAGCCGGTAGCGACGTTCGGTCCGGATACGAGGAGTTCGCCGACCGCACCCTCACCCTGGAACTCCGACTGGACCACTGCGTCCTCGTCGATGCGGACGTCTACGTCCACGACTGGCGGGCCGATCGTGCCGATTTTCGGTTCCTCCGGTGGATTTACCGTCACCACGGGGGCGGTCTCGGTGAGCCCGTATCCCTCGAGGATAGGCAGGCCCATCCCGTGGTAGAGCGCACAGAGCTCCGGCGAGAGGCTTCCACCACCCGAAAAGAGGAAGTCGAGATTGCCCCCGAGTGCCTCTTTCACCTGCGAGAACACCAGCCGGTCCGCGACAGCCTGTTTTGCTCGGAGGAGTGAGCCGGGGTCCACCGCCTCGTGGTAGGCTTGGCCGACGCCGACTGCCCAGTTGAAGATCCGCTCCTTTACCCCGCTCTCACTGGCCTCTTCGCGGATGGCGTCGTAGATCTTCTCGTACACCCGTGGCACGCTCGTGGCCGATGTCGGCTCGACCAGGCCGAAGTCCTCACGGAGCGTGTCCGGACTCTCCGCGTAGGCGACGCAGGCGCCTGCGGCGAAGTTGACGAAGTGCCCCGAGGTGCGCTCGAACACGTGGGCCAGGGGGAGGTACGAGACGGATCTGCTATGCTGGTCGATCACGCCCATATCGGCCGGTTTGTCCGGGCGCGGTCCGAACCGCGCGTAGAGCTGGTTCACGTTCGCCCGGAAGTTGCGATGGGTCAGTTCTACTCCTTTGGGCTTTCCGGTCGTCCCCGACGTGTAGATGAGGCTGCAGAGATCCTCCGGGGACCGCTCGTCCTGCCAGGTTTCGTACTCGGCGCGATCGAACCGCTCCCGGCCGAGGGCGTGGACGTCCGAGAGCGTGTAGACGTCATCGCGTGACTCATAGGGGTCACCACGGAGCTCGTCGAAGGCGACCAGGAAGTCCAGGCCGAGATCCTCCTCGACCGCGAGGACGCGCTCGAGCTGGTCGGCAGTACCGACGAGGACGCCACGGGCCCCGGAATCATCGAGGAGGTATCGAACCTGGCGTTCGGTGGAGGTGGCGTAGACGGTCGTGACGACCCCCCCGGCGGCGAGGATGGCGAAGTCGCTCTGGGCCCACTCCAGGCGCGTCTCGGCGTAGATTGCCACGCGCTGGCCGACCGCGACGCCCAGCTCGCGCAGGCCCGCCGCCAGGTTACGCACGGCTGCCTGCATTTCTCCGTACGACACCGTTGCGAACTCGCCGTCCGGGGCGGCGGGCAGGACGTCGGGGGCCAGCGACCGATCGTAGACCCCTCCCTTGTACATCTGGGCGGGGCGGTCGGCGTTTCGGGTCGCGGAGGCATCGAACAGCTCCGGTATCGTCGACATTCCGACCACGGGGTGGTCGAACGCCCGCTCGGCGGCCTGCCAGTCGGATGCCATGGGCTCACACTGTGCAGGCCGGCTGATAAAGGTAGGAGCCGATCGGTCGGCTCGGCCAGCCGTCGTGGCCCAGATACGGGGTCGTTACTCGAGGCCGATGTCAGCGAGCGAGTGCGTGTGCATCCAGGCCCCGGTCACCTCGTCGACGTCGAAGGTGACGACGCCGTCCGTGAGCTGGAGCTTGACGACCTCGTCACCGATGTCGGTATCGTGGATGTGGAGTTCGAGGGGCTCCGGAAACTCTGTGACGTTGACCATTAGCTCGCCATTGGATTCGAGCATCTCCCGCAGGTTGTCGGGTTCCATACCGGGATATCGGGCGCCGGCGAGATAAACCCCGGCTTCTCTCGTTTTCGGCAAGCCTAAAAACCTGGGGTGCAGAGGGCAAGTATGCAGGTCGAACCATACGCTGCCTGCCAGGACTGTGGCATAGGCCTGGAAACAACCACCCTGTACCGCCGACACGCCTACTGCGAGGACTGTACGGGTCTGGCGGCCTACTGAGACGCCAGTGGTCGCAGGGCCTTTACGGGTGGCTGACACAGGGTAGGAGATGACCGCTGGACCTGTCGCATCGGTACGTGACTTCATCGAACCGGCGGACCCCTCCGAGGCCACCATGCTGGTGCTCAACCGGGCTCAACCAGCGCCGATACTGAACCTACTCTCGAGCGCTTTCGAACGGCAGCCGGTCCACGTCGTCGAAGAATCGGTCCCTGGCCCCGTCACAGACGACGTGGTCCTGCTCGATGAATCGGGCGTCGTCGCGGACTCGGATCTGAGCGAATTGGCGGACGCGTTTCTACTGATCAACGCCGACCGGTACCGGAGCGGTGCCAACGATCTCTCCGAGACGGCGGTCCCGGCGGTCCTTCGCGAGCTAACGGACATCGAGTTTGACCTCCGCGGCTACCCCGCCTCGAACAAGGAGAAGCTCCTCCTGGTCGTAATGTCGCGGTACATCGAAGCCCGAGCATTGCGCGTCGACGGTGGCGAACTTCGCGTCGGGTTCCAACGGCTTTCCCGTCTCAACGACGAGTACGGCACCCGACAGGTCTATCGCATGCTCGGGGAATCCGGCGTCGAGGCCCATATTTACGGCGTCGGGAGCCAGCGGACAGACTACCCCGACGGCATCGTCGTCCACGAAAACGACACGGAGGAGTATCGCAAATCCTGGTTTTTGACCTTCGAGTCACCGATCGACCCGGATGACGACGTTGCGCTGGTTGCGTGGGAGGCAGAGGACAATGCCTGGGTGGGGCTCTGGACGTTCGACGAGGATCGCACCGCCCGAGTGGCCGACTACCTCCGAGCGAATTTCTAGAGTACGCGGTCGGCGATGACGTTCTTCTGAATCTCGCTCGTCCCTTCGTAGATTTTCGTTATTCGGGCGTCTCGGTAGTACCGCTCGGCGGCGTGATCGGTCACGTAGCCCGCGCCCCCGTGGACTTGCAGTCCCTCGTCGGCGACGTCGACGGCCATCTCGCTGGCGAACAGTTTCGCCATGCTCGAGTACTTGGCGGCGATCTCCTGGTTTTCCCGCTCGACCTCGGTCGCGGCTCGGTAGGTCAAAGCGCGGGCTGCCTCGACCTGTGTCGCCATCTCGGCGATCTTGTGCTCGATCGCCTGGAAGTCGGCGATCTTTTGGTCGAACTGCTCGCGCTCGTTCGCGTACGAGACTGCGGCCTCGAGGGCGCCCTGGGCGGCGCCGACGGCCTGGGCCGCGACACTCGTCCGACCGTCCGCGAAGAATTCCATCAACTGGTAGAAGGCCTCGTCGACCTCGCCGACGACGTTCTCAGTCGGAACGCGCACGTCATCGAGGACGATCTCCGCGAGGTCGGAGGCGCGGATACCGAGTTTGTTGTTGATCTTCGTCGGCTGGAAGCCGTCGGTGTCCGTGGGGACGAGAAACGCGGTGATCCCGCGGTGGCCTGCGTCAGGCGACGTCTTCGCCATGACCAGACTCACGTCGGCGACGGTCCCGTTGGTGATCCACATCTTCGTGCCGTCGATGACCCACTCGTCACCGTCCTGCTTCGCGCGGGTCTCCATGCCGGCGACGTTCGAGCCGTGGGCCGGTTCCGAGATGGCCGACGCGGAGACGGCCTCACCGGCGGCAATCTCCGGTAGCCACTCTTCTTTCATCCACTCGTCGCCGAACTCGATCAGCATGTTCGTCCCGAAGTCGGCGCTGCCGACCGCTGACCCGATGCCGGGGTCCGCCCGCCAGAGCTCCTCGGTGACGATCGTGTCCCCGAGAGTGTCCATCCCCGGACCGCCGTACTCGGTCGGGATCGCGGGACCGACGAAGTCGAGGTCGGCCGCTTTCTTCCGGATCTCCTCGGGATACCGCCGCTCGGCGTCGTGTTCACGGGCGACCGGCTCGATCTCGGCTTCGGCGAACTCACGGACCGCCCGCCGGATCGCCTCGTGTTCGTCGGAGAGGCTGAAACCCATATCAACCCCTCACACGCCGACGACTAAGGCCCGTCGAATCCCCCCGTTTTGCCGGTGTAACGGGCGACCACAATGGTTTTCCCCGCGTTGGCCAACCTAGGGCCATGCTCGATTACGTCTCGCTCGAGGCCGACCTCGACGAGGAAGAGCGGATGATCCGCGACACGGCCCGGGAGTTCGTCGACGAACGGTTCCGGCCGGATCTGGCCGAGCACTTCGAGAACGCCACCTTCCCGACGGAGCTAATCCCCGAGATGGGCGAACTGGGCTTCTACGCGCCAAACCTCGAGGGCTATGGCTCGCCGAACATCTCCGAGACTGCCTACGGGTTGTTGATGCAGGAGCTCGAGGCGGGGGACTCGGGACTGCGGTCGATGGCCTCGGTCCAGGGCGCGCTGGTTATGTACCCTATCCACAGCTACGGCAGCGAAGCCCAAAAGGAGGAGTGGCTCCCGGCACTCGGCGAGGGCGAGGCGGTGGGCTGTTTCGGTCTGACGGAGCCGGGCCACGGATCGAATCCCGAGGGGATGGAGACTTACGCGGAGCAGGACGGATCCGAGTACGTCCTCAACGGCGCGAAGACGTGGATCACCAACTCGCCGATCGCCGACGTCGCGGTCGTCTGGGCGCGTGACCGCTCGGCCGAGGACGACCCGGTTCGCGGCTTCCTCGTCGAGACGGACCGAGACGGTGTCACCACGAACAAGCTCGAGGAGAAGATCTCGCTGCGTGCCTCGATTACGGGTGAGATCGGGCTCACCGACGTCCGGGTGCCCGAGGCAAACGTCCTGCCGGGCGTTTCCGGTATGAAGGGACCACTCTCGTGTCTCACCCAGGCCCGCTACGGCATCGCGTGGGGCGCCGTCGGCGCCGCGCGGGACTGTTTCGAGACGGCACGGGACTACGCGAAGGATCGTGACCAGTTCGGCGGGCCGATCGCACGCTTCCAGATCCAGCAACAGAAACTCGCCGAGATGGCGACCCAGATCACCCTCGCGCAGTTGTTGGTCTACCGCGTGGCGAAGCTGAAGGAACGCGGTGACCTCCGTCCCCAGCACATCTCGATGGCCAAGCGCAACAACGTCCGAATGGCGCGGGATCAGTCCCGAGTCGCCCGCGAGATGCTCGGCGGCAACGGCATCACGCTCGACTACTCGCCGATGCGCCACATGGCGAACATGGAGACGGTCTACACCTACGAGGGCACCCACGACATCCACACGCTGATCCTCGGGGCGGACCTGACGGGTATCCCCGCCTTCGAGTGACGAAATTCCTCCAGAGCGGCCGACGGCGGGACATCTGTGCCATCCTCGCGGGGGAGTCGCTCCAGGCTCAGGCGGTCAAGGCGGCGCTCTCGCGTCACTACGATGAGCGGATCGACCCGCAGTCGTTTTACGGCGCGCTGGAGGCGCTCGTCGACGCCGGATTCGTCCGGTCGGAGGCCGAAGGGATCCACGACGTCTACACGTTGACGGAGGCGGGCGAACGGCGGCTCCGTGACCACTACGACTGGCTCGGGGAGCAGCTCGCCGAGCACTAGGCGGTCGGGGGAGAGCGGTGGGTGCTCGGCCTGATGGGGAGTCTCGCTGAATCGTGGTTTTTGCGGGGGTCGACGGCCACCGACGGTCGATCCGCCTCGCCTAGGGCAGTCGATCGACCACCCATCTGACGATCCGGGTGGTGGCGGCGGCGACCCCGCCGACGGTCGTCACCGCGGCGGCGCCAAGCAGCGCCAGGATCGGTCCGCCAACGTCGATGGAGGGCTGGACGATGCCGACTCCGGTACTCACGAGCCAGGTGACCAGGAAGAGGGCGAGGAATGCGGTGATCTGGCCCCACGCACTCGCGAAGGCCGCCGACCCCCGCAGGAACAGACAGGAGGCGAGGAAGTTCAGTCCGTTCTTGATCGCGCCGATTCCGATCCGTGGCCCGACGGTCACGCCGAGGAGTGGAATCCGGAGTCGCTCGTCGATTGAAACCGAGTCGAACCAGTCCTCGAGGGCTTTGGGTTCGACGCGCTCGATGGCGTACTCCTCCCCGTCGGTTCGCTCGTAGCGGGCGCCGAATACCGGATTGCCGTCCGCGTCGGTGACCACCAGCGCGTCGGACCGGTCGTCCCAGATGGGCTCGGCGGACTCCCAGTAGAGGTGGTGATCGGCGGGGTCCGGTTCGTCCTCCCTGGAATGCGTGGCCCCGGTGTGGATCGAGACGGACTCCTCGGTGGGGAGGGTGAATGGCTTGGGAAACGCGTAGGTACGAGAGCCGGGCGTGAGAGTCCCGGCCGTCTCGGCGGCTTGATGGACCGACCACGCTCCGACGCGGAGGTCGGCGTCGCCGGCGTTGTGGAATGTGAGGGATTCGTCGCGGGGATCGGCCGGATTGACGGCCGCGAGTTCGAGGCGGCCCGATCGAGTCTCGACCCGGACGGTATCCGCGTGTCTCCCGACCGCTCCGGAGTCGTCCTCGACCCGGAGTTCGACGTCGTGCTCGTCGGCGGACCCGAAGACGTGCACCCGTCGCGGCCCCCGAAGCTCGGCCTCGCCGATGGCCCACTCGTACCGTTCGACGGCGTCGTCCGGATCCGGATCGAACGAGAACGAGCCGTCGAACAGCACGGGAACCCCCGGACGCGGCCGCTCCGGAACGGAAACGAACTGCGCGACAGGCGGTCGGTTCCAGCCGTCCCGCCGTCTGTAGGCCTCGTCCCGGAGCCGGGCTGTCGTCCGCCGCAGACCGGCAACGCCCAGTACACCGCCAGCGAGCGAGACGGCCACGTCCAGTCCGCCGGCCGAGTCCGGTGGTCCAGTCGTGTCGGTCGGTGGCGCCGTCGTCTCGGGGGCCGGCGTCACCGGTCGGACTACGGCCGAGTCGCTGGCCGGATTCCCGGCTGGATATGGACTATCGGTCCCCACGACGAAGAGGCGGTCGCCGTTCACGTCAAGCCAGGCAGTCGCCGCGAGTTGCTCGGCACCATCGACCGGGGAATCGATCGGCACTGCGAAATCAGTGTGGACCGTCCCGCCCTCGAGGTAGTCGGATACGCCGCGTATCGAGCCGTCCGTGCCGTCGGTAACGACGATGAAGCCCCCGACTTCGAGTCGAGCGCCGGTGATCACTACCCGTGGCTCTTCGGCACCGATCCGCTGGTCATCGAACCGGACCGAGGCCGAAAGCGGGCCGATCACGCCGTCGGCGGACGCGACCGCGTCGCCATTATAGATGCATTCGACCGTGATCGGCTGGTCGTCGACGGCGACTGTGAGGTCGATCGTCGCCACCCACGTCCCGTCGTCGCTAACGACCGTCGCAGCCTCACGGTCGAATGCGGGCGAGGCCTGGCTGAACACCCGAACGAGGAAGTCCGTGTTCGGATCCAGTGTGGACGTCCCGGTCACCGTGGCGTCCGATTGCGCGGGGAGAACGACGAGGTTGCCCACGTCACGGTTCACGGTGATGGGTTGGTTCTGGGCGCTGGCGCCGGGGACGGTCTGCACCAGCCAGCCGGCAACCCAGAGCGTCGCGGTCGCTCGTAGGACCGCACGGCGTTGTGGACGATCAGGGCGTGGACGGGGTGAGTCCCTGTAGTCGGGGTGGGCACCCTCACCACGGCTGCGGTCGAACCGGTCGTCTCGGCGGAGCGGTCTCATCTCCGCTGATACCGTGACCTGCGGGGGCTACCTTCCCGAGGCGTCGGCACTGGAGACTCCACTGGTCGAAACCGGACCCGGATCGGGGATCGACGACGGTCCGGCCGGGCGAAACGACAACGATCCACCTGGACGGCCTGTTCGGGGTCCGACACGGGGTGTGAGCGATTGACTGCCATGGCCCATACACGCTGTCGGCCGTGATAGATTTTTCCGCGTCTACGATTGTGAAAATTGGCCCGGATCGTACCGATCCACGTCGGCTCAATCCAGCAACTGCTCTGCGATGGTGTTCCGGAGGATCTCGCTCGTCCCCTCGTATATCTCGTTGAGCTTGG